>NZ_LNQO01000001.1:0-465275 GCF_001456905.1 Gordonia sp. SGD-V-85
CTACACCACCAACTCGATCGAGTCGCTGAACTACCAACTCCGCAAGGTCATCAAGAATCGGGGACACTTCCCCAACGATCTCGCGGCGCGCAAACTGCTGTGGCTGGCGATCTGCGACATTGAGGACAAACGTGCCCGGCAACGCGAGAAGGAACGCGGCAAGCCCGCCGCCACGCGCAGAGCCCCCGGCAGGCTCGTCGAGGGCCAAGTCGTGACGAACTGGAAACAGGCCCTCGGGCAACTAGCCCTGGCCTACCCCGACCGCATCGAACCCCACCTCAACTAGACCCAACCAGCAACCACAGGAAACCCAGGAGTCACGTTCTTACACAGACATCTTGACAAGCTCCGAACGGGGCGTCTTCGAGGAGGTAGTAGAACGGTTTCCAGTAGTCGCCGGTGGCTTCCATGACCACACACGTCACCTGCTCGGCGATCAGATAGTCCCGCAGCCGCAGAATGTCGCCGCTCATCGACGACCAGGTCGTGGTATCTTGCACGGTCTTTCGGCCCGGACTAGCCAGGCGGACACAGACTTTCACATCCTTTTTGGAGACATCCATCCCGGCGCATCGGGGATGCAGCACTTCCATCTCGGTTTCCTTTCGAGTCCTCGGAAGTGGGCTGCGGACGGGGCAAACAAATGCAGGAGTCTAATCCGCGTGCTCGTAGCAACAATCCACGATTCCCGTGGCAGGCCCCGCGCCTCACACTGAGGTACTGGCTCTTCGGCACAAGGGAGGAATTCAAGGTCACCGCATCCCACCCCTCCACTATCAACCCCCCACGCGCCGGTGACCAGCACGAACTCTTCGACCCCCACGACGGCCGCCAGGCCGCAGATACTGAGGTGCGAGGAGCGCTAGCGACGAGCCACGAAGGGCCTGGTGAGACACCTTGCGAGACCCTTCGTGGCTCGCTTCGCTCGCACCTCAGGGAGCGGTGGTTGGGCTCGCTTCGTTCGCACCTCAGGGAGCAGGAAACCGGGGCGCGTCACGAAGGGTCACGCCGTCAGCGAATCCGAGTCCTCGGGGTCGTCCTCGGCGAACTGCGTCCGGTAGAGCTCGGCGTAGCGTCCGTTGCGCGCCAGGAGCGTCGGATGATCACCGCGTTCGACGACACGCCCGGCTTCGAGCACGACGATCTCGTCGGCGGCCCGGATCGTCGACAGCCGGTGCGCGATGACGATCGAGGTCCGTCCCTCGAGGGCCTCGCCGAGCGCCGCCTGGACCGCCGCCTCCGACGTCGAATCGAGATGCGCGGTCGCCTCGTCGAGGATGACCACCGACGGTTGTGCCAGCAGCAGGCGGGCGATCGTCATGCGTTGGCGCTCACCGCCGGACAGCCGGTACCCGCGTTCGCCGACGACGGTGTCCAGTCCGTCGGGCAGTGAGCCGACCAGCTCGTCGAGCCGAGCCCGTCGCAGTGCGTCCCAGATCTCGTCATCGGACGTGTTCGGCTGGGCGAGCACGAGATTCGCCCGGATGGTGTCGTGGAAGAGGTGGCCGTCCTGGGTGACGAGACCGACGGTTCGATGGACCGATGCGGTCTGCAGTTTCCGGATGTCGACTCCGGCCAGCTGGATCGAGCCCTCGTCGACGTCGTAGAGGCGGGTCGCGAGACTCGCGATGGTCGACTTGCCGGCACCGGAACTGCCCACGAGAGCCACCATGCTGCCGGCCGGGACATCGAGGTCGACATGGTGCAGGACCGTCGTGCCGGCCCGATTGTCGAGTTGGGCAACCTCTTCCAGCGATGCCAGCGACACCTTGTCCGCCGCCGGATAGGCGAAGGACACGTCGTCGAATCGGACGGACACCGGCACGGGCCGCCCGCTCTCGGTGCCGGGCACCGGTACCGCGTCGGGTGCGTCGGCGATGAGGGGTTGTAGGTCCAGGACCTCGAAGACGCGCTCGAAACTGACCAGGGCGCTCATGATCTCGACCCGTGCGTTCGCCAGGGCCGTGAGCGGCGCGTACATCCGGGTGAGCAACAGGGCCAGTGAGACGACCGCGCCCGCGGACAGATGATCCTGTACCGCAAGCCATCCGCCGAGCCCGTAGACCAGGGCGAGGGCCAGCGCCGACACCAGCATCAGCGTCGTCATGAAGTACGCCTGCAACATCGACCGGCGTACGCCGATGTCGCGGACCCGGTCGGCGCGGTCGGCGAACTCGCGCGACTCGAGATCGGGGCGCCCGAACAGTTTCACCAGCGTGGCGCCGGGGGCGGAGAAGCGTTCGGTCATCTGCGTGGACATGCGGGCGTTGTGCTCGGCGGCTTCGCGGGAGAGTGCGGCCATGCGCCGGCCCATCCGCCGTGCCGGTATCACGAAGACCGGCAGCAGGATCAGCGCCAGCAACGTGATCTGCCAGCTGATCGCGATCATGACGCCCAGCGTCAGGGTGAGGGTGACGATGTTCGAGACGACGCCGGACAAGGTGTCGCTGAATGCCCGCTGGGCGCCGATGACGTCGTTGTTGAGCCGGCTCACCAGGGCCCCGGTGCGGGTGCGGGTGAAGAACGCGATCGGCATCCGCTGCACGTGGTCGAAGACGGCGCGCCGTAGGTCGAGGATGAGACCCTCCCCGATGTTCGCCGACAGCCACCGGACCCCGATTCCCGCGGCGGCCTCGGCGACGGCGATCAGCGCGATGGCGACCGCGAGTCCGACGATCATCATCTCCGAGCCGCTCTCGGTGATGAGGTTGACGACGCGACCCGCCAGCAGCGGGGTCACGACGGTCAGCACCGCGGTGAAGACCGACAGCAGGAGGAACCATCCGATCCGGCGTCGGTGCGGTCGGGCGAACCCACCGATACGGCGAAGTGTCACCCGGCGGTCGCCCCGCAATCGCTTGCTGCTGGGCTGGGTGGAGGACTTGTACATCATGTCCCAGGCCACGGACTGCATACTCATGCCGTCCACGGTAGAACTTAAACCCAACTTGAGGTCCAGCGTGTCCGCTGCGGGAGGAATCGCCGGCGGCGAACACGCTGGTCAAGCGACTAGACGGCCATCGCGGCGTCTGGCGTGGCACTCATCGCGGCGAGGAGTTCCGAGGACGTGGCCACGGCGCCGAACACCCCGCCCTGCATCGTGACCATGTTCAGCGCGGCCTCGTGGTTGGCCGGGTCGGTCGCACCCGTGCAGTCGGAGAGGATGAGGCACTCGTAACCGCGGTCGTTGGCCTCCCGCATCGTCGTGTGGACGCAGACGTCGGTGGTGATCCCGGTCAGGATGATGTGCGTGATCCCATTCGTGCGCAACACGAGGTCGAGATCGGTCGCGTAGAAGGCGCCCTTGCCCGGCTTGTCGATCACGATCTCGCCGTCGAGGGGAGCGACCTCCGGCACGATCTGCCAACCGGGTTCGTCGCGGATGAGGATGCGACCGCACGGGCCGGTGGAGCCGATCTCGGCCCCGATCCGTCCCGACCGCCAGCGCTTGTTCGCCGGGAGGTCGGAGAGGTCGGCGCGGTGTCCTTCACGAGTGTGGATGACGGTGAGGCCGGCATCGCGTGCCGCGGCCAGGACGCGGGCGGTCGGTTCGAGCGGGGTCCGCGTCAGCGACAGGTCGTATCCCATCGCGTCGACGTAGCCGCCGGGACCGCAGAAGTCCGTCTGCCAGTCGATGCAGAGCAGTGCGGTGGTGGCGGGATCGAAGCCGCCATCATACGGCCAGGCGTACGGGCGTGCGGCGTCGATCGTCGGAAACTGATGTGGTGCAGAAGAAGTCATGGTCGATTCCTGGTCGGGTCGGGGTGAGCCTGTTTCTGTTCCCTGAGGTGCGAGGAGCGAAGCGACGAGCCTCGAAGGGCGGTCACACCGGCGCCGAGGCCGTGTCCTCGGCGACCGGCGCGGGCGTCGACGACGCGTCGGTGGCAGCCGGCCGGCTCAGAACTGCTGCGAGGGCACCGGATACGACGATCCCCACCGCGACGACACACAGCGCCGGCGCGAAGTAGTGCGTGACGAGGGCCGCGACCGCGCCGACGACCCACGCGACGAACGAGGACACACGCCAGGCCGCCGGGGTACCGGCCGCCGCGGGCCGCCGCGTCCGGGGGAGCGCCTGGTCGACGATGAGAACTGCGCCGAGCGGCGGGACGACGACGCCGAGCAGGTTGAGCCAGTCCTCGAAGTGCTGCCAGATCCCGGCGACGGCGAGCGCGACGCCGACGGCTCCGAGAAACACTGTCAGGACGCGCATCCGGATGCCGGTCAGCTCGCTCCACCCGACGGCGCCGTTGTAGAGGCAGTGTGTGCACACCGAACCGAGGTTGATGAACACGAAGGCGATCGCGATCGGGATCAGCACCCCGCCGTTGTCGATGAGGATGCCGAGGAAGCCGCCGCCGTTGGCGGCCGGATCGTCACCGGCGCCCATTGCCACGATGACGCCGCCGATGGTCAGCGCGATGGTGTTGCCGATCGGGAAGGCGCTGAAGGCGGCGAAGAAGGCCTGCTTGCCGTTGACCGACCAGCGGGTGAAATCCGCTGTCATGGTGCCGGAGTCGGCGAACAAGGCGACCACGAGCGTGACCGCTGCGCCGAACGTCAGCGCCGTCGCGCCGGCGCCACCGGCGTAGGAGGTGAAGTCGCCGGCGCCGGGCGCGGAAGAGGCATCGACGATCGCGAGGACCCCCAGGATCAGGTAGAGCGGGGCCGCGATGATCCCGATGACGGTCAATGCCCGGATACCGAGCAGCGTGGCCGCGACATATCCGACGCCCGCGATCAGCGCGATGAGGGTGGCGTTCCAGCCCATGCTCGCCTCGAGCGTCGACCCGGTCAACCCGGTCTGGAAGGCGAACCAGCCGATCACCACGGTGGTGAGGAAAGCGGCGGGGATGCGGTAGCCCTTCGAGCCGAAGGTCCGGGCCGCCATCAGCGCGAAGTTCTCGCCGGTCCGGCCCGCCTGGTAGCTGAGCAGTCCCACGTAGGCCATCAGGATCAGGTTGCCGACCGCGATCGCGGCCATGCCCGGCCAGAATCCGAGCGAGTAGACGATCATGCCGCCGAACACGGCGCAGGTCAGGATCATCGGGAACCCGAGCCACACCGACGACACCGCGAAGAGGGATTTGCGCGCCGACGCCGGGACGGGCCGGTCCTCGTACTCGTCGAACGTTGCCGACGCGGCGGCCCCGTCGGGGCCGGTACCGGCGACCGGTATGTCAGAGGTGGCGCTCATGGGTTCCTCCCGAAACCTGGATGGAAATTTCCTATAGGAAACTCTTCACTCGTCGCGCTGCCGTTGCCGGTTCGTAAACAGCCGATTAACCCGCTTCACCGTGGGTGCGCACATTTACGCTGCATACCGGCGTCGTCTGCCACCGACCTTGCATCGACAGATTCATATAGCATCACCGGCATGATCGAGCGTGGCGCCGACCTGGGCGCGACCCCCGCCCCGGCCGACCGAATCCGACTCGACGTGGAAGAGGGAATCCTCTCAGGGCGACTCGCGCCCGGCACGCGGATCAACGCGGACGAACTCGCTCGCGAATCCGGGGTGAGTCACATCCCCGTGCGGGAGGCCCTGCGTTCGCTGGAGGCCGAGGGGTGGGTCGTCCGTCGCCACAACCGGGGGACCTATGTCCGCGACCGGGATTCCGCCGAACTGTCGGACCTGTTCGAGGCGCGGCTCATCGTCGAGCGGCGAGCGGCCTGGCTCGCCGCGCAACGACGCACCGCGGCGCAGCTCGACGCGCTCGTACGGATCGTCGACCGGCAGGAGAAGACCACCGACGATGCAACGCTGTCCGCGATCAACTGCGACTTCCACGTCGGGCTCGCCGGTTGCGCGCACAACCGCGTCCTCGAGTCGATGGTCGCCGACGTGAACAAGCGGGTTCGCTTCTACTACCTGCCCACCGCGGGGCGCCGTCACGACGTGTCGGTGGCCGAGCACCGCGCGATCCTCGACGCCGTGCGCGACCGCGATTCCGAACGCGCGGCGGAGCTGCTGGAACGGCACATCGCCGACACCCGGGCGGGGGCGTCCCGGACGCTGGCCCCGGGTGATCTGGACGCCGTCGCCCCGGCCGGCTGAGGTCCCGTCCGGCTCCCTCCGTCGGCGTCTGTCCGCATGCTCTACGTTGGTATGCGAGGTCACACGACGATTGGGCCGACTCCGCAGACCGGCCCGCGCCGGCGGGTGAGGGCCGGTGGCGAAGGAGCGATGGACATGGCAGAACTCAAGCTCGGTTTCAAGGCGTCGGCGGAGCAGTTCGATCCGCGCGAGCTGGTGGAGATCGCGGTCGCGGCCGAAGAGCACGGCATGGATTCGGTTGCGGTGAGCGATCACTTCCAGCCCTGGCGGCACAACGGCGGCCACGCCCCGTTCTCGCTGGCCTGGATGGCGGCGGTCGGCGAGCGCACCAAGCGCGTGCAGATCGGCACCTCGGTGATGACCCCGACCTTCCGCTACAACCCCGCGGTCATCGCGCAGGCCTTTGCCACGATGGGCTGCCTCTACCCCGGACGCATCATGCTCGGTGTCGGCACCGGCGAGGCGCTCAACGAGTACGCGACCGGTTTTCAGGGAGAGTGGCCGGAGTTCAAGGAACGCTTCGCGCGCCTGCGCGAGTCGATCACGCTCATGCGCGAACTGTGGACCGGGGAAGAGGTCAACTTCGACGGCGAGTACTACCACACGCAGGGCGCCTACATGTATGACATTCCCGAGCAACCGATCCCGGTCTACGTCGCCGCCGGCGGGCCGGTCGTCGCCCGCTATGCCGGGCGTGCCGGCGACGGTTTCATCTGTACCTCGGGCAAGGGTCCCGAGCTCTACACCGAGAAGCTGCTACCCGCGGTCGCCGAAGGAGCGGCAAAGGCCGAGCGCGATGTCGACACCATCGACAAGATGATCGAGATCAAGATCTCCTACGATCCCGATCCCGAACTGGCGCTGGAGAACACCCGGTTCTGGGCCCCGCTGTCGCTGACCCCGGAGCAGAAGCACAGCGTCAACAGCTCGACCGAGATGGAGCGGCTGGCCGACGAGCTGCCGATCGAACAGGTCGCCAAGCGGTGGATCGTGTCCTCCGACCCCGACGAGGCTGTCGAGAAGGTCAAGTTCTACACCGACGCCGGACTCAACCACCTCGTCTTCCACGCCCCCGGCCACGACCAGCAGCGCTTCCTGGAGAACTTCGAACGCGACCTCGCCCCGCGCCTACGCAAACTCGGCTGATCACGAAAACCCCTGCGCAACAGCGGCGTCGAGCATCTCGAGCACTCGTCGAACGGGCGGCAGGTCGAGTCCGCTCTGTCGTACCCGGACCCGCACCTCGCGTGCGGGCGTCGGGTCGACGATGGGAACTGCCGTGACGCCGGGCGGCAGGTCGACGAGCGCGAGCCGGGGGACGACGGTGAGTCCGACCCCGGCCGCGACGAACCGTATCGCGGTCGGGTAGTCCTGGGTCTCGACGCTGAAGTCGGGTACGAAACCGACCGACGTACATGCGTCGAGCACTGCCTGCCGGCAGGGTCCCCGCGCCACGTCGTTGTCGACCCACGGCACCTGGGACAGTTCGCGCAGGGTCACCGACTCCAGCGCCGCCCATGCTGAATCCACGGGTACGACAGCGGAATACGGGTCGGTGGTCAGCCGGCGTCCGACGAACCCGGCCACGTCCGCGGACGGGCGTTGACTGTCCTCGACATAGATCTCGATGTCGGGTGCCGCCGACGACGGGCCCATCAGCTCGATGAGGCGGAGATCCAGTCGCAGTCCGGGGAATTCGCGCGAGATGGTGGCGACGATCGGCGGGATCCAGGTGGCGCCCGCCGAGGCGAAGTAGTTGATGCGCAGCTGACCGAGCCGGCCGTCGCGCAGCTCCGAGATCAGACCGTCGATACGGGCGATCTGCTCGAAGACGGTGTCGGACTCGCGGGCCAGGATGGTGCCGGCCTCGGTGGGCACGATGCCGCGACCGTCTCGCTCCACCAGCGACAGCCCGGTCTCGCGCTGCAGGGTGGCGATGTGCTGGCTGACCGCTGACGGCGTGTATCCGAGCGAGGCCGCGGCTCCGCCGATGGACTGCTCGCCGATGACCGAGCGCAGAACCCGAAGGCGATGGATGTCGACCATGGGGCGACGATACCGCGGCGACTGTGCAGCGGCGCTGAAATGTTCGGAACAAGTATTCAATTGTCCTGAAGTGCCGGATGAGTAAATCTGGAACACATGTCCTCGCGCCCGACACCGGCATCGGCTGGGTCCGCCACCGCATCCCTGCCGGCTCTGGCCGCCGTCGTCACCGTCGTGCTGTGGGCGTCGGCGTTCATCGGCATCCGCGCGCTCGGTGACACGTTCTCGCCGGGTTCCATGGCGTTCCTGCGGTTGCTGGCGGCGGTGATCCCGCTGACGCTCATCGTGATGGTGGTACGTCTGCGCGCACGGACAACCGGGGCGCCGGCCCGTCCGCTGCTACCGCGCGGCCGTGCGCTCGCCCTGGTGACGGCGTACGGGGTCGCCTGGTTCGCGGGTTACACCGTCCTGTTGAACTGGGCCGAACGCCACCTCGACGCCGGGACCGCGGCGCTGCTGGTGAACCTGGCACCGATCCTCGTGGCCGTCGCCGCGGGACTCTTTCTCGGAGAGGGGTTTCCGCGTCACCTCGTGATCGGTATGACGATCGCCTTCGCCGGCGTGGTGCTGATCGCCGTCGGCGGGTCCGCCACCGCGGACGCGCACGCCGACTGGCTCGGCATCGTGCTCGGGGTCGGCGCGGCGGTTCTGTACGCGACCGGGGTGCTGATCCAGAAATCGGCCCTACGCAGCGTCGACGCGCTGACCGCGACCTGGCTCGGTGCGGTCGCCGGTCTCGTGGCCACCGCGCCCTTCGCCCCCGTGGCCGTCACCGAACTGTCCGGCGCCGAGTCGGGGGCGATCTGGGCGGTGATCTACCTCGGGGTCGGGCCGACCGCGATCGCGTTCTCCACGTGGGCCTATGCGCTGGCCCGCACTGATGCGAGTGCGATGGCGGCCACCACCCTCGTGGTCCCCGCGATCGTCATCGTCCTGTCGTGGGCGCTGCTCGACGAGTTGCCCACCGGCGTCGGCATCGTCGGGGGACTCCTCTGTCTCGGTGGGGTCGCCATCGCCCGCCGATTGCTGCCGATGAGACCGCGTACGGGCCGGTCGGCGCGTAGCCTGGACGTGTCGTCGCCGACGATGACGCCCTCCGATACACGACGCGTTCCCGGCACGACCGCAACCGAGGAGACATCGCCATGCGCAAGTTCGTCGCCGGCCTCGCCATCGGCGGATCACTGACTTTCGCCACGGCGACAACGCTTCTGGCTGTCGACTCGGAGTCGCCCGCGGCGTCGCCCAGTGTGAACTGCGGACCGCTCGCCGGTTCCGGACCGATCCCCGGGTGTTCGTACCGCGTCGACGGGACCCGGTTGCAGATCAGTCTCTACAACAATGCGACGCGCAATCCGGCGGTGGAATGCACCCTCACACCGAGCGGCGCGGTCCATCCCACGGCCGCCACCACGATGGGGCCGGGGGCGCGTGGGGTTCTCACGGCGTCGGTGTATCCGAATGTGCCGAGGACCTTCGTCGTCCATTGCCTCGGCGGCGGTGCGGGTGCCGACCGCGTGGACCGGCAGACCACGATCACCGCGCGCGCCGAGACGCCGGAGCCGGCGCGTACGACGCCTTCGGTCCGCCGTACGTCACCGGCGCCTGTCCCGTCGGCGCCTTCGACGTCATCCGAGCCGGAGGGCCCCGCCGAGATCACCACGACGCCTCCGACCACCGAGGACGCCGCACCGGGCAACGCCGTGACCACCACGACGACCACCACGACGGTTCCCGCCTCATCCTGATTCGCTACGGTTTTCGCATGGATCGTGACCGCATGGTGGATGTCGGAGTCGGGCTGGTGTCCCGGTTCGGGGCCAAGACGCTGAGTCTGACGTCGGTGGCCCGGCACGCCGGGGTGGCGCGGGCGACCGCCTACCGGATGTTCGGCGGCCGCGAAGCGCTGGTCACGGCCATCGTGGAACGCGAGGTGTCGCTGCTGCGGGTCAAGTTGATCGAGTGGTCGGCGACCGCGCCCGACGCCGCGGGCAAGATCCACGCGCAGGTGGTGAACGTGCTGCCCTACATCCGCAACCACGACGCGTTGCAGTACGTGCTGCGCAGGGAGCCGGAGGAAGTGGTCCGCGCGCTCGTCGCCACCAACGATTCGGCCGGGCCCACGCTCATCCATCAGATCGTGTCGGAGGCCCTGCCCGATCTGGAACCCGAGATCGGGGACCAGCTGTTCCCCACCCCGCGGGGGGCCGCGGAGTTCCTCGTGCGCACCATCTACTCCCTCATGCTCATCCCCGACAGCTTCCTGAGTGACGAGCAGATCGCCGAACTGGTCGTGCGGGCGATCGTCCGAGACGACACCGAGAGCGGTGGCGCGCCGACGGGCGGCAACCGGCCGGGCCCGGTCCGATGACCGGTGAGCACATGTCCGACGAAACCGCGATCCCCGTCGTGGGGATGCTCCGCCCGCGGTGGGGAGACCCGGCGTGCACCGCCGAGCTGCCCGGCGCCGCAGCAGCTCTGGCCGGGGACCGGGAAGCCGCCGCCGGCGTCGACCCGGACACCATCTCGCCGGCTCGGTCGACGGTCGATGCTGCTGTCCGCGAGAATATTTCGGCGGTCGTCGGCGCCGACCACGTCTCCGACGCGGACGCGGCACGGGTGCAGCACACGCGCGGGTACTCCACCCCGGACATCCTGCGGTTGCGCGCGGGTGACGCCGACGACGCGCCCGACCTCGTCGTGTACCCGGGCGACCACGACGAAGTGGTCGCGATCCTGCGGGTGTGTTCGGAGCGACGGATCGCGGTGGTGCCGTTCACCGGCGGGACATCCGTGGTGGGTGGGTTGACGCCGGACCGCGCCGGACTCGCCGGCGTGATCAGTCTCGACCTTCGCCGCCTCGACCGCGTGGTGGAGATCGACGAGATCTCCCGAACGGCGACCCTGCAGGCCGGTCTGCGCGGACCCGCGGCCGAGGCGCTCCTGCGCGAGAAGGGTTGGACCATCGGTCATTTTCCGCAGTCCTATGAGGGCGCTGGGATCGGTGGCTATGCCGCCACTCGCTCGGCCGGCCAGTCGTCGGCCGGATACGGGCGCTTCGACGAGATGGTCGAGGGCCTCGTGTTGGCGACTCCGCGCGGAACCGTCGAACTCGGTACCGCGCCGCGGTCGGCGGCCGGACCCGACCTGCGTCAGCTGGTCCTCGGGTCGGAGGGCGTGTTCGGGGTCATCACGAGCGTGCAGATCCGTATCCGCCCGGCCCCGACGGCCCGCGTCTTCGACGCCTGGCGGTTCGCCTCGTTCGCCGAGGGCGCGACCGCTCTCCGTCGGCTGGCCCAGGACGGTCCGCTGCCGACGGTGCTCCGCCTGTCCGACGAGGTGGAGACGGCGTTGAATCTCGCTGATCCCGCCGGCGCCGGGAGCGAAGCGAGCGGGCCGCATGAGAGCGGCGCCGGGAGCGAGCACGGCGATGACGGGGCCGGGTGTCTGGTCGTCGCCGGATATGAGGGTGCGGCCGACGAGGTGGCGCGGCGACGCGATGCGGCATCGTCGGTGTTGATCGAGGTCGGTGGCAGGGCGCTGGGGGAGGGTCCCGGGGAGGCCTGGCGGACAGGACGTTTCGCGGGACCGTACCTTCGCGACCCGTTGCTCGATGCCGGGGTGTTGGTGGAGACGCTCGAGACCGTCGCGTTCTGGTCGCGGTTGCACGACGTGCGCGCCGCGGTGACGGCCGCGCTGACGGACTCGCTCACTGCCTCGGGTACGCCGCCGCTGATCATGTGCCACGTGAGTCATGTCTACGCGTCGGGTGCCTCGCTGTACTTCACGGTCGTCGCACCGTTCGCCGACGACCCGCTGGCGCAGTGGGCGGCGGCGAAAGTCGCGGCCAATTCCGCGATCCGGGCGTCCGGTGCCAGCATCACCCATCATCACGCGGTCGGGCGGGATCACCGTGACGCGTACCACGACGAGATCGGGCCCCTGGCCCTGGGCACGTTGCGGGCGGTCAAGGCGTCGCTCGATCCCGACGGTGTGTGCAACCCGGGTATTCTGCTCTGACGCCCGACTCCGGGACCGGGGTTGCCCGGTCCGTCCGCCACTATGCTGGGGCGCATGGCCACGGATAGAGTCCAGACCGCCAACGCCGACGGACCCGCGAGCGCGGATCAGATCGTCGCCGACCCCACGACCAGCATCTACATCGCCTCGGCCGAAGGCGAGACCGGTAAGTCCATCGTCGCGCTGGGGTTGCTGGCCTTGCTGTCGGCGACCGGCGGGCGGGTCGGAGTGTTCCGTCCGATCTCGCGGACGGCCGCGGAGGATCGTGATCCGATCCTCGATCTCCTCCTCGACTACGAATCCGCCGACCTCCCGTACGAGGACTGTCTCGGTGTCACCTACGAGGAGGTGCACAACGATCCCGAAGGTGCGGTCGCCGAGATCGTCGCGCGCTTCCACGCCATCCAGTCCCGCTGCGACCGCGTGGTCATCGTCGGTTCGGATTACACCGACGTCGGCACCCCGTCGGAGCTGAGCTACAACGCCCGGATCGCCGCGAATCTCTCGGCGCCGATGGTGTTGGCGATCAAGGCGATCGACAGGTCGCCGGAAGAGATGCACGGTCTGGCCGAGGGGCTGATCGCCGAGGTGACCGCTGCCCATGCCACCCCCGTCGCCCTGGTTGCCAACCGGTGCGACCCCGACCGCCTCGACGAGATCCGGGACCAGTTGCGCAGCACCGGGATTCCGGCACTGTGCCTACCCGAGGAGCCGGTGCTCTTCGCCCCCACGATGGGGGAGCTCAAGGAGGCTCTCGGCGCGACGATGTACAGCGGTGACGAGGAATTGCTCGACCGCGAGGCGCTCCGGGTGATGGTCGGGGGCATGACCGTCGAGCACATCCTGGAGCGGCTCACCGACGGCACCGTGGTCATCACGCCAGCCGACCGGTCGGATGTTCTCCTGGCACTCGTGAACGCCAACACCGCACAGGGTTTCCCGCGTCTCGCCGGCATCATCCTCAACGGCGGACTCAAACCGCACCCGATGATCGAGGCGCTGGTGAGCGGGTTGAAGCCGACCCTGCCGATCATCAGCTGCCCGCAGGGCACCTACGACACCGCGCGTACCGCCGCTCACACGCGCGGCAAGGTGGGGGTGGGCTCGGTACACAAGATCGAGGCCGCACTGGCGATGATGGAGACCCATGTCGACCCCGAGAAGGTCATGCGCAACCTCAACGTGTCGACGCCGACCGTGGTGACGCCGCAGATGTTCGAGTACCGCCTGATCTCCCGTGCGCGCGCCGACCGAAAGCACATCGTGTTACCGGAGGGCGACGATGACCGGATCCTGCGGGCCGCCAACAGGCTTGCGCGGCGCAGCGTTGCCGACCTCACTCTGCTCGGTGATCCCGAAGCGGTGCGCGAGCGTTCCATCGAACTCGGACTCGACCTCTCCGACGTCACGGTCATCGACCCGGCCGAGTCGGAGTATCTCGACGAGTTCGCCCGGATCTACACCGAGCTGCGCAAGCACAAGGGTATGGATCTGGAACGGGCCCAGGAGAAGATGCGTGACGTGTCGTATTTCGGCACGATGATGGTGCACACCGGGCGCGCCGACGGGATGGTGTCGGGGGCGTCGCACACCACGGCCCACACGATCCGGCCGGCCTTCGAGATCATCAAGACCAAACCGGGTGTGTCCACCGTGTCGAGCGTGTTCTTCATGTGCCTGGCCGACAAGGTGCTCGCGTACGGCGACTGCGCCATCGTCCCGGATCCGTCCGACGAACAGCTCGCCGACATTGCCATCTCCTCGGCGCAGACGTCCGCGGCCTTCGGTATCGATCCCCGGGTCGCGATGCTGTCGTACTCGACCGGGACGTCCGGATCGGGCGCCGACGTCGAGAAGGTCAAGACCGCAACCGAACTCGTGCGCGAGCGGCAACCCGATCTGCTGGTCGAGGGGCCGATCCAGTACGACGCCGCGGTGGAACCCTCGGTGGCGAAGACCAAGATGCCCGACTCGCCGGTGGCCGGCCGTGCGACCGTGCTGATCTTTCCCGACCTCAACACGGGCAACAACACGTACAAGGCGGTGCAGCGGAGCGCGGGGGCGGTCGCGATCGGCCCGGTGCTGCAGGGCTTGAACAAGCCGATCAACGACCTGAGCCGCGGCGCCCTCGTCTCGGACATCGTGAACACGGTCGCCATCACCGCGATCCAGGCCCAGCAGGAGGGCGTGGACCCACTCGCCGAGAACGCCGCCTCCGCCGAGGCCGAGGGTCCCCGATGAGCGGGGCGTCGGGTGCGGTGCTGGTGCTCAACGCCGGCTCGTCGTCGCTGAAATACCAACTGGTGCAACCGGCGGACGGCACGGTGATCGCGGAGGGCATCGCGGAGCGGATCGGCGACTCCGGTTCGTCGATGACACACGAACAGAACGGCGAGACCGTCACCGAGACACTGGAACTCGACGATCACCTCGCCGCGGTCCGACGCGCGGAACGCTTCTTCGCCGACAACGGAACCGATCTGGCCGACGCGGGACTGAGCGCGGTCGGACATCGGGTGGTGCACGGTGGCCGGTCGTTCTACGAGCCGACGGTGGTGACCCCCGAGGTGATCTCGGAGATCGAGCGGATCTCCCCGCTGGCGCCGCTGCACAATCCGGCCAACCTGGTCGGCATCCTGGCGGCCCGGGAGTTGCTCCCCGACGTCCCCTCGGTGGCCGTGTTCGACACCGCGTTCTTCCACGGTCTCCCCGACGCGTCGGCGACATACGCGATCGACCGTGCGGTCGCGGACGAACATGCGATCCGCCGCTACGGTTTTCACGGCACCAGCCACGAGTATGTCTCCGGTCGGGTGGCCGAGTTCCTCGACCGCGACCCGGCGTCGCTGAACCAGATCGTGCTGCACCTGGGCAACGGCGCGTCGGCGTCGGCCATCGCGGGCGGGCAGCCGATCGACACGTCGATGGGTATGACCCCGCTCGAGGGACTGGTGATGGGAACCCGCAGCGGTGACCTCGACCCCGGGCTGGTCCTGCATCTGAACCGGGTGGCGAACCTGTCCGTCGACGAGATCGACACGCTGCTCAACAAGCGTTCGGGACTTCGAGGTCTGTGCGGCGAGAACGACTTCCGCACGATCACCGAATTGATGGACAACGGTGACGACGCCGCCCGACGCGCCTTTGACGTCTACATCCACCGTCTGCGCCGCTACCTCGGTGCGTACGCGTTCGCCCTCGGCCACGTCGATGCCATCACTTTCACGGCCGGGGTGGGGGAGAACTCCGCAGTCGTCCGCGCCCGTGCGCTGGCGGGGTTGGAAGGGTTCGGGATCATCGTCGATGACGAGCGAAACGCTGTGCGTGGCAAAGAGGCTCGACGCATCTCGGCGGATGACAGTGCGGTAGAGGTCCTTGTGGTTCCGACGAATGAGGAGCTGGCCATCGCGCGGCAGTCGGCGGCGGTGGTTGGGGGCTGATTCCCGGTTGAGGACCACTTGTCTGCTATAGGTGTGCTGATGGCGGGACGCTGTGCGAACTCATGTAGAGGTAGCAGCTCGGGATTGGGTCGTGTCTCGCCTGCCCGTCGCGTTGAAGCGCGGGACGGTAGGTGGGGTCCAGCACGCCGGCGCGTTGGCATCGTCCGCATACTCGGCAGTTGCGGATTACACCTGTGCGACCTGTCGGTGTTGCAGTCCTGGCGCCGTCAGTCCTGATCGTTATCATTCGAGGATGGTTATTCGGGGTGGGCTTCAGCAAGTTAGGACCCAAGAACTCATCGCACTGGCGGACGAGCTTATTGACCTAATGGGTGCCGATTGGCTCGAAGAGCGTTTGGCTCACCCGTCTCGAGAAAAACATACCGCTGCTGCGTGGTTATGCCAGTACAAACGCGGAGAGCCAGATCCACTCCATCCGTCGCAACAACTCCTACAGATCGCTGAACTGGCCATGCACATCCGAGTGTTACGCGACTCTGGCACCCAAAACCTGATGGCCAGAGTGGACGATCTTCGCCTTGACGATGAGGAGCGAGTAAAGAGCGCAATCCACGAGATCCGCGCCGCGAGCGGATACGTGATGTCCGGTGGCCGCGTCGTATTCATACCCGAGACGAGTACAAAAACACCCGATTTCATCGTAGACGATCGCGTCGAAGTCGAATGTAAACGCAGAGCAGGAACTAGCGCCCGCGACAGGGGTAGGCTCGAACTCTATAAACTTCTTGAGAGGAAGTTGGTGAGCGTTTTTCCCGAGCATATTGATCATTCGGCTTTAGCTGTCGAGGTTATGTTTAAAGTAGAGCCAAGACGAGAATTTGTCGGCCGAATCGTGGAGTCTGCGCGACAGGGTTTGCGAAAGCCGCAACCGTCAAGTTTCAGCGACATTGCGCCCGGGCTGTTTACAGCCAATTTTGAGGTAGTTGGCGCAGAAGCGAACGCTGATACTAACACCGGAGTTGCAGAGCTATTCCTCCCCATGCCGTCTACCGGCGAGGCCGATGAGTTCGACTGGAGGTCGACGGGGGGGACTGTCGATCAGAACTTCGGCATTGCGCGAG
Organism: Gordonia sp. SGD-V-85; assembly: GCF_001456905.1. Classification (NCBI taxonomy): domain Bacteria; kingdom Bacillati; phylum Actinomycetota; class Actinomycetes; order Mycobacteriales; family Gordoniaceae; genus Gordonia; species Gordonia sp. SGD-V-85. Next base: position 16,647 of record NZ_LNQO01000001.1, read on the forward strand.
TACTAACGCTCAATGCTGGTTGCAAAGTTCGTCAGGACTGCGTGAAAGGGACAGTGAAGTCAGTGAAGAAGGCGGCGCGCCAGTTCTCCGGGCGCAATCCAGCAGTCGTCTCGCTTGACATTTCATCAATCCCAGCGCGTGAAGGAACTGAAGAGCTTGCCCATCTGAATTCCGATATTCGCAGCCTGCTCAAAAGCAACACTACGATCTCAAGAGTTGACCTGACTATAACTGGATTCTCGGGAGAGCCCGGGGATCAGATCTATGGGACGCGTGTTACGGAGATGATAATTAATCCTGATGCGGCTCTCCCCGTCCCTAGTCGCAGCGGCTAGCCACCTTTCGCAAGCGCGGTAGTTGATTGAGGTGCGGTGATTCTTGGGGGGATTATCGACAGGCGCCTACGTCAGGCTGAGTCTCACAATCTCCTACTCATTGTCTGTGATCTTGAGTATGCGGCTCGACTATAGGTCGGGGTGGAGCCATGTACGTGTAGTTGCCGTCGGCCTCGGAGAGGTAGCCCCTTGGGGTCCGGACCAGCAGTGGTAGGCGTCAGACTGTAGGTCGACGACGTCGGCCAAGTCGACACGAACCATCAGTGATCCGGGCCGCGAGATCCAGAATCCAACGCAGGATCATGCGTTCAGCTTGGCCGGCCTCCGCTCGTTTAGGGTCAGACCGTCGCGTTCGATCTGCTTGGCCTGTAGCTCGGTCTCGTCGTCAGCGGTGCTGAATCCCATCAGACGAGCACCTATCGGTAGACAGTCGTGGAAGGGACCCGCTGCGGCATGACGGATGTGGCGACTAGTGCTCGCACGATGACGTCATCTCAATGTGTGAACCGAGGTGGGTGAGAACTCGAAGGGTGACGTTCCGGCGATGAAGAAGGCCGGCGCAGCGGGTGTTCAGGCAGCACGGCTGCGTTCGGAAGCCGGCCGGATAGCAGACCGACTGCAGGGTAGTTCGAGAATCGGACGCCCCTACCACGGGCCACCGACAAGATACACACCGTGATCGAACAACCAAAAGCGTTGCAGTGCAGCGATATAGCAAGTAGACTCGAACGTACGTACATTCGCAGCAACGGTTCTCGGGGGAGGTGACCATGTTCGACGATTCCGCTACGCCGCAACCGCGCGCCGTCGAGTTGGTGGCCGAGCTGCACGCGACCCTCGACAAACTGCAGACCGTCGACTTGTCCCCGTGCACCGACGAAGAACTGATGGAAGTCGCCGCCGCTACCGAACGCGCGATCGCTCGAATTACTTACGCCGGCGACCGGCAAGTCGCCGAAATCGAGGCTCGTGATCTGCCCCGCAAGACCGGCTGTCGCACTCTGATGCAGTTCATGACCCACCGGCTGCGGATCTCCAACCCGATGCGTCGACGCAAGCAGCTGAACGCCACCGCCGCGCTGACTTGCCTCAACGGCGACCGTCTCGAACCTGAACACCCCACGCTGGCAGAAGCTTTCGCCAAAGGTGCCGTGGGAACCGGGCACGTCCAGGCCGTCATCGATGTCCTCGACCAGATTCCGCATGCTGTCGAACACGACGTGAAAGTCGCCGCCGAGCGGCAGATGGCCGAGATCGCCGAAGCCCACACCCCTGCCGAGATCGCCCAGCTCGGCTCGCGGTTGCTTGCCCACCTCGATCCCGACGGCACCCTGGCCGACGACACCGACCAGAAACGACGCCGCGGCCTGTGGATCGGTCGGCAACGCGCCGATGGCACCGCCAAGATCTCGGGCACCCTCACTCCCGCACTCGCCGCCCGGCTCACCATGATGTTCGCTGTCTGGGGCAAACCCGGGCTCAACAACCCCGACGACCCCCAGTCGCACCAAGGCCCGGCCGGCACCGCCGACCCCGACGCCCTCACCGCCGCCGCCGATCGCGACGGACGCACCCCCGCCCAGTCCAATCACGACGCGCTCGACGCCGCACTGGCCGCCGGTTTCGCCGACGGCGCACTCGGCACCTCGCATCGCGGCCTGCCCGTCCAGTTGATCGTCAAAGCCGACCTCTCCGACCTGATCCAGGGTGCCGGACTCGCGACCACGGCCACCGGCACCCTGCTGCCCATCCGGGACTTGATCGCGATGGCCGGTGAGGTCCAGCCGTGGTTGGCGATCTTCAAAGACGCCACCACTGTGCCGCTGCACTTCGGGCGCGGCAGACGTCTGGCCACCCGCGAACAGCGCCTCGTGTCCTTTGCCCGCCCCGACGGGGAAGTGTGTTCGGCACCCGGGTGTGATCAGCCGGCCACCCAGGTCGACATGCATCACGCCCACAGGGATTGGGCCAAGGGCGGTCTCACCGACATCGACGACCTCGCCCCTGCTTGCCCGCGACATAACCGGATGGTCGGTGACCAACCCGGGCAGTACACCACCCGAATCGCCCGATCCGGACCCGACGAAGGCCGCTGCGTCTGGCGGTTGAACGCTGAACCCGGCGCCCCACCCAATCCCGGTCGCCTGAACCGCCGACCCGACATACCGCGGCGGTTCGCAGAACACCTGAACACCGTGCGCGACGAGATCCACGGACCACCAACCCGGCCCGGCGGTCAGACGCGCCCGACCCTTCGTGACGCGCCCTCCGCAAGCTCCGGGCGCTCCTCAGGGAACCGGGCTGACGCGCCTTCCGCAAGCTCCGCAGGGAGCAGGGGGCCCGACGATCGAGCGCGCCGCTCATGGCTGAAAACCAGCCACGTCATCGACGTCCGACCGCCACTGCGCGTGCGTCGCAGCACCCGTCCGTCACCGGTCGAGGCCCACCTCGCGGAGCTCCTGGGCGAAGACCCGCTCGTGCGCAACGCAGCGGGGACGTTCTTCGGATAGCCCTAGAACAACGTATTCGGCCGGACGTAGTTGGCGAGGTCGACGAGCATGAACCGGTGGTCCCGGTTGGTGCGGGTCAGGCGGGCCAGTTGGCGCAGCGAACGTTCGGTGCCGGTGCGGATGCCGTACTCGGTGAACGGGAAGCCGAGCAGCGTCGAGGGTTCGTTGTCCTGCTTGGCGTCGTCGGGATTGTCGTGGATCCAGCCCAGCGCGGTGCCCAGCACGATGAGCAGCATCCGCGCCTTGCGTGGTTCGGTGTCCGGGATCTGCTCGAGACGCCGTGCGGCCTCGACGATCTGCTCGCGGGTCACCTGCGAGGTGGGTCGGCCGTGCACGAGCGCGATGATCGCCGTCGCCCGCGCCGTGTTGAAGTGGCGGCTGGTCGCCGGCACCTCGTCGAGCGGCTGGATCGCGGCGTCGATGTCACCGGCCGCGACGGCGAGTCGGGCCAGACCGAACGCGGCGGTCACGATGCTGTGATCGGTCAACCACAGATCGTGATAGTGATGTTGCGCAACGTCATACAGTTTGGCGATCTTCTCCGCGGACTTCGCCGGACCCTTCTCGTCGGCCAGCCAACGGCCGATGAGTTCGGCGGTGCCGGCGACGGCGAGCTTGGGCGCGACCTCGCCCGGCATCGCACCGAGGACCTCGTCGAAGCGCTCGTAGGCCAGTTCGGGTTCGTCGTTCATCAACGCGCAGATGCCCATGTACCACTCGACCCGCCACGAATCACCGTGGTGGGCGCGGACTTCCTGGAGAAGGGCGAGCGCGGTGTCGACGTCGTCGAGCTGCAGATGCGCGCGGGCCTCGGCGAGGTCGATCTCCCGCGACGGGTGAGCGTTCTTGACCGGCCGGCCGCCGAAGAGCGCGGCGAAACCCTCTGCCCGGGCGGTGTTGATGGAATCCAGGGTCTGTCGCGGGTCGGACAGCGCCGCCGAGGTGAGCAGACTCGCCGCCGGGTCGAGGGGGTTGACCAGCGGGACGGGCAGAGCGTTGGCGATGTCCACCGGATCGTAGAACGCCGCCTGATCGGGGTCGAAGAAGCCGTCGACCGGCGCGAGCATCAGGTCCGTGCCGAACGTCGAGCGCTGCGGGGTGAAGACCGTGGACAGCGCGGGCCGCGGGACCCCCGTGTGGACGGCGACCGTCTCGCGCAACACGTTCAGCACCTGGGTGCTCATCTCCTCCGCGGAGACGAACCGGTCGGCCGGGTCAGGGGCGGTGGCGCGTTGCAGGAGGCGGTAGTACGACGGATTGTTCCGGAAGACAGGCGTTTTCGACGCGGCGGGTAGACCGTCGACGTAGCGTCCGTTCCGCATCTCCATCGGCACGGTCAGGACTGCGAGGGTGCGTCCGATGCTGTAGATGTCGGTCGCGATCTGCGGTCCGGTCTTGACGATCTCCGGTGCCTGGAACCCGGGCGTGCCGTAGAGGTGCCCGTAGCCGTTGATCGGCGAGACGGCGCCGAGATCGATCAGCTTCACCTCGTCGCTGCCGACCATGATGTTCTCGGGTTTCACGTCGTTGTAGACCAGGCCGACCGAGTGCAGATAGCCCACGGCGAGAAGCACTTCCAGGATGTAGGCCAGGCCCTGCTCCACCGACAGCAGGGAGTTGTCCGGATCGCCCGCGGTGATCTGTTTGAGCGTCTGGCCGCCGATGTACTCCATCACGATGTAGCCGAAGCGGTCATCGTCGTCGACGTGCTCGACGAAGTTGTAGATCTTGACGATCCCGGGATGGTTGACCGAGGCCAGGAACTGCCGTTCCGCGACCGCGACGCGCTGCGCCTCCGAATCCGAGGAATTCAGCAGGCCTTTGAGGACGACGGGCCGGTCGCTCACGTTGCGGTCGATGGCCAGGTAGATCCAGCCGAGGCCGCCGTGGGCGATGGCGCCGGCGATCTCGTACTGGTCGGCGACCAATGTTCCGGGAGCCAGTCCCGGGACGAAGGAATACCGGGCGCCGCAGTTGCCACAGTCGCCGGTCGGGGGACCGGCGCCCTCGCCCTCGGCTCGACCGACGGGTTTGCCGCAGCGCCAGCAGAACCGCTTGCTGTCGGCGATCACCGGGTCGTCGATGACGGCGTCCTCGGGTTCGATGTCGGTGATCTTCGGCATCTCGACCAGGCCGCTGCCGAGCCGCCGCTCGTGCACCGGAGGCCGACGCCGCGGAACCAGACGCCGGCCGAGCGGACCCGAGTCGGGTTCCGGAAGGGGCACGGCCGGAGGTTGCCGTTCGACGCGGTCGGTCCGGTCGTCGGGGTCGACCCCCACGGTGAACACCGGTGCGACGGCCTGGGTTCCGACATCCGGGTCGGTGCGTCGGCCGGGCCGGGGGTCGGTGGTGTCGTCCATGTCGTCGGGGCCCTCGGTCAGCGCCGCCAGGTCGGCCCGCTGGGTGCCGACGTCGACCACCTTCGCGGTCGTCTCCGCGTCCTCACCACCGGGACGGCCACCGCCCGGGCCGGGACCGTCGAGGCCGGTGTCGTCGTCGCCGAGCAGGGCGTCGAGCGAGACCCGCTGGGTGCCGAGGTCGTCGCTCCGGTCGCCGTGGGTGACGTCGTCTGTGTCGTGATCGTTTCGGGCCGCGTCGTCCATGGGGATCAGTCCCGGTAGTACGGCTGGGGAGCGCCGTACCCACTGTCGAGGATGGACAGCCACCGGTCCCGGATCTCCTGCCAGCGGCCGGTCACCCGGATGCGCTCGAGCACGCCGTTGACGAACCGGATCATGTCGTCCTGGCCCTTGGGAATCCCGACGCCGTAGAACTCCTCGCCGAGGCTGGGGCCGACGACCCGCAACCACGGATCCTGCGCGGCGAGACCGGCGAGGATCGCGTCGTCGGTGGTCGCCGCGTCGATCTGACCCTGCTGCATCAGTACCAGACAATCGGCCCAGGTCGTCGTGCTGACGATCTTGGCTCGGGGCTGGATGGCCTGGATACGACCGATCGAGGTGGTCCCGCGCGCGGCGCAGACCCGCTTGTCGGCGAGCTGCGCCGGACCGGTCACGTTCGAGTTCCGGAACGACAGGATGCGCTGGGACGCGACGTAATAAGGAGCCGAGAAACTGATGTCGCGCAACCGGTCGCAGGTGATGCTCATCGTCTTGATCACCAGATCGACCGTCATGTCCCGCAGGGCGTCGATCCGCTGCGCCGAGCTCAGCACCTGGAACTCGACGCGGCGGTCGTCGCCGAAGATGGCGCCGGCGATCTCGTGCGCGATGTCGACGTCGAAGCCCTGGATGTCGCCGGTGATCGGATCGCGGAAGCTGAACAGGTTGGACCCGATGTCGAGCCCGACGATGAGCCGGCCCCGCTCGAGGATGCCGGCCATCGTCGAATTGATCGGCATCTGAGCAGGCGGCGGCATCTGGGCGGGCGGCCGCAGGGTCAGGGTCGCGTTGCAGGCCTCGGAACTCGGCGGCGGTTCGACGGGCACGTCGAACTGGACGCCGGGCAGCATCGGTTGCCCGGCGGTCGCCGTCGGTGGGGGTGAGTCGGGTGCGGGGAAACGCACGCAGCCGGTGGCGACGAGGCCGGTGAGCGCGAGCAGGACCACGACGGTCAGCAGGCGGCGAGGCGAGGGGACGGTCGTCATCGGTACTCCCGGATGCGCGGGATGAGACCGCCCACGACCGCGACGCCGGCGAAGACGGTGAGCAGCAGGATGCCGGTGCCGGTGAACCCGAGGACCCGTTGCGCGGTGTTGATGTCGTCCCGGAAGGAGTTCCGGGCAGTCGTGATCGCATCGACCAGCGCGGTGTCCACCGCGGTGTAGGCGCGGGCCGAACTGTCCGGTCCGTCGCCGACGGTGTGCAGGCGCGCGAGACCGAAGTTGCCGGTCTGGATGTAGCGGCGGACCGCGGCGTCGGTGCGGCGCCACTCGGTCAGCGCCGCCGTGACCGTGTCCAGTTGTTCGCCGGTGACCGCGCTGTCGCCGTCTTCGGTGCCCTCGCGGACGTCGTCGACGATGTTGCCGATCTCGCTGGTCGCCGCGGAGAAGCTGCGCTCGAGACCGCCCTGATCACCGCGGCGGATGAGCGAGAGCGTCTCGGCCGACCGCGCCTGCTGGGTGAGGATCCGGGCGGCGGTCAGGTCGCGGAGCGGGTCGGCGCCCTCGGTGCGGGCATCGCTGGTGGCGGCCACCGACATCAGACCGGAGGCGAGCAACCACAGGGTCCCGACGCTGAGGGCGAAGATGGCCGCCACGATGCCGATGTTGAACCGCCGCCGGGTCCGCCGCGCCAGGTAGCGCGACGTCAGGACAAGCGCGGCGAGCAGGAACAGGAGCGGCGCATACACGGTCCAGGGTGGACGGGTGAGCGTCTGCTGGGGGTCGGCGATGGCCATCGATCGCCGTTCGTAGAGGCGCTGGGCGGCCGGGAGGATCTGGTCCTGCATCATCGACGACGCCTGGCCGAGATACGCCGATCCCACCGGGTTGCCGAGCCGGTTGTTCGTCCGCGCCGTCTCGATGAGTCCGCTGTAGACCGGGATCGAGGTGGACAGGGTCTCGAGATCGGCGCTGACCGCCTGCTCGGCCCGGTCCGACACCATGCCGGAACCGGGTTCGCTGGAGGTACCGGTGGCCAGGATCAGCGACGACGACGCCGTCGCCAGCGCGTCGGAGTAGCGCTGCCGCAGATCGGGGGTCTCCAGTCCGCCGGAGATGAAGGCCGCGTTCGCCGACGCATCGGCGATCGACAGCGAGCTGTAGAGAACCTGCGCGGCCTCGGCGAGCGGTTCGGTCCGATCGATGAGGCGCTGCAGGGTCTGGGTGCGATCCTCCAGGACCGTCGATGCGTACAGGCCGGTGCTCAGACAGCCGAGCGCCAGGATTCCGCAGATGATGATCAGCTTGCCCGGGGTCGTGACCGCGAAGTGGCGCAGGGTCTGGAACGGGGACTGGGCGCGTTCCCGGGCGGTGGCGACGAGTTCGCGTCGGTCGGCCAGCACCTGTCGGATCGGGGGTGAGGCCTGCGCCGGACGGATCGTGCGACCGCCACGCGTCAGCGCCGTCCGCACGGAGGACGCGTCGCCGGTCACCTACCTGATCCCTTCTCAAACGCTGGATCGTCTCCGGTGCGGTCCTACGGTCACCGGTTCCCCGTTCCGGATTCGCGTGACCGGGCGATCAACGTCAGGGGTTGTGTCATCTGGGTCATCGTTCACCGGGTCGTGCGTGTTTCACCCTATGTCATCGTGCCGGGTTCCTCCCGAGTCGACCAGCGCCGCGCCGCCGACCTCGGCGGTTCGCGCGTGCCAGGTGCTCGTCGATGGCACCTCGTGGTTCCGAGCCGCGATGAGAGGGCTTCGGAGTCTCCCTGGCAGGTGTTGCGCATCTCACTTACGGTGGAGGCACCCGGTCGGGGCGACCGGGTTGCGAGGAGGCGTGGTGCGCGGCGACGGCGACGGCTGGGTGATCGATCCCGACGGTTCTCGATACTGGGGTATCCACGGCGCGGCAGGTCTGCTGCTGCGGGCGCCGCTGCCGGACGGATCGACCGGGGTGCTCCTCCAACACCGCGCCGCGTGGTCGCACCAGGGCGGCACGTGGGCGCTACCCGGCGGGGCCCGCGACTCGCATGAGGGTGCCATCGACACCGCGATCCGCGAGGCCGAGGAAGAAGCCGGGATCACCGCCGACGACCTGCGCGTCGTCGCCGCGGTCGTCACCCTCGAGGCGCCCGGCGGATGGACCTACACGACGGTCATCGCCGAGACGGACTCGCCGGTCCGCACGGTCGCCAACTTCGAATCCACGGAACTGCGATGGGTCGACGAGAAGCGCGTCGATCAACTCCCGCTGCACCCCGCGTTCGGACTTGCGTGGCCCGTCCTCCGCGAGCGGATCGCGATGTTGGATCCCCAGAGCTGAGCCCTCACACCCCGGCGCGGTCGGACTCGAGCAGTCGGTTCGCCCCGGCGACCAGCGCGTGGACGTTCGCCTCGTCGCTGCTCGCGCCCTCACCGACGGCCCAGGCCTGCCGGCCGTCGTGCTCGCAGAGCAGGAACGTCGTGACCAGGCCGTCGACGACCCGCTGGTGCAGCCGGACGATCTGAACCGGGGCGCCGACGTCGTAGAGGATCGAGGTCATTGCCCCGACGGGGCCGGCGGCGACGGCGCTGCGGGACATGATGCGGTCGGCGATCGCGAGCGTCGCGCGGCACTCGACCAGGTCGCCCGAGCACGGGACGGCGGAGAATGAGCCCAGCCGGATCGTGCCGCCACGGGAGTACTCGTCGGTGAATTCCTGCCAGGTCATCCCGGCGGCCTCCTCGTGCATCCCGGGGGGAAGCGGGCGGCCGAAACGTGCGGCGAAGTGGTCGCCGCCGTGCCGGTCGTCGCGCTCGGTCCACGAACAGGATCGACGAGGTAGATGAAGAGGGTGCATCTCGAAAACCGATTTCGGTCGAAGAACGGATGACCGACTGGAGAGCGCAACCGACCCGCAGCGGGGGGTCGGTCAGATTCAGACCCCGCTGCGGCGGGTTACGAGAACGCTCGTGATGCACAACATGATCGGTCCACCATAGACCCGCGACACCGACCGGGCAAACGTGTTTCCGCCAGGGAACCGCTAGAGCATCGCGGCGAGGTCGCCGGCTGCGGCGGCCGGGTCGTCGGCCGCGGTGATGGCCCGTACGACGACGATGCGCCGCGCCCCGAGCGCGGTGACCTCCCCGACGCGGCCGGCGTCGACCCCGCCGATGGCGAACCACGGCTTGGCTGATTGTGTTGCGGCCGTTGAGGACACGAGGTCGAGGCCGGCGGCGGCGCGGCCCGGTTTGGTGGGGGTGGTCCAGCACGGACCGACGCAGAAGTAGTCGACGTCGTCGTCGGCGATCGCGGCGGCGGCCTGCGCGGGGTCGTGGGTCGAGGCGCCGATGACGACGTCCGGTCCGACGATCCGGCGGGCCGCCGACGGCGACAGGTCGCCCTGTCCGACGTGCAGGACATCGGCCCCGGAGAGCGCCGCGATGTCGGCGCGGTCGTTGACCGCCAGCAGGGCACCGTGCGCGTCGGCGACCGTCCGCATGCCCGCGAGGATCTCGAGTTCCTCGCCCGCCTCCAGGGTCCCGAATTCGCGCTCGCCCGGCGAGTTCTTGTCGCGCAGCTGCACGATGTCGACGCCGCCCGCGAGCGCTGCGTCGACGAAGTCGAGCAGGTCACCGCGTTCGCGCCGGGCGTCGGTGCACAGGTACAGGCGGGCCGTGGAGAGCCGCCGGCGACGGTCCGTCGCGGAGCCGGGGTCCGTCGACGCGGAGCTGGTGCGGTTCGGGGTCGTCACGCCGACCAGGCTAACCGGACCCCCGACGCCCCGGCGTAGGGTGGATCGCACGAACACACGGGAGTCCGGATCGGCCGGGCTGAGAGTGCGGACAGATTCCGCTGACCGTCGAACCTGATCCGGGTCATTCCGGCGAAGGAAGGTGATTCCCAGCGTGGATTCCCCACCGCAGCGCCCTGCCCACCGCGCCCTGACGGTCGTCGGGGGCGGTGTCATCGGGCTGACCTGTGCGCTCACCGCGGCCGACGCCGGATGGCGGGTTCGCGTCCTCGACGCCGGCACCGACGAGCGCGCGTCCTGGGTCGCCGGCGGCATGCTCGGTTCACTCGGCGAGGGTCATCCCGGCGAGGACGCGTCCCTGGCCCTCTCGGTCGAATCGGTCCGGCTGTGGCCGGCGCTCGTGAAGCGGCTCGACGACCCGGGTGTCGTCACCGCCACCGACTCGCTGTTCGTCGCGGCCTCGGCCACCGACATCGAATACCTGCGGCATCTCGCCGATTTCGTCTGGGCCGGGCAGCCCGCCACCGATGCCGCGCTGCAGCCGGTGACCGGCCGCGACATCCGGACCCTGGAACCGTCGCTGAGCTCTCGACTGGTCGGTGGCTACCGCGCGATCGGCGAGTGGTCCGTCGACAACCGGCGGCTGCTCGAGGCGTTGCGCGCCGCCACGACGTCGGCGGGTGCCGAGTTGGTCTCCGCGCGTGTCGAATCCCTGGCCGATCTCAACGAGCTCGGTTCCGACACCCAGATCCTGCTCGCCGCCGGACTCGGCACCGCGGCCCTCTGGCCGGACGTGGACCTGCATGCGGCGAAGGGGGAGATCCTCCGTCTGCGCCGCACGCGCTGGTCGGTGCCGCCGCCCGGTCACGTCGTCCGGGCACGCCTCCACGGGCGGGCCGTGTACCTGGTGCCGCGCGAGGACGGAGTCGTCGTCGGCGCCACCCAGTACGAGGCCGAGGGGACGGCCGACCGCGCGCCGCAGGCCGGCGGGGTCGCGGATCTGCTCGCCGACGCGATCGAGGTCTTCCCCGGGCTGCGGACCTACGAACTGACCGAAGCAGGGGCGGGTCTGCGGCCGTGCACCGCGGACGGATTGCCGATCGTCACCCGTGTGGACACACGAACGGTCGTGGCGACCGGGCACGGGCGCAACGGGATCGTCCTCGCCCCGGGCACCGCCGCCCGCGTGCTGTCGATTCTGGAAGGAGCAGAGGAATGAGTATCACCGCCAGCATCACCGTCAACGGCAAGAGCGTCGACGTCGGCGCCGACACGTCGGTGCGCGACGTCGTCACCGGGCTGGGGTTGCCGGACCGGGGGATAGCGGTCGCGGTGGACGGCGCGGTCGTCCCGCGCGGCCGCTGGGACCGGCACACCATGACCGACGGTGCCGTCGTCGAGATCGTCACGGCGGTGCAGGGTGGCTGAGCTCGCCGATCTGAAGCCCGACGCCTCGCGGACCGAGCAGAAGTCCGGCGACGAGACGATCCCGGATGCGGACCATCTGCGCATCGCCGGTCGCGACTTCTCGTCGCGACTCATCACCGGCACCGGCGGCGCGTCGAATCTCGCGACCCTGGAACGCGCGCTGGTCGCGTCGGGGACCGAGCTGACCACCGTCGCGGTTCGGCGCGTCGACGCGGCCTCGGGCACCGGGGTCTTCGATCTGCTGCGCCGGCTCGACATCGCCGTCCTGCCCAACACCGCGGGCTGTCACACCACCGCCGAGGCCGTCCTGACCGCCCAGCTGGCGCGCGAGGCGTTCGAGACCGACTGGGTGAAGCTCGAGGTGGTCGCGGACGAACGCACCCTGATGCCCGACGCCATCGAACTCGTCGACGCCGCGGCCGCACTGGTGGCCGATGGTTTCGTCGTGCTGGCCTACACCAACGACGATCCGGTCCTGGCCGCGCGCCTCGCCGATCTCGGGGTGGCGGCGGTGATGCCCCTCGGATCGCCCATCGGGACCGGACTCGGAATCCTCAACCCGCACAACATCGAGATGATCGTCGACGACTGCCGCACCCGCTTCGACGACCCGCTGCCGGTCATTCTCGACGCGGGCATCGGGACGGCGAGCGACGCGGCCCTGGCGATGGAACTCGGTTGCGACGGCGTGCTTCTGGCCACGGCGGTCACCCGGGCGGAGAACCCCGAACTGATGGCGACGGCGATGCGGCACGCGGTGGCCGGGGGCCGACTGGCCGCGCGCGCCGGCCGGATCCCCAAGCGCTTCTGGGCGCACGCGTCCTCGCCCGGGCGCGACCGGGACTGACGCGCGATCCCGCGACCGGCCATCCGAACGACGGACCGGGCCGCTCCGGGTTCGGCGGCTATGGTCGAGGCGTGTTGCAGGTAGCGAATCTGACGAAGGACTTCGGCGGTCAACGCGCGGTCGACGACCTCACCTTCGAGGTGGGGCCGGGACGGGTCACCGGTTTCCTGGGGCCCAACGGTGCGGGTAAGTCGACGACCATGCGGATGATGCTCGGACTCGACCGCCCGACGTCGGGCACGGCGACGATCAACGGGCAGCGCTACCGGGACCTCGAGCATCCGCTGCGGCAGGTCGGTGCGCTGCTCGACGCCCGGTGGGTGCACCCCAATCGCAGTGCGCGGTCACACCTGCGGTGGCTCGCGGCGAGCAACCGGATCCCGGCCGCCCGCGTCGACGAGGTGCTCGAGACGGTCGGGCTCACCTCGGTGGCCAAGAAGCGCGCCGGCGGCTTCTCGCTCGGTATGTCGCAGCGGCTCGGGCTGGCGGGTGCCCTGATCGGCGACCCGCACACACTGCTGTTCGACGAGCCGGTCAACGGCCTCGACCCGGAGGGCATCGTGTGGATCCGCGGGTTCATGCGCAAGCTCGCCGCGGAGGGGCGAACGGTACTCGTGTCGAGCCATCTGCTCACCGAGATGTCGCTCACCGCAGACCATCTCGTCGTCATCGGGCGGGGCCGGCTGATCGCCGACTGTTCGGTGGCGGAGTTCACCGGGCGGGCCCGGCAGTCGGTGCGGGTGCGCGGCCCGCGGCTCGAACAGTTGCACGCCGCGCTCGCGTCGGCGGGGCTGAATCCCGCGCCGGGTGACCCGGATGCCCACGGGCGCCCGGTGATGCGCGTGCCGGACACCACGACCGATCGGGTCGGCGACCTCGCCGCCGCCGCGGGCATCACCCTGCACGAACTCGCCGCCGAGTCGGCGTCACTGGAAGAGGTCTTCATGTCGATGACGGCGCACGCCGTCGACTACACCGCCGTCGACAACCGCGCCGTCCACGACCCCGACGCCCACAACCGGGCCGTCGGGAACCACGGGGGAGTGAACCGGTGATCGCCGCGATCAACGCCGAACGGATCAAACTCGCCAGCACCCGGTCGCCGTACTGGTGCCTCGGCGTCGTCGTGGTGCTGGGCCTGGGCTTCGCGGTGCTGCTCGGCGCCATCGCCGGCGGTTCCTACGGCAGTCCCGGCGAGACCGACACCCTGACCGACGACTTCCTGCTCGGCGTCAACCAGTTCGGGGTCGCGGTGCTCGCGATCATGGCGATCCTGGGCGTCACCACCGAATATCGCTTCGGCACGATCCGACCGACGTTCGCGGCGATCCCGCGTCGGCCACAGGTCCTCCTCGCGAAAGCGGTCGTGTTCGGCGGACTCTCGTTCGCGGTGGTGGCCATCGTGTCCGTCGTCGCGGTCGTGGCGGCGCAGGTGCTCGCCGGCGTCGGAGTCTCGCTGACCGGACCCGAGACCGTCCGGCATCTCTGGGGGACGCCGGTTTTCGCGATGCTGTGCGCGCTGATCGGCCTCGCGGTGGGCGCGCTGGTGCGGCATTCGGCGGGTGCGGTGGCGATCGTGCTCGTCTGGATGCTGGCCCTCGAGCGCATCGTGTCGGTGCTGCCGCGCGTGGGTGAGCACATCGTGTCGGTCCTGCCGTTCCTGAACGGGTGGAACTTCCTCGCCGGCGGGAGCGACACCTTCCACTGGAACGCCTACGGTTCGTTGGCCTACTTCGCGGGCTTCACGATCGTGTTGCTGGCGGCGGCAGTGGCCGTGACCAATGCCCGGGATGCGTAGTTCGCGGATTTTCTTCCGCCGATGTCAAATCCGGGATTAGCCGTGTGTCGACAGGGCCATCCGGTCGGACCACATTGGTGCTTCCGGGCGGCCCATTGTAGGGCCCAGCAGACTAAAATTCGCGGTTATGTCCACGAATTGGCCGCTCGTCGAGCGCGATCGGGAGTTCCGCACGATCCAGGCGGCTCTCAGGGGTGAGACGACCGGCTGTGGGGTGGTCCTGACCGGTGACTCCGGCGTGGGCAAGACGACCCTCGCCCGGCACGTCACCGCCGAGTTGCCGACCGGGGTGCGCTGGGTGGCGGGCACCGAGTCCGCGCGCTCCATCCCGCTCGGTGTGTTCGCGCATCTCGTCGGTCCGGCGACGTCGAGCGATCCGGTCACCTACCTTGCGGCGGCCCGTGAATCGCTCCTCGCCGACGGCGATGTCGTGATCGGGGTCGACGACGCCCACCTGCTCGATGAACTGTCGGCGACGCTGCTGCATCAGCTCGCGATCGACCGTGCGGTGCACATCGTCGCGACGGTCCGCAGCGGCGAGACCGTCCCGGATGCGGTGACCTCGCTGTGGAAGGACAATCACCTCACGCGGATCACGTTGTCGCCGTTCACCAAAGAGCAGAGCGTCGACCTCATCGAGTCGGTGCTCGGCGGGCAGCTCGAGGAGCATTCGGCCGATCTCATGTGGGAGGCCTCCGGTGGGAACGCCCTGTTCCTACGGCATCTCGTCGACGGTGCGCGGCAGGCCGACACGCTGCGGCAGGTCAACGGCGTGTGGCAGCTACGCGGACGCGCCGCCATCACCTCGGAGCTCGCATCGCTGCTCGAGGGGCGGATCGAGCAACTCGACGCGCCGGTCCTCGGGGCCCTCAAATACCTCAGTCTGTGCGAACCCCTCGACATCGACGTCCTCGCCGAGCTCGCCGGCGAAGAAGCCGTCGAAGAGGCGGAGATCGCCGGGCTGGTGCGCATCACCCGCGACGGGCGGCGTCTCGACGTCGCCTTCCACCATCCGCTGTTCGGTGAGGTGATCCGGCGCCGCCTGGGTCTCGTGTCGTCGCGGCGGCTGCGTGGCCGGCTCGTCGAGGCGTTGCAGTCACGGCCCACGAACACGCCGGCCGAGCGGATTCGGCTCGCCGATCTCGCGATCGAGAGCGACGTGGAGATCGACCTCGCGCTGGTACGGACCGCCGCACGCGATGCCCTGAACCTCGCGCAGACGCCGCTCGGCGAGCGATTCGCGCGGGCGGCGCTCGACGAGGGCGGTGGACTCGAGGAGGCCGAGCTGCTCGCGCGGGCGGTCATGTGGCAGGGGCATCCGGACGAGGCGCGGGACATCCTGTCCCGCTTCTCGCCCGACGATCTCGACGAGGGTCGACTCGTGCTGTGGGGCAATTCGATCATCGGCAACACGTTCTGGGCTCTGGGCGACGCTGATCGGGCCGACGAGATCCTGCGGTTGCTGACCGAGCGGGTCACCCACCCGGCACTCGCGCCGATCGTCACCGGAATCGCCTCGGCGTGCGCCCTCTTCGAGAACCGGATCGACGAGGCGATCACGCTGTCCGACACCGTCCTCGCCGAATCCAGGGCGCTGCCGTGGGCGGTGGAGTGGGCGGTCTTCGGTGGCAGCCTCGCCCGTGCGGTCGCCGGTCGGGGAGCGGAGGTCGGGGCGCTGGCCGAACACTCGCGCGAGGTCGAGGTGGACGGATTGCTCCGGTTCCCCACCGGTTTCGGCGAGACCCTCGCGCTGACCCTCACCGGCCGACTCGACGACGCGGACGGCGCCGCGGGGCGTTTCGTGTCCGCCGCGCAGACCGCGCAGTACCTGGGCTGGGCGATGTCCGGAATACTCGTCGCCGCAGTCGAACTCGCCCGCGGATCGTGCGCCTCGGTGACCCGGCGGATGGAGCAGACCCTCGCCATCCTCGACAGCGGCCGGTTCTCCGAGTCGTGGAACTTCCCGGCCCACATCTTCCTGGTGCAGGCCCTGAGTGCGCTGGGACAGGCCGACCGTGCCGCGGCCGCGCTGGCCAAGGCGCGAAAGCGGTCCGGCAAGCATGTGGCCGTCTTCGGGCCCATGCTCGCCATCGCGGCGGCCTGGCAGTCGGCGGCCGCCGGAACCGTCACGCCCGCCGTCGAACTCGCGCACTCCGCGGCCGCATCCGCCCGTGCCGCCGGTCAGTTCGCGGTGGAGGCCGAGGCCCTGCACACCGCCGCCCGGTTCGGGGACGGCGGCGTCGCCGACCGGCTCACCGAACTGGCCGAGCGCGTCGACGGTCCGCTCTCGGATCTGTACGCGCGCCACGCCGCGGCCCTCCGCGACGGTGATGCGGTCGAACTCGATCTGTGCTCGACGGCGTTCGAGGACTCCGGGGTGTGTCTGTCCGCCGCGGACGCGGCCGCGCAGGCCAGTGTCCTGCACGACGCGGCGGGCAGACGGTCCGCGACCGTGGCGTCGGCCGCGGTGGCGAACCGACTGGCGTCGCAGTGCGGTGGCCTGCGGACTCCGGCGCTGATCTCGGCCGCGCAACCGTTGCCGTTGACGTCGCGCGAGCGGGAGATCGCCAACCTCGCTGCGGCGGGCCTGTCCAACAAGGACATCGCGCAGCGACTCACCGTCTCGGTCCGCACCGTCGAAGGTCATCTGTTCCGCGCCTACACCAAGCTGGATGTGGGTGACCGTGCCGAGCTTGCTGAGCTACTCCTCAAAGACCAGCGAAAGCCCGGCTGAAAACCACCCGTAGAAAAGGACAGTCGACGACAGCTCGCCGGTGCCGCTCGGACGGGTGGTTTTCAGTGGGGTCTTCGACGGCTCAGTCACCCGGCCGGTCGAGGGCCGCGATCACCTCGTCGTCGTCCACCTGGGTGAAGTCGTCGTAGGACAGGCCGACGGCCCGGAACGGCGTCGGCGTCACCAGGACGACGACCTCGTCGACGCCGCGATCCCGCAGTCGCTGAATCGAATCGGACGGTGCCGTGGGTACGGCCACCACCACGTGGGCGGCGCCGGCGGACCGGACGGAGTCGACCGCGACGGCCATGCTCGACCCGGTGGCGAGACCGTCGTCGACCAGGATGATCGTTCGGCCGGAGAGCTCGGCGCGCGGACGGCCACCGCGGTAACGTCGTTCGCGGTCGTCGAGGATGCGCCGCTGTCGATCGGCGGCCTCGTCGAACTCGCTGCGGGACACTTCGAGTCGACGCGGTATGTCGTCGTTGACCACCAGGTGGTGCGCGGTGAGCGCGCCCATGGCGAACTCCTCGTGGCCGGGCGCCCCGATCTTGCGCACCACCAGCACGTCCATCGCGCACCTGCCTGTCGACGCCGCGATGGCGTCGGCGACCTCGCGGGCGACCGGAACCCCGCCGCGCGCGAGTCCCAGGACAACAGGTTCTGTTGTACCGGCCTCCGGAATGCCGACGCCGTTCGACGACCCGCGCACCCAGCAACCGACCCGCCTCGCGGCGGTCGGCGAAGATGCGGGCGCGCATGGGCAGGCCTCAGACCTGGACTGCGGGACCGACCTTCAGTGCGAAGCTCGGCACGTCGGCGAGCCCGACGGTGGCCTCGTACGTGCGGTCATAACCGGTACTGCTGATCCGCCATCCGTCTGCGGTGCGGCGGTAGGTGTCGTCGTAGAACGCCGCCCCGATGAGCATGAAGGAGAACTCGGCGACGATGACCCGGTCGTGCAGGTACCAGCGTCCGCGTGCGGTGTCCCCGTCGATCTCGATCTCCGGGTGTGCGACACGATGTTCGGTGATGACTGCGGGACCGACGTTCTCGCGCATGTATCCGACCAGCTCGTTCCGATTCGAGAAGGCCAGACTCTCACCGTAGTTACCGGTGACGTCCTCGGTGAGCGTCGACTCGAACGCCGTCCAGTCCTTGGTGTCGAGAGATCGCAGGTAGCGATACTTGAGGCTCTCGATCGCCCGCAGGTCCTCGAAGCCGCCGGCGGGCGCGCTCACTTCGTCCTCGTTCCCGGCAGGATTCCGGCATCGATGACGGCTTTCACGACCGGTCTCGTCCGAGTGAGGAGGTCGTCGGTGCCGGCCCAGATGGCTTCTCCGACAGCATCGGTGGTGGCCTCGATGTCGTCGTAGGTCGCCGCGCCGGAAGCGGTGAGACGGTGCCCGTCCTCAACGCGCTCGGCCAGCCCGGCGTCGACCAGGCGATCGACGCTGTCCTGCCAGTCCTGTTCGGACCAGCCGCGGGTCATCAGCACGATGCGCTTGCCCAGGGTGCGACGACGAACCGTGGGGTCGGGAAGCTGCGACTCGTGGAAGACGGCCGCGTCGAAGCCGTTCAGACCGTTGAGGGCGAGAGCGGCGATGTGGTTGTCGCCGCGCCACTCTCGGAGAATCGCGATGGCGTGCCACAGACGTAGGCGCGCGGTGTCCGGTCGCGGGGCCGTCGACCACGCGGCAGCGAGCGGGCGTCCGCCGAGCGGGAGCCGGGCCGCCAGATCGTAATAGGCGGAGGCGAGTTCGTCGAGGAGGGAGTCGTCGATGGAGTCGCCCAGGATCTCTCGCAGCGAGTCGTCGAGCATCTGATTGCGTCGTTCGTGGACCCGGTCGAGCCCGGCGTCGACGGCGGCCGCCCAGCCCTTCGCGATGAGTTCGTGGTTGAAGTTGTAGAAGGCGGAGGCGACAACCGAGGCCGCGCACGGACCGAACGGCGCGCCCCGCGCACCGACGTAGAAGGCGTAGGGATCGAGCCCGGTGTCTGCCTGCGCGCCTTTCAGTCCCGGGTTGAAGTAGGCCAGGATGTGGAAGGGTTCGAGGGTTTCGTAGGCGAGCCGGGCAGCGGAGCCCGTGCTGGTCGATGTCATCAACCCACCCTCTCCATCCGCGGGGCGGGTGTCAACCACCTGCGACGACGAGAGCGGGAGCGTCAGGTGCGCCGGGAGTCCCGGGTGTCGAGGGCGGGGTCGTCGGTCGTCCACAGATCGGTATCCGCGAGGTCGGGATCGGCGTCTGCCGCGGGCGCTTCGTGCTCCTCGTCGGACGCGGGTTCCTCGCGGCCACGGCGCCACCCGCCCTTCATCGGCGGCGCCTCGCCGAGGTGATCCGGGTCGACCGAGCCGTACCAGGCGACCAGCACGGCACCGACGACCGCGCCGACGAAACCGAGGATGGCCAGCCAGCCGAGTCCGGGTTTGGCCGTGTCATCGAGGAAGACGACCCCGACCAGGCTCGGACCGGCCGTCTCGCCGACCACGAGCACCGCGGTCACCCCGTTCACCGCGCCGAGCTGCAGGGCGACGGTCTGGACGTAGAAGCCCACCGCACCCGCGGCGGCGATGGTCCAGGCGGCCGGATCGGTCAGCAGCGCCACGGGATCGAACGGCTGGATTCCGTCGAGGATGCGCACGGCGATGGCGATGATGCCGAACAGCAGACCCGCCGATGCGCCGCCGACGATGGCGCCCGCCGGACCGAGGTTGTAGACGCCCACCAGAGCAAGAGCGCAGAGGGCGAGCGTCGCGACGAACAGGCCCCAGTGGAATCCGACCTCTTCTCCGCCGCCGGTGTGATGGGACGACGCCACGCCGAGCAGGCAGAGCGACATCACGACCAGCCAGATGGCGACCCATTCTCGCGTGTGCAGGGCGATGTTGAGGATGATCGTGCCGAGCAGGGCGGTGATGACCAGGTTGGCCGACACGATGGTCTGCGAGAGGAACAGCGGTAGGAACCGAGCAGCCAGGGCGCCACCCGCGAAGCCGAGGACGACCAGCGTCGTGCCGAGGATGAAGGCCGGATCGACCAGTGTCGACATCGTCGACGAGAGGGTCGGTGCGCCGTTCTCGGTGGTGATGCCCTCACCCTCGTCGGCAGCGGCTTCGGCCACGCGGCGGGCGCCGAGCGCGCGCAGGACCGTGGACATCCCATAGGCGACTGCGGCGAGGCACGCGGCGATGACGCCGATGACGAACAGCTGCATGCCTCCTCCAACTCGGCCCGGATGAGCCTCGACAGGCTCGGACCGACGACCACCCCGACTGCGTACGCACGCGATCGGCTCGGGCCGCACCAGCGCTGCTCCGCAACTGCTGTTCCGCAACCGGAAGCGAAGCACACGGACCGGCCGATCGTGCAAAAAGCTAACAGCGTGAACCGACAGGACGGTACTGAATATTCCCGACCCGACCGGATTTTTTCGCAGGCCGTCCGGCTTCCGTGCTCAGGGCCCGTCGGCACTACACTCGCTCGGGTGAACAGCGCCGGACAAACCCATGTACTGATCACATTCGGCAGATCGTTCCTCACCCTGGAACTCGCGCGGCTCATGGCCGCGGCGGGTCACCGGGTGAGCATCGTCGACTCCATCCCGGTCGGGATCGGCCGATTCTCCAACGCGGTGAGCGACTTTCACCGCGTGCCCCCGCCGAAGTTCGAGCCGCTCGCATATTGCCTCGCCCTCGCCCGGATCGTGGCCGACAACGACGTCGACATGGTGATCCCGGTGCACGAGGAGACCGACATCATCGCGATGCTCGCCGAGGTGTTCCCGCCCGAATGTCGGCTGTTCCTCTCCGATTTCACCACCGAGAACCGCCTGCACAACAAGTACGACTTCCAGGAGCTGCTCGTCGAACTCGGAATCCCGACGCGCAAGTTCGCGCGGGTGTCCGGACCCGAGGACGTCGGATCGCTCGATTTCACCAAGCCGTTCGCGCTCAAACACTGCTATTCGCGGGGGTCGCAGAAGGTTCACAAGGTGGCTCCCGGCGATCCGCTCACCTGGCTCGAACACGATGAGCAGAACCCGTGGATCGCACAGGAGTGGGCCTCGGGGAACAACTTCTGCACGTATTCGGTCTGCCACGAGGGTCGCGTCTACGCCCACGCCACCTATCCGGTGGACTACGCCATCGACGGCAGTTCGTGCCTCAACTTCCGGTCCGTCGATCATCCGCGGATCGCCGGGTGGGTCAGCGATTTCGTTCGCCGGGTGAACTTCACCGGCCAGATCGGCTTCGACTTCATCGAGGACCGGAACGGTGGCGGCGACCTGTTCTGCATCGAGTGCAACCCGCGCGCCACGAGCGGGATCATGATGTTCACGCCCGAGGACGGCGTCGATCGCGCGTTCCTCGGGACCTGGGATCCCGACGACGGACCGATCACGCCCGGGTCGGGGGTGGACAAGATGATCGGGCTGGGCATGCTGCTCTACGGGTGGCGTCCGTCGTCGCGCAAGGACCGGACCCTGCGCGACTTCCGCGGCGCGTCCGATGTCGTCAGCAGTCCGGGCGACCAGAAGCCCGCGCTGATGCTCCCGTTCGCCTATGCCGGGATCCTGCGCAGCTGCCTCAAGTACCGGGTCGGGCTGGCGGAGGGTTTCATGCACGATCACGAGTGGGACGGCCTCCGCATCAGCCTGTGACACCAGTCGCGGATTCGGCCCTTAGGGATGGGGACGGCGCCGACGCCGAGGCGTAGAATCTCCAGTCACCATCACCTGCGTGTTGACCCCATCCGCAGGGTTGTCCGGGGGGACTCGAGCTCGAGGGGAGCTGCTCATGAACATGTCCGGGATCATGCGTCGTACGTCTGTCGGGGTGGCCGCTGTCGGTGCCGTCTGCGCGATCGGACTGGCCACCGCGCCGGCCGCCTCCGCAGCGCCGGCGCCGGTGCAGCCGGTGCAGGCCGTCGGTTCGGTGGCGATCTGCTTCGGCATCCCCATCGGGCCGGTGACCATCAGCGTCTGCCTCTGATCTGATTAAACGGGAGTCCGTGACCATTTCGTGCCGGAGCGTCCCGATCCCCGGCCCGATGGCGCTCGCGCACGTACGATTCCCCGATGACGTCGACAACGGCCGAGGTCGAGGCGGGGACGGCTCCCAAGCGGGCGAAGGCGATCCTGGTCGCGCTGATCCTGGTCGCCGGGGTGGCCAACATCAATCTCGCGGTGGCGAATGTCGCGCTACCCGACATCGGCAAGGCGCTCGACGCGAGCTCGACTCAGTTGAATCTGGTCGCGGTCGGTTACTCGCTGGGCCTGGCGGCGTCGGTGCTCTACTTCGGCGCGCTGGGAGATCGGCACGGGCGCAAGCGGATGCTGGTCATCGGCATGTGCCTGTCGATCCCGGCGTCGCTCGTCGCCGGTTTCGCGCCCAACGTCGAGGTCCTGTTCGGTGCTCGTCTGGTGGGCGGCATCGCCGCGGGCCTGGCCTTCCCGACCACCCTCGCGGTGATCACCGCACTGTGGTCGGGGCCGAAACGGGTCCGGGCGATCGCCGCGTGGTCGGCATTCGGCGGTGCGATCTCGGCGCTGGGACCGGTCCTGTCCGGGGCACTCCTCGAGATCCTGGCCTGGCACTCGGTGTTCCTGGTGACCCTGCCGCTCGCCGTCGTCGCGCTGATCGCGGCGTGGCGGCTGGTGCCCGACGACAACGGCGACCAGGCGGCGGTGGTCGACAACCTGGGCGGCGTCGTGTCCATCGTGATGGTGGGCTCGCTGGTGCTGGCGATCAACTTCGCCCCGAATTCCGATCAGCGACTGCAGGTCTACATCCTGGCCGCGATCGCGCTGCTGGCAGGGGCGGGTTTCGTCTGGCGGCAGCTTCGTGTGCGGGTGCCGCTCTTCGACCTGCGGATCGCGGCCCGACGCACCTTCTGGGTCGCGGCGGTCGGTGGGCTGATCGTGTTCGGCACGCTCATGGGCGCGATGTTCATCGGCCAGCAGTACATGCAGAACGTGCTCGGCTATTCGACGCTGGCGGCCGGCGCCACGATTCTCCCGGCGGCGGCCGCCATGATCATCGTGGCCCCGCGCTCGGCCAAACTCGTGCAGAGCATGGGGTCGCGGTTCACGTTGCTGTCCGGTTATGCCTTCATCGTCGTCGGCCTGGTGCTCGCGATGCTCACCTGGGATGAGGACGCCCACTTCTGGCATGTCGGCCTCGTCTACGTCCTCGTCGGGGTGGGAGTCGGTCTCGCCGGCACCCCGGCGTCGCAGTCGCTGACCGGTTCGGTGCCGGTGCAGCGCGCGGGCATGGCATCGAGCATGTCCGATCTGCAACGCGACCTCGGTGGCGCGATCCTGCAGTCCACCCTCGGCGCGATCCTCACCGCGGGTTACGCGAAGCAGTTGCAGAACACGATCTCCGGTTCGCCGCAGGCCGATCAGGTCACCGAACAGACCGAAGCCGCGCTGACGAAGTCGTTCTCGAGTGCCGAGGTCCTGGCCGAACGCTATCCGCAGTACGCCGATCAGATCATCGCCGCGGCCCGCGACGCCTTCGTACAGGGCGACAAGAACGCCTACGGCGCGGCGGCCGCCATCGTGGTGGTGGGTGCGGCGGTGGTGTTCTTCTTCTACCCCAAACACGAGGCGGAGCGAACGGCGATGGCGGAGTACGCGAAACAGCGCAGCCTCTGAGTCGCCGACTCAGCCAGCACTTATCCGACCAGCACTGGCCGACGGCGGTGAGTCGAATGCCGCCAACAACATTCGTGCCGCCATCGCGATGAGCGAGGTCCGGTCGGCGTCGCGGGGTCGTTGCAGGGCTATGCGCAGGCACAGACTCGCGGTCGCACCCATGGTGAGGAACACCAGTTCGTCGATCGCCTGATCGTCGAGGTCGGGCCTCATCCGCGACGGCAGGATCCGCGCCAGCGGGAGGAGCGGTCCCTCGACCTCGGCCCAGGCGTCGCCGAAGCCGTGTTCCCCGATCTCGAGCGAGGCGCGCAGGACCGGCGCATGTGACTCGAATGACGACACGAGGGTCTCGACCACCGTGACCATCGCGGTGTCCGGTTGCTGATCCATCGCCCGGCCGATCCCGCTCGCGAGGGTGGCGGTGATGTCGTGAACGGCGGCGAGGCGCAGTTCTTCGACGATCGCGTCCATGTCGGCGAAGTAGCGGTACACCGTCCCGATGCTGACGTGCGCGTGGTCGGCGAGTTCGGCGGTGGTGGGCCGTCGGCCGGGACGACGCTCCAGGAGTGTGAGCGCCGACGTGAGGAGGCGCTGCCTCATCTCACGACTGCGCTGCTGCTTGGGTGCCTTGCGTCGTTGCGATGCGGTGGTTTTGGGAGTTGTCGACGATGCCATCAAAAGTGAATCGTAAGTGAGGATTGCTCGTGTTCTCATGGATCCATGGAACGGAGCGCACCTGCCGACCTCGTGAACACCGACCTCGCCGTGCAGCGGTTCGGGACGGCCGGCCGTCACTGGCTCGATCAGATGTGGATCGCCGACCCGCTCGCCGACGCCGTGGCCGCCGACCGGCAACCCGGCGGCCCGACCACGACAGTGCTGCGGGCGGCGCTGAAGAACGGCATCGACTCGGTCGACGACGCGACCGACTCGTTGCGCGCGCTCTTCGAGTTCCTCGATGACGAGCCCGACTGGGTCGATCATGATCGGATGAATCGCGCGGCCGACGCGCTGGTCGTCAACACCGCACCGCTGGGCATCGTGCTCGGCGCGGCATCGCTGGTCCGCGGGGCGGGAAACACGATCGCGGGCAAGCCACTCGCGGTCACCGGGCGTTACGTGTCCCAGCCGGCGGTGCGATCGGTGGAGGTCGGTGAATGGCTGGGGCAGGTACTGACGCCCGGCGGGATGCGCCGTGGCGGTGACGGTTTCGCGTACACGGTGCGGGTCCGGATGATCCACGCACATGTCCGGTCCATGCTGCTCGCGCGCGGAGACTGGGACGAGACCGCGTGGGGCGTGCCGATCCCGCAGCCGTACATGGCGTTCACGATCGCCGAGTTCGGGCACATCGCGATCGACGCGATGCACAAGTTGGGGGTGCGGTTCACCGACCGCGAGCTCGACGACATCTATCACCTGTGGCGGTACGTGGGG
The DNA here is from genome assembly GCF_001456905.1 of Gordonia sp. SGD-V-85. Lineage (NCBI taxonomy): Bacteria > Bacillati > Actinomycetota > Actinomycetes > Mycobacteriales > Gordoniaceae > Gordonia > Gordonia sp. SGD-V-85. Next base: position 41,700 of record NZ_LNQO01000001.1, read on the forward strand.
CATGTGGTCGGGATGAGCCCCGAGCTCCCCGGTCTGCGAGGCCGACCACGTCCGGATCGAAGAGCTCTATCGGCTGACCTCGCCGGGGCCGGGTCCCGACGACCGGGATTTCGTGGTCGCGTTGACCGACGACTATCTGGTGCCCGAACTGGCCGCGGTGTTCCCGGGGCCGCAGGCCCTGCGACGCCGGCTGGCCACGAAGACCATGCACGGACTGCAGCGGGTATTCATCGGTGACGCCGACGCCGACGCGCTCGGCATCCCCGACGGCCGGTTCAAACATCTGCTGAGACGGGTCGGACCGGTTCTCGCGGTGGCGGATTCGGCGCAGCGGGTCGGCGGCGCCCGCCGGGCACGAGCACGCGTCGAGAAGTACTACCGCGCACGGGATGTCGCCATGGCGCGGATGCGGGAGGACTACCGCGTCACCCACGACCTCGTCGACGCGGCGCCCGGCCCGCAGGCCGCCGCTCAGCCGTCGAATCGGCTCGCGGCCGTGACGTCCTCGGTCAAGCAGTAACTGACCGACAGCGGCTGTGTGAAGGCCCATTTCGTCTCGTCCTCGGTGCAGGTGAGGGAGTCCGCACCGCGGCTGACGGTCTTGGCGAGGATGGTGCTCTCCGCGGGGGAGGCGTCGCACGCGACCTCGCGGTAGTCGGCGAGTTTGCCGCCGCCGATCGGGATCTGGTAGCAGGTGTCGACGGCGAAGTTGGGTGTGAGGCAGAGCTTCTGGTCGCCTTCGCCGAAGGTGAGCGCGGACGTGTTGGGGGTGCCGCACTCCGCCGACGTGCTGACCTTGTCGGCCGCGTAGAAGGTGAGCCCCTCGGTTCCCTCGCACTCGGCCTTGGTCGCCTCGACTTTGCCTTCGCCGGCTTCGGCACCGATCTGCAGGCACTCGCCCACGTCGATGTCGGAGGCCTCTTCGATCGACTGCGTGCCGACGCTGACGCTGCAGGCCGCGAGCGCGGAGAAGCCCACGCAGGCGGCGATGACCACCGCACGCCGGCCCAGCTGCCAGAGGGGCTTGTCCACGGACGGCACGTCGCCGCCGGACTCGGCAATCCGATCGTCGGAGGGGTGCGAATAGCTGGCGGTGCTGCGCGACATCGTGGTTCCTATCGTCTGGAGTGGGCGGGTGCCCGGTTTCGGCGGCTCATCGTGGTGTTCGGGTGATGAACGACAGGATGTCGCCGGGCGCTTGGTGCGAACTTGGGGTCGACTTGTCCGGCCCTTGAGAGGGCCGTCCAAGTCGGGAGCGTGTAGCGGCGGCGAGAGGAGAGCCGATGTCAGGTCCGTCCGGCGATGTCGTCCGCGTGGTGCTGCCGCATCAGTTGTTCGAGTCGCACCTCGACGCGGAGCCCGGCACCCGTTTCGTCCTCGTCGAACACGATCTGATGTTCCGGCAGTACCGGTTCCACGTGCAGAAACTCGTCCTGCACCGGGCGAGTATGCGCAGGTTCGCAGACCGGCTGCGGGACCGGGGTTTCGAGGTCGACGTGCTCGAGACCGACGCGGAGGAGTCCAGTCACGACCAGCTCGTGGAGTACCTGTCCCGCCGGGCCCCGGCGTCGGTTCACCTGTACGACGTCGTCGACGACTGGCTGACGGGCGACCTGCTGGCGGCCTTCCAGCACGCCGGGTGTCCACTCGCGGCCGACGACATCGCCGAGAGTCCGAACTTCCTCACCACCCGTTCGCAGATCCACGAGTTCTTCGCCGGCAAGCGACCGCGGATGCAGCAGTTCTACACCTGGCAGCGACGACGGCTCGGCATCCTCGTCGACGACGACGGCAAACCGGCGGGCGGTCGGTGGAGCTTCGACACCGAGAACCGTAAGAAACTGCCGAAGAACCGTGAGGTCCCGCAACCGACACCGCCGGCGCGACATACCGAGGTCGACGCCGCGATCGCCTGGGTGGCCGACGAGTTTCCCGACAACCCGGGCGACGCCGACGGTTTCGCCTGGCCCACCGCCCACGACGAGGCGCGGGCCATGCTCGAGCAGTTCCTGGCCGACCGGTTCGCGGAGTTCGGACCCTACGAGGATGCGATCAGCACCGAGCACCCGTTCGTCTTCCATTCGTTGCTGACGCCCGCACTCAACACCGGGCTCCTGAGCCCGCGAACGGTGCTGAGAAGGGCGCTGGAGGCCGGTGGACGTAACCGCGTCCCACTGGCCAGCGTCGAAGGGTTCGTGCGGCAGCTGATCGGCTGGCGGGAGTACATGCGGGCGTCGTACGAGACCCGCGGGCGTGTTCTCCGAAGCCGGAATCATCTGGGCCACGATCGCAAGCTGTCCGACGGGTGGTGGACCGCCGAGACCGGGCTCGAACCAGTCGATTTCGTCATCCGGCGGATTCTCGCCAACGGGTATGCCCACCACATCGAGAGACTGATGGTCCTGGGCAACGCGATGTGCCTGCTCCGCATCGACCCAGAGCAGATCTACGAGTGGTTCATGGAGATGTTCGTCGACGCGTACGACTGGGTGATGGTCCCCAACGTGTACGCGATGAGTCAGTTCGCGGCCGGTGAGGCGATCACCACCAAGCCCTACGTCTCGGGCAGCAACTATCTGAAGAAGATGTCGGACATACCGCCCGGCGACTGGACCGCCGACTGGGACGGGCTGTACTGGACGTTCGTTCGCGACCACCGGGACGTCTTCGAGGCCAATGCGCGGTCGAACTTCCTCGCCCGGGCCTACGACCGGTTGCCCGCGGCGACGAAGGCGGGCCACAGCCGGCGTGCCGGCCGCTGGCTGGGGTGACCGCCCCGGTCCTGAGCGCGCCCGTGTCGACCGCCGGTCACGGGTTCAGCGCCGCCCGAGCGATTCGTCGAGAGCGCGCAGCTGGTCCGCGCGGACGTCGCGGAGCACGGCGAGGGTCGCGGTGATCGCGAGGTCGCAGGCCTCGTCGACGCCGGCGCCGTCGACGATCAGCGCGCGGTGGGCGACGTCGAGGCTCATCCCCAGCAGGAGCGACGCGAGGGTGTCGGCACTGGCCGCGATCCGCGCGCCGCGTTCGGCGTAGTTCTGGCGTAGGCGTGCGGCGATACGGGGTTCGAGTGCGGCGTACAACCGGCGGTCACTGCCGCCCTCCCGGTGGCCGATGAGGACACGCAGACCTGCCGGGTGGCGTCGGGCGTAGTCGAACAGGGCCTGCACCGAGTAGCGGGCGCGGGCACCGTACGGCATGTCCTCACTCGCGTCGTACACCTCGAACATGAACGAGGTGAACGTGTCGAGCTCGCGGGTCATCACCCGGTTGACCAGCTCGTCGCGGGACCCGAAGTGTGCGTAGAGGGTGACCCGGGTGGTGCCGCCGCGTTCGGCGATGGCGGTCATCGTGGTGCGCTCGGCACCGACCTCGGCGATGACTGCGCATGCGGCGTCGAGCAACTCGTCGTCGGTGGGCCGGTTGCGCGTGTTGCGTGCCGCTCGTGCGACGCCGGCATCCGTCCGCCCCGGATCGTCTGCGTCCCCGATGGCCACGTCGTCCCGGTTCCGTCGTCTCGTCCGTACGCCTGCAGACCGCGCGGCCCTAGGAGGCGCGGTCCTCGACGGTGCGCCCGAAGTAGGCCGCCTCGACCATGTCCCGCCGGTTGCGGAGTTCGCTCGCGGGTGCCGAGAGCGCGACCCGACCGTGATGGAGCACGATGGCGGCGTCGGCGATGCCGAGGGCGAGATCGATGTGCTGTTCGACGAGGACGACAGCCATCTGGTGTTCGTCGGCGATCGACCGGAGCCGGGGCAGCAGGTCCTGGACCGCGACCGGGGACAGGCCCAGGCTCAGCTCGTCGATGAGGAGGACCTTCGGGTCCGCCAGCAGCGCCTTGGCGAGTGCGAGCATCTGCTGTTCGCCGCCGGAGAGATTGCCGCAGCGTCGGCCCCGCATCGTCTTGAGCTTCGGGAAGTACTGGTAGACGGTGTCGAGGTCGGGCCCGTTACGACGCTTGGCGAGACGGAGATTGTCCGACACCGACAGACGGTGGAAGACGCCCCGGGTGTCGGGGACCAGGGTGATCCCGCGCCGCGCGTTGCGTTCGATGCGACGGTCGATGGGGTCGCCGAGGGCGGTCACCGTGCCCGACATCAGTCCGAGGGCACCGACCGCGGCGAGCAGACTCGTCGTCTTGCCCGCCCCGTTCGGACCGAGCAGCGCGAGGATCTCGCCGGGACGGACGGCGGCGCTGAGACCGCGGACGGCGGGAACCCCGCCGTAACCGACGGTGACGTCGTCGATCGTCAACACCGGGGTCGTCGAATCCGGTGTCGTCGGGTCCGGTGTCGCCTGGCCGGGGGCGGCGTGCGCGCTCATCGCGTTTCCTTCGGGTCGGGTCCGGTCGGGGCGGCGTCCGGGTCCACCTCGGGACTGCCGAGGTAGGCCGAGATGACCGCCGGATCGTCCTGGATGGCGGCCGGGGGCCCGCTGGCGATCACCCGGCCGAAGTCGAGCACGTACAGGCGGTCGCACACGTCGAGGACGAGCGACATGTCGTGGTCGATGAGCAGGATGCCGATACCGGTCGCCGCGATCCGGCGGAGTTCGGTCCCGAAGTCGCGGCTCTCGTGGGTGTCGAGTCCGGCGGCCGGCTCGTCCAGCAGGACGAGTTGCGTCCCGCCGACCAACGCCCGCGCGACACCGACAAGTTTCTGCTGTCCCAGGGTCAGCTCGCCGGGGAACTGGTCGGCGGCATCGGCCAGGCCGACGAGTTCGAGTGCCGACGAGATGACATCGGCGGGCGGACGGGAACCGTTGAGGACGTCGGCGAGCATGGCCCGCAGGCCGACCGGCTGGACCGCCACGGCCAGGTTCTGCTCGACGGTGAGGTCGGTGAACAGTTCGCCCGCCTGCCACGTCCGGGCCATGCCGGCCCGGCGGCGACGATGGGGGCTCGCCTTGTCCAGTCTCTCCCCGCGCAACGACACCGTGCCGGTGGCCTTGGTGAATCCGGTGACCGCGTCGACGAACGTGGTCTTGCCCGCGCCGTTGGGTCCGATCAGTCCGACGATCTCGCCCGCCGAGACCGAGATGTCGATGTCGGAGTTGGCGCTGACGCCGCCGTACCGGACCGACAGCCCGCCCGTCTCGAGGAGTGTCGTCGACGTGGCCGGCTTCTCGAGTGTCGACTCAGACATGTGCACCCTCCTGTGCGTTCTGTGCCGCGCCGGGCGCTTCCGGACGGGGGGACGGTTTGTGCCGGTGGGCGCGTAGCTTCTCGCCGAGCTCCGACATGGCCCCCGCGACGCCGACGGGATTCAGCACCGCCATCAGCAGGAGGCTGCCGGCGGCGAAGAGCTCGTAGTACTCACCGAGAGCGAGGGTTTGGTTGAGGAACACGTAACCCACGCCCAGCGGTCCGATGATGCCGGCGAGGACCGCACCGGCGAACGACGTGATGCCGCCGACGTAGGTCATCGCGAGCAGCGTCAGCCCGATCATCACCGTGAACGAGCCGGCCGACAGTTGTCCGCGGCTGTAACCGATGAGGCAACCGCCGATGCCGGCCAGGAACGCCGACAGTGCGAAGCCGAGCAATTTGGTTGCGGCGACGTTGATCCCGACCGACGACGCGGCGCGCTCGTTGGAGCGGACGGCCAGGAAGGCCCGGCCGGTCGAGCCGCCCATGAAACGCAGCACCACGAGAGTCGCGATGGCAACGACGATCAGGACCATCAGCGAGAACCGGATCGTGACCAGGTTGGTGCCGTCGCGCACCCCGAGGTCGAGGCCGAAGATCGTCGGGTCCGCGATGAGGTTGCCCTCGAAGGACGTGATTGCCGGGTTGTTGAAGACGAAGCTCTGGATGGCCAGGGCCGCGGCCAATGTCACGACGGCCAGCTGGGCGCCGCGGATCCGGAGTGCGGGCACGCCCACCAGGACACCGAGGCCGGTCGCGATCAGGGCGGCGAAGATCATGCTGAACGGGAACGGCACATCCCAGTTGGTCGTCAGCTTCGACAGGGCGAACCCGGCCGCGCCGGCGAAGGCCATGCTGGCCAGCGAGATCTGGCCGAGGTAACCGGTGAGCAGGACCAACGACAATGCGATGAGGCTGAGGATCACCGAGGTGACGACGCCGAACCGCCAGCTGCCGGACGTGAGGAGGATCGCCACGACGACCACCGCGATGCAGACGACGGTCGGGATCAGCCGGATGCGGGGGATCCGGACCGCGGGCATGCGCACCTCGCCGAGCGAGCCGCGCGACGGGATCCGACCGCCGAGCAGGAAGAGGGCGATGACGACGATGACGAACGGAACGGCGTCACCGAGGCCGGCCTGCGCCCATTCCGGCCACCAGTCCTTGGTGGTGAGCCACGTGATGGTGGACTGGAATGCGCCGAGGACAAGACCTGCGGCACAGGCGATCCCGAATGAGGTGAGCCGGCCGACGAGGGCGACGGCCAGGGCCGGGATGACGAAGAAGGTGTAGCTGGTCTCGGTGAGTCCGATGGTGTAGGACGCCAGGACGACGATGAGACCGGTTGCCGCACCGGTGAGTGCCCACACGATCGCCGCGAGGCGGTCCGGGGAGTAACCCGACAGTCGGGCGGCGAGTTCGTCTTCGGAGCCCGCGCGGGTGGCGACGCCCAGGGTGGTGAGCCGGAAGTAGGCCCACAGCACCAGTGAGATGGCGATGGCGACGCCGGCCAGGATCAGGTCCGAGACGTTGACGACCGCGCCGGCGATGTCGACGGTGTCCTCCGGCAGGATGGCCTCGGCGAAGAGGTTCTCGGTCTCGAAGCGGAGATGGACGAGCGCCTGGATGAAGAGCATGAGTCCCACCGAGGCGACGACCTGGGCGAGCACCGGGGCCGAGCGGAGCGGCCGGAAGATGAGTACGTGTGCGAGCAGGGCCCAGACGACCGCGCTGAGCACGCCGAGGACCAGTGCCAACTCCATCGAGGTGGGGTCGGACTCACTCCCGAGTTTCAGTGTGCCGATGGGCAGGACGAGACTGCCGTCGGTGCGCAGTGCGGCGACGAGATAGACCGAGTAGAGGCCGATGGCGCCCTGCGCGAAGTTGATGATGCCGGTGGCGGCATAGATGCCCACGAGGGACGACGCGAGCACCGAATAGATGGCACCGGCGGATAGTCCGAGGAAGACGAACTGGAGGAACTGGCCCATGTGGCGTACTCATTCGTTCGGCGCGTACGGATCTCACGCGCGTGTGAGGATGCGGAGCGTTCGGATCGGGGAGCAGAGCCGGGTGTGGCGGGGTGGGTGACCACCCCGCCACACCAGCGACCCGTGTCAGTAAGCGCCCGGGATGCGCTGCAGCGCAGCCGGAAGCGGGGTGATGAAGCCGCCGGTGGCGGGTTCGGTCTTCTTCTCGGCGACGACGTCGAACAGCAGCATCTCGGTGGTGCAGTTCGGCGTGGTCGGCTTACCGCAGTTGAGCTTCGGGCCGATGAACGACTGGTAGTCGGTGACTGCCTTGAGCGCACCGAGCACGTTCGGGCCGGTGAAATCGGTGACCTTGGCGTTGTTGAGCGTGATCGCGAAGTCGGCGAGGGTCGCGAAGGTGCCGTAGGCGTAGAAACCGCCGGTGCCACCCTGCTCGTCGATGAACTTCTGGGCGATCCCGAGATTCGCCTTGGCCGGCTCCGGTGCGGAGTCCATGGCCGGGGGCTGCCAGATCGGTGAGTAGGTCTGTGCGCCAACCGCTTGCGCACCCATGGTGTCGATGAAGTCGGTGCAGGCCGCCATGAACATGGTGCCCTCGTAGTTCACCGACCGCAGCGACTGCGCGAGCTTGGTGCACACGTTGTCGTTCTGTGAGGTCATCAGGCCGGCCGCGGCGGGGTTGCCCTCGGCCAGGGTGGTGGCCAGCGAGGTGAAGTTCGGGCCGGTCGGCGGGTAGTAGACCGACTTGACGTCGATGCCGAGCTGGGCGCCGAGCGGCTTCATCAAACCGTCGAAGACCTGATGTGCCTGAGGGAGATCGGCATTCGCCAGCGTCAGCGAGTTCTTGTTCGCGGCCTTGAGCTGCTGCATGAAACCGACGAGGAACGCGGCGGGTGGCGGACCGAAGTACACGCGGTTCTCCGCCGAGGCGCCGGTGGAGGTGTTGAACGGGATCTGGCCGACCAGCGGGATGCCGGCCGAGGTGAGAATCGGCACCGCGGAGGCGGATTCGGCATTGTAGCCGTCGATCGCGGCGACCACGCCGGCCTCGACGAACTGGTTGGCGCACGACACCGTCGATTCCGGTGCGGTCTGGTCGATTCCGCAGTCGACGATCTCGACGGGCCGGCCCCCGATGCCGCCGATCTGGTTGTTGATGTAGTCCAGGGCGGCGTCCTTGCCGGTGGTCACGCCACCCTGGGTGGCGGGGCCCTTGGTGGGGTTGAACAACCCCACCTTGATCGCCTCGCCCGACGCCTTGGTGCCGCTGGCATCCGCGGCGGAGCCGTCCGACGATCCGCCGTCGTCGCTGCTGCACGACACGACCGAGAAGATGCACGCCGCGGCGACGGCGACCGCCGCCAACCGTCCGGCTCTCCTGCGTGAATTCGACCAACGCATGTTTCGACTGCCTTTCCCGATGATCTCCGGGCACGACGGAACCGCCCTGCGAGAGGGCACGGCGACATCGCCCCGGCGGGGCTTAGAAGGATTGAGTTCATCGACCCAGCGCTGTGTCTGGGTCCGCGATTCCGGCACCGTCCGCCCTGGTCAAGGCGGTGAGTCCACGTCGGATGTGATGTGGGCCACTCGAAAAGTAGCCATACCCTTACGCCGGTGTCAAGCTGTTCGGCGAAACTGGACACACAGTGGACCACATGGCACGACACTGCCCGTCACGAACGAGTTCGCAACGGGCAGTGGGACAAACGATTCAGTTACCAGCAGGTCAGGGCGGTCCTCAGTGGACGGTCACCCGACCGTCGCGGCCGACCGTGACGTCGGCGGTGTAAGCACGGACGAGGTCCAGGCGCTGCCAGGAGGCGCGGCCGGGACGCTGGTCGTCGAGCGGATATCCCGCGGGCGACGCGGTCTGTTCCAGGACCTGACGCCGCTGCTCGTCGGTCAGTCGCGGGTACGCCCCGGCGATCAGTTCGACGGCCTGTCGGGGCACCACCATCGGATGTGTCGGCGACGAGACGCGTCCGAATCCGTAGGTCATGCGCTGGGCGTAGATCGTCTGGGCCGCGGCATCGGTGGCGTAGGGCGTGTCACGCGCGATGCACACCGAGAGGGCTGCGCCGCAACGCCATTCGAGTTCCTTGCGGATCTCGGTGGCAGACGCGGCGAGGAGCCGGCGGAACTGCGGGTCGTTCCAGCGATCGGCGGCGGCGGCCTGCCCGACGATCGCTCCACCGATCACGTCGAGCGGGTAGTGCACGCCCAGCACGATGCGGTGATATCCACCCTCCGAGGCACGGGCGAGGAACTGCGGCGCGAGTTCCGGGAGCATCGACGCGAACAGGGTGCCCCGCCAGAAGAACAGGCTGGTGTGGCCGGACGGGAAGGACGGGTTGCTGACCAGCGCGTCGTATTCGCTGGCTCCGGCGCGCATGTACTTGCGGATCCGCTCGGGTGCGACGATGAACGGCCGCTCGTACCCGAACACGTACTTCTCGACGAGCGTCGCGTTCGCGAGCCCACCGGCGCGGGCGAGGTAGTCGCTGAAGAGGGCCGTGGTCTTCGGGAGGCGATCGGCGGCGAGGGCGTTCCGGAAATCCCGTCCGAGCCGGTCGCCGAAGGCATCGGACATCGTCCAGAGCGGATCGTCGTGTGCGTCGGCGAGCGCTCGGCGCTGCAGTCCCGGGTTGCCGGCCGCCGACTGGTTGATCGCGACCGCCGTCTCGAGATTGCGGGCCATCACCTCGGGGTGATCGCGGCGCAGGGCGGTGAAGGTCTCGACCGGTTGCAGGTACACGCCGCCCGGATACGACGAGATGTCCGAGGCGTAGAGCCGCGCGATGTCGGTCACCGGGAAGGGCGTCGGGGTCGGCTTGGCCGGCGCGGCCTGGGCCGATGCCGCGAGCGAGAGGGCGACGGCGACCGACGCCGCGAGCGCGATGAGCGACGAGGCAAGCCGGGTTGTCGTTCGCGGTCGGGCCACGCTGTCCGAGATCACGCTCTGAATCCTAGAGGGAATGTTCGCGGGACGAACGGTCAGACGGGTGCGTCGACCCGACCGGCAACCCCTGCTCGAGCAGATCGAGCGCGCGCAGGGTCGTCTCGAGCTGGGGCATCTCCCGGTTGTCGTCGAACTCGGTGGCCAGATGGAAGGTCACCCCGGCCACCGCGTCGAGGAACACCTTGAGCCGGAAGTCGTCGGGCGCGATCCGTAAGTAGTCGGCGATGAGCTGGGTCATGTCCGAGATCATGCGCTCGGACTCGACCTGAAAGGTCTTCTGCAGCAACGGCTCGGTGCGGATCAGTTGCATGCGGAGCGGATTGCCGACCCAGGGGTCGTCGACCGTCAGGCGGTGCAGCTCGGTCATCAGGCGCCGGATGAGATCGAAGTGGCTGAGGCCGGGCGGCATGGACTCGACGATCGCGTGCGCCTCGGCATGCAGGTGCTCGTCTCCGACGACCACCTGTTCCTTCGACGGGAAGTAGCGGAAGAACGTCGTGTGTGAGACGCCGGCGGCCTCGGCGATCTGCTCGACGGTGGTCTTGGCGTACCCCTGCTCGGCGATCAGGGTGATCGCCGCCTGCCGGATGGCGTTGCGGGTGCGCAGTTTGTTCTGTTCACGCAGGCCCATCCGACGCCCCGGTGCGGGTTCCGGGGCGTCGGAGCCGGCGTGCACAGTCAGGCAGTTGCCCATACGTGCTCACTTCTTGTCAGAAGGATTGTGCGGCTTATCAACTCGCCGGGACCGGGGACCTGGTGTCGTCCGGTTCCTCGAGCCCACGATGGCGGACTGCTTCGCCCTCGATGTCGAAGTTGATCACGAAGCGGTCGAGCCAGCGCGGGAGGCCCCAGGCCCGGTCGCCGAGCAACGCGATCGCCGCGGGTACGACCAGCATGCGGATCACGAAGGCGTCGAAGAACACTGCCGCGGCCAGCGCGAAACCCATCATCTTGGCGGTCGTCTCCGGGGAGAGCATGAACGCCGCGAAGACGCTGATCATGATGATCGCCGCCGACGTGACCACCCGGGCTCCGTGCCGGTAACCGGCGACGATCGCCTCCTTGGCCGACAAGCCGTGCATGAACTCCTCGCGCATTCGGGTCACCAGGAACACCTGGTAGTCCATCGCGAGCCCGAACACCACGCCGATGAGGAAGATCGGTAGGAAGGAGATGATCGGCTGCGTGTGGGTGATCAATCCCAGCCAGCCCTCCTGGAAGATCGCCACGGTGACGCCGAAGGTCGCCAGGACCGAGAAGACGAATCCGAGGGTGCCGATGAGCGGGACCCAGAGCGACCGGAAGACGCCGATCATGATCAGGAATGCGAGACCGACGACCACGACCAGGTAGGGGATGAGTGCATCGTCGAGTTTCTGGGAGAGATCGGACATGATGGCTGTCTGACCGCCGACGTGGAGTTCCGCGCCACGGTTCTCGACCGTTGGTGCAAAGGCGCGGATCTGCTCCATGAGGTCGTGTGTGGCGGCTGACGACGGCGCGCTCTCCGGGGTGACCATGATGAGCGCGGTGTCGCCTGCTCGGTTGCCCGTCCAGGTGAGCCCCTCGGGGTTGGCGACATCACTCAGGGTTGCGATGTGCCGCACGGTCTCCTCGGCCGGGGCGTTGATCGCGCCGTCCTCGTCGTGCACGACGACGAGCAATGGGCCGTTGATGCCCTCACCGAAACCGCGGCTCAGCAGTTCCTGCGCGGGTGCTTCGGCTTCGCTGGACAGCGACAGACCGAGTTCCAGCTTGGTTGCCGGGATGGCCGCGGCCGCGAGCGCCAGCAGGCCGATCACGATGAACGGGATGGGCCACTTGACGACGGTGCGCCCGACCTTGACGCCCATAGTGTCGTCCTCGGATTCCACGGCGTGCTTGATCCAGGGGATTCGAGGTAGGAAGGCGAATCGCCCGAACGCGCCGAGAATGGCGGGGATGAGGGTCAGAGCAGCCAGCACCGCGATGAACACGGCGACGCCGGCACCCGCGCCCATCTGAGTGATGATCGGGATGCCGATCACCATGAGGGCCACCACCGCCACGATCACGGTGAGGCCGGCGAAAACCACCGCCGACCCGGCTGTGCCGACGGCTCGGCCGATGGCGTCTGATGGCGCGCCGCCGCGGAGTAGTTCCGCGCGGTACCGGGACACGATGAACAGCGCGTAGTCGATGGAGACGGCGATGCCGAGCATCGTGACGATGGCGGTGGCGGACTCGTTGATCGACAGAGCCTCGGCCGACAGCGTGAGCAGCAGGATGGTGATGCCGACACTGACGATCGCGGTGACGAGAGGTATGAAGGCGGCGATGAGAGCTCCGAACGCCACGATCATCACGACGAAGGCGACGGCGAAACCGAGCAGTTCGGCCGTGCCGCCGGCTTCCATCACCTGCATCAGCGACCCGGTTGCCTCCACCTGCAGACCGTCGACGGAGAACTCGTCCAGGATCGAGACGAGTTCTTCCTTGTTCTCGACGGTGAGGTCGAGGATCGGGATGTCCTGGCGAACCTGGAAGAGGCCGACCCGACCGTTGTCGCCGACGACCTGCGCTGCGAGTGCTGGTTCAGCGGCCGCAACCGTCAGCGGGTTGACGACAGTCTGCGGCTCGATCACGTCGGGGAGTCCGCGGAGGGCCGCGGCGAGTTCGTTCAGCTGCGTGGTGTGGTTCTGCAGCCCGTCCTCGGCAGCGACGAGGATGCTCGTCGACGCCTGTTCCTGCTGGGCCATGACCTGTGGGAAGTACTGCTCGACCTGTTCGGTGGCAACCCCCGAGTCGGTGCCGGGAAGGCTGAAGTCCTGCGCGAACTTGGGCTGGAGTGCGCCGACCAGTCCGGCGACCGCGATGAGCGCAGCCAGCCAGGCCGCGATCACCGACCATTTGTGGCGAAAGCAGAAGCTTCCGAGCTTGAACAGAAACGACGCCATGCGTGGACCCCTCTGGTGCTGCGGAAGACCGGCCCCCGAAGGTCCCGGCGCAGATGACGAGAGAAATGGTACCCACTAACACTCGGGACTGAGTACCACTTTTGGGAGCGGGCTCCGTCACACCGCGCTGCAGGTGTGGCCGGCGTCGCTTGCGAGAGGGTCTCGTCAGCGGGCGTTCGGCGGCGTCTGGTGTCCGCGGGGATCGGCGTCCGGGCGGTGACGCGGATCGATCGGGTTGTTCGACGGCTGACCGGCGTGCCGGCCTGCGGTGTTCGGGTCGTCCCGCCCGTCCGCACCACGCCCGTCGGCGCCCTGTCCCTCGGTGTCCCGTCCATCCGCGTTCCGTCGGACATCGGGGTCGAGACGGTCCGCACGGGCGAACTCGCTTTCGACCTCGTGCCGCGACTCGGCCGCGTGTCCCTGGTGGTGGCGTGCCTGTTCCTGCAGCCGCTTGGCCTCTGCGGCCTTGGCGTCGGCTTCGGCCTGCGCTTTCCGTGCCCGGGCGTCGGCCTCCTCGGCGACGGCCTCGCGGTGGCGGACGGTCGAGACCTGTTGCGTGGCGTTCTGCCTGATCTCCTCGGCTTGAACCCGTCGGCGTGCCTTTCGCTGACGAAGAAGCAGCAACACGAGCGCAAGAATGACGATCACGACGACGACGGCGATGATGATCCAGATGGCGGTGTCCACGACTCACTCCTCGGTCGGATGATGGTGCGCGTCGGGTACCCCGCGGCGGGGATGGCTAACCCATCCCGGTCAGCTCGCTGACCTGCGGTCGAGCAGCCGTCACCGCGGGTAGTCCACTCGTTCGGGTGACATTCGCCGGTCGGCGGAAGTGGTGATGCGGTCGTAGCTTCGGTGCCACAGCCATTCGAGAGGGCCCCGCTCGAACCGGCTGAGCCAGAAGCGGGAGAACAGCATGAGCACCACGGCGATGCCCAGGTACAGGGACACCGTGGCGGGGACCAGCGTCGAGCCGTCGAGATGTTGCGCGAGCCCCAGGCCCCAGCCGTAACAGACGGCACCCGCGATCGCGTTCTGTAACACGTAGCAGGACAACGCCATTCGACCGACCGGTGTCAGCGCGCGGCCGCACCGCCCGGGAGAGCGGCCGTCGGCGTAGTACCCGGCGACCCATGCGAGCAACCCCAGTGCGACGACCGGCGCCAACCCGTACCGCCCCACGACGAGTCCGGCATCGCCACCGGCCAGTCCGACGGCGAAGTCGAGAGGTAGGGCGATCCCCAGCCCGACGGCCATCAGGCGTCGCCGAAGCCGGACGCCGCGCGGTTCCAGGACGCCGGCGCGCAGCAGGGCCGCGCCGATGAGGAAGAGCGCGATCGACATCGGCAGGATGAAGAGGACCTCGGCACGGAACATCAGGAAGTTCTCGGCGCGAAAAGCGACGAGGTCGACGAAGCTGCCGTCTGCGTAGGGGTTCGGGGACAGCCCGGCGCCCGGACTCGATGCGGCGGGCGCGGCGAGAAGGGCCCAGCTCAGCAGCCCCAGCAGCGCCAGGTGCGTCGACGCAGCGATCGCGATCGCTACGTACTGGCGACGCAGTCGCATCGACAGCAGGTAGGCGACGATGAGGCCGGTGACCGCGTATCCCATGAGGACGTCGAACTCGGTGAAGAGGAAGTAGTTGATCACGCCGTCGACGAACAGCAGCGCGGCTCGCCAGTAGTACCGTCCCGGCCAGGGCCGGCCTCGTCGAACAGCCGACCGCTGCTGGATGGCCAGCCCGATTCCGAACATGATCGTGAGCAGACCGAGGAATTTGCCCTGGGCGAGCTGCTGCAGGAGGTCCTCGGCCACCGCCCAGGAGCCGGTGGCCCGGTAGGCGCCCTGGATGTAGCCGATCAACCCCTCCGGGTTGGTGAAGATCCAGATGTTGGTGGCGAGGGTGCCCAGAATCGCGATGCCGCGCAGGACGTCCAACGCCGCGTGTCGGGTCGCCATCGTGTCTCCGTTCTGTGCCACTTTTTTGCTGACACAACCGTGCTATCAAAACTCGAAGTCAAGGTAGCACGGGTGTACTAGCATGGGTCAATGCCCAAGTTGATCGACCGGGACGGGCGACGCGCCGAGATAGCCGAGGCCCTGTGGCGGATCGTGTTGCGCGAAGGCGCATCCGGAGTATCGGTCCGCGAGGTGGCGGCCGAGGCGAACATCTCGGTGGGCTCGCTTCGACACGTGTTCGCGGACAAGGAAGAGCTGCTCGAGTTCTCGATGCGCCTGATCTATGAACGGGTGGCGCTCCGCATCCGCGAGCACGACCGCATCCGCGATCCGCTCCGCTGGGCCGAAGCCGTGTTGTCCGAGGTCCTACCGCTGGACGACGAGCGGCGCGTCGAGATGCACGTCAACCTCGCGATGGTGACCGAGTCGGTGGCACATCCCGGTCTCGCGGATGCTGCGCGTGAGGCCCACGACGGTTTGCGTTCACTCTGTCGGACGGTGCTGGGCGTCCTCGGCGAGCACGGGCTGATCGGCGCCGGCCGCGATCTCGACTCTCATGCGATCGCGGTACACGCCCTTGTCGACGGTCTGGCGATGCACCTGCTCCTCGCCGACACGGATCCGCCGGCTCGCGCGCAGCGCGTGCTCCGGGAGCATCTGACAGGGCTGGCGGCCGAGAGCCGAGAGACGTTGCAGTGAAGCGATACTCGCTGTCGGGCGGATACCGTTGTGCTGCTGCGGACCGGTCGGAGGACTAACTCTCCGGGTCCGTGTCACCCTCTTCGCGGGCGCGTCGTCGGTCGGCATGCAGCGACTTGACGCGCCGCTCCTCGCGACGGACCTCGATCTGGGTGGCGCGTTCGGCGGCCAGCCAATCCGGCATCTCGGCGAGGAGGTCGTCGATCTGCGCCGTCGTGAGTGCCTCGGTGATGCCGCCGCGAACCAGACCCGAGTTCGAGATGCCGAGTTTCGCCGCGACCAGATTCTTCGGGTGCGGGCCGTCGGCGCGAAGCGTGCGGAGCCATTCCGGCGGGTCGGTCTGGAGGGCGGCGAGTTCGGCCCGGGTGATGGGGCCCTGCTGGAACTCCGCAGGAGTGGCCGGCAGGTACACGTCCAGCTTCTTGGCGGCGGTGGCCGGCTTCATCGACTGCGAGCTCATTCGACGAGGGTATCGGGCGGTAGCCTTTGGGCGTGACCACACCCGACGTTCACGCAGCGGGCGAGGCCCCTGTCTTCCGACTGGCGTACGTTCCGGGGGTCACGCCGAGCAAGTGGGTCAGGATCTGGGCCGAGCGGCGTCCCGACGTCCCGCTGGAACTCGTCGCCGTCGACGTCGCGGACTGTGCCGAGGAGGTCGGGGAGCGGCGCGTCGACATGGCGATCACCAGATTGCCCGATGCCCTGCGGTCCGGCGATGCGCGGGAACATCACACGATCGACCTGTACGAGGAGACGACGGTCGTCGTGGTGCCGAAGGGCCACGCCCTGACCGCCGGCGACGAGATGACCCTGGCTGATCTGGCCGACGAGCAGTTCCTGTGGCCGCTGGACGAGCCGTTGGCCGTTTCCGAGCGCCCGGGTGTGGCGGTGGACCATCGGCCCGATACCACCGGTGACGCAGTCGAACTCGTTGCGGCCGGCGTCGGCGTACTGCTCGTGCCGCAGTCGCTGGCGCGCCTGCATCACCGCAAGGACCTGGTGTATCGACCGGTCACCGACGCCCCGACCGGGTCCGTCGGACTCCTGTGGCCTGCTCCCACAACTCAATTGGCCGATGAGTTCATCGGCATCGTGCGCGGCCGCAAGGCGACGTCGTCGCGGGGGCGGACCGACGAGGCGCCCAAACGGTCGGCGAAGGAGAAGGCGGCGGCGAAGAGGGCGGCACGCGAGGCGGCCGGGAAGATCCCCGGCAAGAGTGCTCGTCGGGGGCCCGGTCGCCCGAAGCGCCGGTGACCCCACGCCGTGGCGTGCCGCCCCTCGGGAGGGTGCGTCAGGCGCGCCACTCAGCGGTGCGTTCCGGCGACGCCTCGGCGAGCGCCTTGAGGGTGTCGTCGACGCCGAAATCCTTGCCGTACACCGGCGTTCCCGGCTGTTGCCGCCACGACTCGGCGAGCGGTCCGGCGTCGACCGGGTCGAACCCGAGTTCGTCGACCACGCGGAACACGATCTCCTTGCCCGCCGTATCGTCGCCGGCGATCGGCAGCGCGATACGGCCCTCTGTGCCCGCGGGTACGCCCTTGTTCAGCAGGTGCTTCCAGTAGATCCCGTTGAACACCTTGTACACCGGGACGCCGAGCAGTTCCGACACCCAGACGCTCTCGGGGGTACCGTTTTCGATCGCCTCGATCTTGCCGTCGCGCTGCTGGGGGTAGTAGTTGTTGGTCTCGATCACCGGGGCGTCGGGCTTGCGGGCGTCGAGGATGCCCGGCGCGAGGTCGGGGGTGTTCTTCTGCGGGATGCTGACGATCACCAGGTCGGCGTCCTTCGCGGCGTCGGCGGCCCATACCGCGGTGGCGCCGGTCTCGGAGGCCAGTTCGGCCAGCGTCTCCGGGTCGCGCGAGTTCGCCACCCGCACCTCGTGTCCCAACGATGTCAGACGACGCGTGAGCGTCCCGCCGATGAATCCCGCTCCGATGATCCCGATCTTCACAACTGCACCTCTTTGTTCGACGACGTTGTTGACCCTTCGCGCAACGGATCCGTCGGTTCGGTGCATTCCCGTGGTCGGCGGGAGGGTGACGAGCGACTCGACCGGGCCCGGTCGAGTCGTGGGTCAGTACGCGATGCCGAGAGACCAGGCGAACACCGTGTAGGCGGCGAGGGTGATGAGCACGATCCCGATGAGGTTGAGCCAGAGCCCGCCACGGATCATCTGGCCGATGGTGACGTACCCGCTGGCGTAGGCCACCGCGTTCGGTGGGGTCGCCACCGGGAGCATGAATGCGCAGGTCGCGGCGAGGGCGACGGGGATCGTGAGCACCAGGGGGTCGAGACCCATCCCCATGGCCACGCCTCCGGCGACCGGGAGAAATGTTGCCGCTGTCGCGGTGTTGCTGGTGATCTCGGTGAGGAAGATGATCGCGGTCGCCGCGATGACCACCAGCACGATGACCGGGATCGTGTCGAGCCCGGCGGCCACGTCGCCGATCCAGGCGGTCAGTCCGCTGGACTCGAACTGCTGGGACAAGGCGAGGCCGCCGCCGAACAGTAGCAGCACGCCCCATGGCAGTTTGATCGCGGTCTCCCAGTCGAGCAGGCGCACACCGGGTTTGGAGCCGCTGGGCAGCAGGAACAGCAGGATCGCCGCCGTCATCGCGATGCCGGTGTCCGAGATTGGCGGATTCTCGTCCCAGATCAGCGGGACCGCGATCCACGCCAGTGCGGTGAGGCCGAAGATCGCGGCGACCCGGATCTCGCCCTGCGACATCGAGCCGAGGCCGTCGAGCTGATCGCGGATGATGCGCCGGCCGCCGGGGATGTCGTCGGTCTCCGGCTTGAACAGGACGTGCGTGAGCAGGAACCACGCGATGGCGAGGAAGATGACGGCGAGCGGGACGCCGGCGATCATCCACTCGAGGAACCCGATGTCGATGCCTTCGCCCTCGAGGTACCCGACCAGGAGGGTGTTGGGCGGGGTGCCGATGATCGTGCCCAACGAGCCGATGGATGCGGCGTAGGCGATGCCGAGCATCAGTGCTGTGCCGAAGTTGCTCTTGATGACCGCCTGGGTGAGGGTCTCACCGTCCACCGGTTCGTCGGTGTCGGTGGCCTTCGGCCCGGGCGCGTCGGTGCCCGATTCCTTGCCGAGGTCGAGAACCAGCGCCAGGACCGACACGCCGATCGGGATCATCATCACGGCGGTTGCGGTGTTGGACACCCACATCGAGAGGAATCCGGTGGCGATCATGAAGCCCGCGATCACCATCGGCGGCTTGGTGCCCATCGCCGAGACCGTGACCAGGGCGATGCGGCGGTGCAGATTCCACCGCTGCATCGCGAGGGCGATGATGAAGCCGCCCATGAACAGGAAGATGACGTTGTTTCCGTAGGCCGCGCCGACGTCGTTCACCGAGATCGACTCGCCTGCTTCGTCTGAGCCGAAGACCGGGAAGATCACCAGCGGCAGCAGCGCGGTTGCGGGGATGGGTATCGCCTCGGTCATCCACCAGAGGCCCATGAGAACTGCGGTCGCCGCCGTGAGCCGGGCTCCCTGCCCGACTTCGGCGGGCAGGATCACGTAGACGAGGGCCGCGAGTGCTACGCCGGCAAGGAGTCCGATCCACTGCCGACGTCGCATCTTCGGTTCCACCTCGTCGGCGCGCTCACCCGCCGACTGGTGGTCGATCTCGTCGAAGTCCTGCTGTGGGTCAGGCGATCCGGAGACTCGGCCGGCCGAGCCCGGTGATTCGGACCGGTTGTCGCGTGGCCGTTCGCCGCTGCGCTGCACCATCGGGAACCTCCTCGGTATGCCTGCGTGGCAGCCAGCCTATCGAGGAACGCGCCGGAATTGCCCGAAACCACCCCCGCCGACGTGCCTATGAGGTGGCCGACCAGCTGTGCCACGTCAGAGACTCCACGACGATCACCGGTCCATCGGGCCGTCGGAGTCGATACTGCGGGTACTTCCCGGCCAGCGTGTCGATGCCGTGACTGCCGACGGATTCACCGGCGTCGACGACATGTGCCCGGCCGTCGACCCGCACCCACCAGAGTCCATCCCAGTTGTCGGAATACATGTCAGCCAGGAGCGACACCGCGGGGTTGTCCGCGATGTTGGCGAGACGACGGAGTGCGGTGGTTCGTTTCGGCTTGTGATCCACGCACGTGTAGATGACGTCGTCGTCGAGTGCGCCCACGACGGGGACCAGGTGCGGCTTGGTGGAGGGTGACACGGTGGCGAGCGTGACCGACCGGGCGGCGGCGAAACGTTCCCGAGTCAGGCGCAGGTCCATCTCACGAGGATGACACGCACTCGTGGGGAACAAGGTCACCGATGAGTACGGGCGCCGGTTCGGGTCCACCTCTGTGTCCGATCCCCGATCCGGGGGACCCGACCCGAAAGGGCAGCACCATGACGCACGAGAACGTTGCCGTCAGCCGCACGATCTCCGCCACACCCGATGAGGTGTTCGCGGCGCTCGCCGACCCCCGCACACACCAGGCCATCGACGGCACCGGCTGGGTTCGGGACGCAGTCGACACGACGCCGCTGCGGGAGGTGGGCCAGCTCTTCCGGATGAACATGTACCACTCCAACCATCCGGATGGTGACTACCTGATGGAGAACCGGGTCGAGGTGATCGAACCGCGGTCGGCGATAGCGTGGCAACCAGGGCAGCGCAACGACTCCGGGGAGCTCGAATTCGGCGGCTGGACATGGCGGTACGACCTGGTGCCGGTGGGGGAGTCGTCCACCGAGCTCACCTTGACCTACGACTGGTCGGCCGTACCCACCCACATCCGCGAGTACATCGAGTTCCCGCCGTTCGCCGACGACCATCTGCGTAACTCGTTGAACCACATCGCCGAACTTGTCGGCTGATCGGCGAGGTCAGCGACTGAGCGAGCCCCGGCGCCCCACCCCGATCGCCCGACGAACCGGTCAGCCGACGAGGTCCGGATCCGGATCGCGATGCGCCGACGCAGCCGATGTGGGTGACAGATCGGCGGTGAGCAGGTCGACGGTCGGGCTGCGCGTGATCACCTTGTGGCCCCACCACAGAGCGAGGAACACGAACAGTGCGCCGTAGGCGGTGAGCCAGAGTTCGAGATTCCCCGCGGATCCGTCGCGGATCGCCGGGAGATTCTGCCCCGCGATGACTGCAACACACATGAGCAACGCGATGATCGGGCCGGCCGGGTAGAGCCAGGCCTTGTAGGGGAGTCTGCCGAGGTCCAGACCCTGCGCCTGCCACGCCCGACGAAAACGATAGTGGGCCCACGCGATACCCATCCACGTGATGAAGCCCGCCACCGACGAGGCGGTGACCAGCCACACATACGCGCGACCGTCGCCCACCCGACTCGCCAGGAAGCAGAGGGCGCCGATGGCCGTCGTCGCGGCCACGGCGAGGAGTGGCACTCCTGATCGCGTGACCCAGCCGAACACACGTGGGGCGTTGCCCTGCACCGACAGGCCGTACAACGCGCGGGTTGCCGCGAACAGGCTCGCATTGCCCGCCGACAGGATCGCGATCAGGATCACGGCGTTCATCATCGATGCCGCCACCGCGATCCCCGCGTCGGAGAACACGAGGGTGAACGGGGCGATTGCGATGTTCTCCTCGGACGCATTCAGCAGATTGGGGTCGGTGTACGGGATCAGGAACGCGATGACGGTCAGGGTGCCGATGTAGAACAGCAGGATGCGCACGAAGACGGTGCGCACGGCGCGTGGAATCGCCGTCTTCGGTTCGACCGCCTCGCCGGCGGCGACCGCGATCATCTCGGTGCCCTGGAATGCGAAACCGGCGATGAGGAAGACCGACAGCATGCCGAGCGGGAAGTCCACGAACGGAGCGTCGTCGATCGTCCAGTTGCTGAAGCCCGGCGACGGACGGTCGCCGACGACACCGAGAATCAGCAGCACGCCGACGATGAGGAAGACGACCACCGCGATGACCTTGATCGCCGCGAACCAGAACTCGGCTTCGCCGAATGCCTTGACCGCGAACAGGTTCAGCGCCAGCAGACCCGCCAGGAACACGACCGACCAGATCCACGACGGCACGTCGGGTGCCCAGTACTTCATGATCAGCCCGGCGGCCACCAACTCGGCGGCCAAGGTGACCGACCAGTTGAGCCAGTAGTTCCACCCGGCTGCGAAGCCGAAGGACTTGGACACGAAGCGCTTTCCGTACTCCTCGAACGGGTTGCTGCACGGGATGTACGCCGACATCTCGCCGAGGCTCTGCATCAGGAAGAAGACCATGCAGCCCATCAGCAGATACGCCAGGATGGCGCCACCCGGGCCCGCGTCGGAGATGGTGGCGCCCGAGGCGACGAACAAGCCGGTGCCGATGGCACCGCCGAGCGCGAGCATGCTGATGTGACGACTCTGAAGTCCCTTGCGCAGCGACTCGTCGGGGGTGATCCCCAGGGGACTGGACATCGGCAGAGTCTAACGGCCGGTCGGCCCGTCGGCCGGGTATTGAACTGTTGCCCGAGTGCTGACCCTCAATCGAGGCTTGTCAGTTCGGAGACCAGTTCGTGCACCGGGTCACCGGGACCGATGTCGTAGGTGCACTGGTCGTGCCTCGGGTCCGGGACGAATGCCCAGAAGAGTGCGGTTGCCGTCCCGGCCGCCCGCTGACCGGCGACCTTGGTCCGGAAGTCGTCGGCGCGCTCGGATGTCGAACCGCATGAGCCGGCATGCTGGCCGATCTCGTTCACCGCGAGGGGTTTTCCGACTACGCGTGCCTGGCGTAGACGTTCGGCCAGTCCGTTCCACTGATCCCCGGGGAGCGCGACACCGTCCGCACCGTAGTCGTGATAGTCCAGGACGTCCACGTACGGGGAGCCGGCGACGTACTGGTAGTCGGGCCCGGCGATGCCGCACTGGCCACCGCCGGTGAAGCCGGACCAGATCACCGCCCCGCCGTGCAGTCGGGTGACCATCGCGCCTGCGCTGCCGAAAAACGACCGCAGTACGCGCGCGGCGTCGACCGGGCACGACCGCTGCTGCCATCCACACGACTGATCGCCACAGATGGACGGTTCGGGTTCACCCACCAATTCCCATCCCGCCAGGGCCGACCTGCTCTTCCAGCGTCCCACTGCCGTCCTGACCCACTGCTCGAACGTGAGTCCGCCCGCGCCGGCGACGGTTCGCCAGCCGGATCGGTACCAGTCCCGTTCCTTGAAAACTCTGCTCTCGCATGCGCCATCGGCGGCCGCGAGGACAGGCAAGACCATCTGATCGTGCCGTGCGGCGGCGTCGAAGACGGCATCCATCGGCCCGAAATCCAATTTTTGGGTGTACTTGTTCACGGCCAGTTGAGCGAACAGATTGAAGCGGGTGAGCGAATGCGGAGGTAAGGCGGCGAAATAGTCGTCGAGATCAACCATCGCTCCGCATCCGGCATTCACCGACCAATCGGTGGCCAGCTGGTAGGCGTCGAATCCGGATGGCCACCACTGGCGTCCATCAAGGGTCAACCCAGCCGGAGTGGCATCGACCCGGTTGGGCGCCGCATGAGCGGGCGGCGGCAGCAGCCAACTCAGGAGCAGGCCGATGCTCAGCACCAGAATCGGAGTTCTCATCGCGGGCAGATGCATGTGTGCGTCCTGGGATGACGAGGACCGACTGTGGCGTCGGCCCAACTCGTTCGATGATTGCACGCCGGCCGCGCGGTTTCGATCGCGTCCGAGAATGGGTACGGAGAAACGTTTCGTGTGCGCCGAGATCGAGTTAGAGCCGCTGGGCTCATTCCTCATTCGCCGACCTGCGCGACACCTGTGACACCATCGTGCTCGTGATGGGCGTACCGATAGTTGCGGCAGTGCTGCTCATCGCGAGCGCGGTGCTCGCATGGCAGGACCCACGTCGTCTGAGCCCCGGCATCCTGCTGACCGCGGGCTTGTCGGGCGTGATGCTCGCCGCGGTGATCGCGGCCGTGGACAGTGGCGTCGACGACGACGGCTCGGTTCTCGCGCCGGCGGTCGTCATCGTGGCCCTCGGACTCGTTGCGCTGCTTGCCATCCTCATTCTCGGGGTGTCGTTGATCGCCAACGGCGTGACGCTTCTGCGCCGAGAGGGGCGCCGTCCATCGAACCTGCTGTCGGCGCTCCTGGGTGCACTCCTGTCCGGTTACGCGCTCGCTGTCCTGCTCGGGATCATCGTCGGATGGTTCGACGTGTCGACGAGCAACGCGCTGCTCAACTTCCTCCTGGCGGTGGGGATGCCGGCCGGTTACCTGGGGTTCGTGTTTGCCTCGCTGCTGCTCTGGTCGTGGCTGTACGGCCGGTGGAGCAGGTGGCGGGCGCGACGGGCGAAGGTCGGCGCGATCATCGTCCTGGGTGCCGGTCTGCTCGACGGGTCCCGCGTCGGTCCGCTGCTGGCATCACGACTCGACCGCGGTCGCGAGATCTATGATCTGGCCCGGGCTTCCGGCCTGGACCCGCTGATCATCTGCTCCGGAGGCAGAGGTGGCGACGAGCGGCTGTCGGAGGCCGCGGCGATGGCCGAGTACCTCGTGTCGAAGGGCGTCGATCGTGATGCCATCGCACTCGAGGACCGATCCACCGACACCGCGGAGAACCTCCGGTACTCGAGGCGTGTGCTCGACGAGCGTGGAGTGACCGAACCGGTCGCGGTGGTGACGAGCGGCTATCACGCCTTCCGCGGAGCGATGCTCATGCGGTCTGCCGGGATCGACGGATTCTCGACCGGCGCCCACACCGCGCGATACTTCGTCCCCAACGCCCAGGTCCGTGAGTTCTTGGCGGTTCTGCGTGACCACCGATGGATCAACGGAGTCGTCCTGGTCATGCTCAGTGTGCCGCTGATCGCCGGCACCGCTGTCGCTCTCTTCGGCTAGTCGATCACCGGACCAGGGGGCCTCGCGAGTTGCGGTGATGGTGGAGCCGATGACGGGAATCGAACCCGCGTATTCAGCTTGGGAAGCTGATGTTCTGCCATTGAACTACATCGGCGTGCGAGTGCCGGACTCGCGAACGACAGCCTAGCAAACCCGTGGCCGGTCCGGTCGCCGGCACGCGCAGATGTCGCAGAACGTGGCGTCAGGCGCAACGAACTGCGACATCTGGGCGAGACCGGGTCGCGGCGGGGCGACGCGATTCGGTTGCGACGCAGAACAACTCGCCGGAAGGGGTTGCGCGCCGGGCGATCGGCCGGTAGTCTCGAACGTAGTTTCGAGTAAAGCCATGATGACGGGGGATGAAATCATGGCTTCTACAGGGCCATCTGCAGCACCACCACTTCTTCTCGACCAGTACAAGCGCCTGCATGCACTTATGGACGAGATCGCCGAGACGCAGTCCACGGATTGCTCCGACACTGACCTCTTACAGGTCGCGATCGAGCACGAGCGTGCCGAACGACGGTTGCTGTCGCTGTTCACCGATCACATCGTCGACATCGACGAGCGGTCGGCGTACCGGAAGATGGGGTGCCAGACCGTCTCCAACTTCCTCTGCCATGGTCTGAACCGGCGCGGCGAGGCGACCCGCCTGATGAACCGGGTCTGGGCCTTGGGCAGGTTTCCGGACATGCAGGGGGTGCCGCTCGAACCGCGCTTCCCCGAGACCGCCAAAGGTGTTGCCGACGGCGAGATCTCGGGACGCCACGTCGACGTCGTCATCGAGGTGATGCGCAAGATCCCCGCCGACGTGGACCCTGCCGACCGGGAAGCCGCCGAGGCAACGCTCGCGCAATACGCACGCGAGTACGACCCGTCGTCACTCCGTGATCTCGGCGCCCGCATCCTGGCCCACCTCGACCCCGACGGAACCATCACCGACGATCGCGACCGCGCCCGTAACCGCGGACTCAAACTCGGGCCGCAAGACGCCCAACTGATGTCCCGGCTGACCGCAACGCTCGACCCCGTGACGCGCGCCATGTTCGACGTCGTCTTGTCGGTGTGGGCCGCTCCTGGGATGAACAATCCCGCCGATCCCGAGTCGCCCACCGGGAACCCCGCCGCCGCGGACCCCGACGCGCTGGCCGCCGCTGCCGGACGCGACGAGCGCTCCGCGGAGAAGCGGAACCACGACGCGTTGCGCGCCATGCTGCGCTTCGTGCTCGACGCCGGCGCGCTCGGGGGTTCGCACCACGGGCTGCCGCCACACCTCGTCGTCTCCATCACCGAATCGGCGCTGCGCGACGCGGCCGGCGACCCGGCACGGACCGCGACGGGAACCCTCCTACCCATCAAGGACGCCATCGACCTCGCCGCCGCCGCGCAGCATCATCTCGCGGTGTTCCGGGACCACTCCAGTGAGGTGCTCTACCTCGGGCGGTCCCGGCGATTGGCCTCGCGCGCACAACGAATCGCCGCGGTCGCCCGCGACGGCGGCTGCACCTTCCCGGGATGCACGCGGCCGTCGTTCGACTGCGAGATCCACCACGTCGTCGAGTGGGACGCCCACCACGGATCCACCGACCTCGACACCCTCGCGACCGCCTGCCCACCACACAACCGAGTGGTCGGCACCGGGGTGGATCAGTGGGCCACCACCATCGCCACCGAAGGGGTCGACGCCGGCCGCGCCGTCTGGCACCCGCCCCGCGCGCACCCGTCGCCGACGCCGCGGATCAACCATGCCCATCGCACCGACGCGATCCTCGACCGAATGCGCGCTGATGTCCGGCGGCGGCGCAGAACAGCGGTGCCGGAGAGCGGAGGGTCGGCGCCGACCGACACCGGCGCAGATCCTCCCTGACCATTCGATAACCTCGACACCGTGCTGCTCTCCGACCGCGACATCCGCGCCGAGATCGCTGACGGGCGCCTCGCCATCGATCCGTTCGATCCCGCCCTCGTCCAGCCCTCCAGCGTCGACGTCCGGCTCGACGGCCTGTTCCGGGTGTTCAACAACACCCGCTACACCCACATCGACCCCGCACAACGCCAAGACGAACTCACCTCGCTGGTCGAACCGGCCGACGGTGAGCCCTTCGTGCTGCACCCGGGTGAGTTCGTGCTGGGGTCCACCCTTGAAGTGTGCTCGCTGCCCGACGACCTCGCCGGCCGGCTCGAAGGCAAGTCGTCACTCGGTCGGCTCGGCCTCCTCACGCATTCGACGGCGGGCTTCATCGACCCCGGCTTCTCCGGCCACATCACCCTCGAGCTGTCGAACGTCGCGAACCTTCCGATCACCCTCTGGCCCGGCATGAAGATCGGGCAGCTGTGCCTCATCCGCCTCAGCAGCCCGGCCGAGGAACCGTACGGCAGCGCGTCGGTCGGATCGAAATACCAGGGACAACGTGGCCCCACCCCTTCGAAGGCGTACCTGAATTTCCAGAAGCACGACTGAGGGGTTTCGACTCGGCTCAACCGGCGGGTGGGCGGACCGGGTGGGCGCGGCTCCGGAAGTTCACCCAGCCGATGACAACCCGCCACGACGAGGATGGTTACCGGTGGTTCCGCCTGGGTAACCGTTGCCCTCATGAAGCTCACGGTGATCGGATGCGGCTACCTCGGTGCCACTCACGCGGCCTGCATGGCCGAACTCGGGCACGAGGTCGTCGGCATCGACGTCGATCCGTACAAGATCGAACGCCTGCAGGCCGGCGAGGTCCCGTTCTTCGAGCCGGGGCTCGCCGACATCCTGCGCCGCAACATCGACGCCGGACGACTCCGCTTCACGACCGACCACCTCGCGGCCGCCGACCACGCCTCGGTGCACTTCCTCGGCGTCGGGACCCCGCAGGAACCCCGCGGGCACCGGGCCGACCTCTCGCACGTGTACTCGGCGATCGACGCGCTCGTGCCGACGCTGCGGGGCGCCCACCTCATCATCGGCAAGTCGACCGTACCGGTCGGCACCTGCGCCAAACTCGCACAACGGATCTCGGTACTGTCGCACGCCGGGGCGGATGTCGAACTGTCGTGGAGTCCGGAGTTCCTGCGCGAGGGATTCGCCGTCGAGGACACGCTCCGGCCGGATCGGCTCGTCCTCGGTACCGGTTCGCTCGACCCGAGCGGCCTCAACACGGCCGCCGACGACCCCGACGCCGGGTCGTCGGCCGGGGAGGTCACCCGCGAGATCTACCGCGAGATCCTCGAGACCGGCGTGCCGTTGATCGAGACCGACTGGGCCACCGCGGAACTCGTGAAGGTCTCGGCGAACGCCTTTCTGGCCACCAAGATATCGTTCATCAACGCGATCAGTGAACTGTGCGAGATCGCCGGCGCCGACATCAACACCCTCGCCGACGCGATCGGGCACGACCCGCGGATCGGACGCCGATTCCTCAACGCCGGTCTCGGTTTCGGCGGCGGTTGCCTGCCCAAGGACATCCGCGCCCTGACCGCGCGCGCCGACGACATGGGCGCCCCGCGGGCCGTCGGCTTCCTGCGGGAGGTCGACGCCATCAACATGCGTCGCCGGGGTGCGGCGGTGGAACTGGTCTTCGAGGCCCTCGGCGGCGAGGTCCTCGGGCGCAACGTCGCCGTCCTGGGCGCCGCCTTCAAACCGGAGAGCGACGACGTCCGTGACTCACCCGCGCTGACGGTGGCCAGCAGGCTGGCGCTCGAAGGGGCGTCCGTGACCGTCTTCGACCCGAAGGCCATGGACAACTCACGACGCGTCCACCCGAGCCTCGGCTACGCCACCTCGGCGCGCGACGCGTGCGACCGGGCCGACGTCGTCGTCATCGCCACCGAGTGGGCCGAGTTCGTGCACATGGCGCCCGAAGAACTCGAGGGCGTCGTCCGCGCCAAACGCATCGTCGACGGCCGGCGCTGCCTCGACCCGCAGATGTGGCGCGACGCGGGTTGGGACTACCGCGCCCTGGGCGGCCCCGCTCCCACCCGCCCTGCGCCGCGAAACCACCCGTCCGAGCAGGTGAACGGATATGCGCCGGGGGCCACCGTCCGCTGAGTCGTGCTAGGTTGAGCTCGCGACTGTCCAGGGGGCACCTACTCGCCGGTGGGGGACATGAGGCGAGGTGCACGTGAGGTGCAGGAATCAACCAGATGACCGACACGGTGGCCGATCCGGCCGTGACACCGACGTCTGCGCAGGCAGAGGTCACGGTCAGTGCTGCCGTCGTCGACGCCGTGCGCGCCGAACTCGCTGAGCGGGGGATCGCGCAGAATGCCGAGGTCGTGCTGTTCGATCTCGATCCGCGGGCGGGCGTCTCGGTGGGACGGTTGGACCCGGCTCGAGGGACCGTCGCGGACTCCTACTCCGATTCCGGTCTCACCCTCGCCGTCCTGGATGAGGTGATCGCCGACCATCTCGTTCGGGTCGGGCGGGTGGCGGCACCGACCTCGCGCGAATGGCACGAGGAGGTCCTCGACCTCGTCACCCGCGGCCGCGAGCGGCTCCGCGAGTCCGACGGCACCTT
This sequence comes from Gordonia sp. SGD-V-85, assembly GCF_001456905.1. NCBI lineage: Bacteria > Bacillati > Actinomycetota > Actinomycetes > Mycobacteriales > Gordoniaceae > Gordonia > Gordonia sp. SGD-V-85. The sequence continues at coordinate 70,735 of NZ_LNQO01000001.1, forward strand.
CCTGATGGGCCGCGACCACATCCGGCTGTTCCGCATGGCGCGCCGCGACGTCGCCGAAGCCGGAGCCCCGCTGACCGCACGCGCCGAGGACCTCGCTCGCGCGGCGGTGTCCGGAGCCTCCGCCCCCGCGGTCGTGGTCACCGATCGCGTGAGCGCATGGCCCGGCCTCCGGGACGCGATCGCGCGAGCGGTACCCGTGCCGGTCGTCGACGTCGCTCCGTCGGGAAGCATCACTCGGCCCCCGGTGCACGGCGGACACGCGGCGGAACCGGAGGTACCGCACCCGATCGCGGTGTCCGGCGATGTGATCGAACCGGACGTGGAAGTGGCGACCCCGCCCGCCGAACAGGATGCGGTCCCGACCCGGCCGGATGACGGTTTCTCGGCCCCCGCCGAGATGGCCGAGATCGCTCCGAGTGGCGACGACCATACGCACGATACGCACGACACCCCCATCTTCGAGTCCGTCACCCAGTCGCCACCGGTGGTGGCCACGGCGTTCGGGGCGCTCGCTCCGTATGTTGCTGCCCCGGATGTCCCTCGCGCCCAGCCGCTTCGGGACGACCAGCAGTTCTCCGAGCTCTCTCCGGTCGGTCACGATCAGCGCACGCCGACGAATCCGGTTGCCGAGCCGCCGCCGTCGGCCGAGTTTGCGCCACGGTGGACGTCGGCGCATACGCCCACGCCGCCCGTCCGGTCCGGCGATGGGGAGGTGAACGTCGATCCGATGGCCGGGTATTCGGCGGACACAGGGTCGGCCATCGGGGCTCCACCGCACTCCGACGTGTCCGTAGCAGGGCCGCAGGCGGCCGGCGCGAGGCGACGGCGGCACGGAGGCAAGCGCGTTCTCGCCGCGGTGGCGCTGCTGTGCGCGGTGGCCGTCGTCGCGGTGGCCACGGCGTTGGCCGTCGGACACGATGAGGCGTCGCCGACCGTGGCCGCGCCGCTTCCCCAGCGCACCAGCGCCACCCCGGAACCCGAATTCGCCGATCCCGCAATCTATGCCGAGGCCCGGCAACCGGCGCGCCGATACACGACTCCTCCCCCGCCGGAGACGACGACGCCCTCCGCGGAGGAACCCGCGCCCCGGCCTCGTCCCCGGCCGCGGACTCCGCGTCCGCCAGGTGGCGTGACGATCCCGCTTCCCGGTCTGCCGCCGATCGTCCTGCCCTGACGCACGAACCCGATGACCGTGTCCGAGCCGGGTCTCAGTCGCCGGGCCGGGGCGCCAGTGCGCGCGCCACGAAGTCGAGGACGTTCTCATAGTTCGCCGATGCATCGACGTCGGGGTGATAGGCATGGGCGAGTTCGAGACTCACGGCGCCGTGAACGGCGGACCAGGTCTGCATGGCTTGTTCGACGGGGTCGGCGGACAAGATGACCCCGGCCACCTGGCCGTACCGGATGGTGTCGACGAGGACCTCGAATGCATTTGCGGCCACGTCGATCTCGGGCGTGCACTGCGCTGAGAACATCAGCCCGTAGAGCACCGGATTGGCGAGTGCGAACTTCCGGTACGCCACACCGGCGTTGCGCAGACGAGTCGCCGGATCGTCATCCCTCGTCGCAATCGCCCGTCCGAATTCGGCGTAACCGTCGGTGACCAGGGCGTCCAGCAGGCCGTCCCGGCCGTCGAAGTGGTTGTAGACGCCCATCGGGGCGACCTTCGCCTCACCGGCCACGGCCCGAACCGTCAGACCGGCCGTGCCATCGCGCTCGAGGATCGTGCGACCTGCCCGGAGCAGCGCGGATCGGACGTCGGCGCCTGCTGTACGCGTGCGCGGCTTCGCGGGAGACATGTTGACAACCTACTGGAACGGTGTTCTTCTTGAATAGAACACTGTTCTACAAAACTGGAACGTTGTTCTAACGGATCGACGAAACCGCTTGCGCCACCCGACCAGGAGAAGATCGATGCCAACCGAACGCACGCATGCTCGCTGGTGGGCGCTGGGCGCCCTCAGCTTCGCCGAACTACTCGTGATGATCGACAACACGATCGTCAACGTGGCCCTCCCGACGCTCGCCCGCGACCTCGGCGCCGGGATCTCGGGCCTGCAATGGATCGTCGACGCCTACACGCTCGTCTTCGCCGGCCTGCTGTTGACCGGCGGCTACCTCGGTGACCGGTTCGGGCACCGTCGGGTGCTCCTCACCGGCATCGGAGGTTTCATGCTGGTGTCGGTGCTGGCGGCGTCATCCCAGAACCTCGGGCAGCTCGTCGCCGGCCGTGCGGGGCTCGGGGTCTTCGCGGCGCTGGTCTTTCCCGCCACGCTCGCGATCATCACGACCATCTTCGTCGATGCCCGGGAACGCGCGATGGCTGTCGGGATCTGGGCGGCGGTCTCCGGAGTGGCAGTGGCCATCGGACCGGTTCTCGGCGGCTGGCTCCTCGAACACTTCTCGTGGACATCGGTGTTCTGGGTCAACGTCCCGTTCGGTGTGGTGGCCCTCGCGATGATCCTGGCGGTCGTACCCGGCACGCGACCGGTGTCGGTGCCCCGGTTCGACGCGCTCGGGGTCGTGCTCTCGATCGCCGGCCTGGGCCTGCTGACCTTCACCCTGATCGAGGCGCCCCACGTCGGTTGGGCCACGCCACGCACGGTGGCGGGTGTCGTTGTCGCAGTGGCCATCCTGGCGGTGTTCGTGGCCACACAGCTGCGGATCGCGCACCCCATCCTCGACGTCCGGCTCTTCGCCAACCGGCGCTTCGCCACCGCGGCCGGGATGATCAGCGTGGCGTTCTTCGCGCTCTTCGGCTTCATCTTCCTGATCACGCAGTTCTTCCAGGCGGTGAAGGGATACGGTCCGCTGGCGGCCGGTGTCCGTACCCTTCCGTTCGCGATCGTGATGGCGGCGCTGTCGCCGGTTGCGATGGCACTGTCGCACCGTTTCGGGCCCCGGGTGGTCTCGGTGACCGGTGCCTTCCTGATGTCCGGCGGGTTCGCGCTCGTCGAGCTCTCCGCGCGGGACTCCGGGTATTGGGAACTCATCATCTGGGCGATGTCGCTGATGGCGGCGGGTCTCGCCTTCATCTCCGGTCCGTGCACCCAGCTCATCATGGACGCGCTGCGTCCGGAACAGGCCGGTGCGGGCAGTGCGGTCAACGACACGACACGCGAGATCGGCGGGACGCTCGGTGTCGCGGTCCTCGGGTCGATCCTGACTTCGGCGTATGTCGCCGGGGTCGGGGACCGGCTGGCGGGCAGCGGGTTGCCGGCCGCGGCGGTCGACGCGGCGAAGCAATCGGTGATGGCCGGGGTCGGGGTGGCCGACCAGGCGCCGGGCGCGATCGGTGATGCGGTCCGGATCGCGGTGCAGGACGCCTTCATGGTCGGGTTGCACGACGCGGTCTGGGCCGCGGTCGCCGTCACGGCGGTCGCGGGCGTCGCGGCGGCATTCTTGTTGCGGGGGAGCGGGAACCCTTCGTGGCTCGTCGCTAACGCTCCTCGCACCTCAGGGAGCGGACGGGTTGTCGCCAGCGCTCCTCACACCTCAGCTCAGGGGGCGGAAGCCTCAGAGGTCGAGGGTGAGATTCCCGCCGGGACTGCGTGATACGCAGGTCAGCATGGTCCCGGCCGCGCGCTCGGGCTCGGTCAGGATGTTGTCGCGGTGGTCGACCTCGCCGGACAGCGTCCTGACCTTGCAGGTGCCGCAGAATCCCTGCCGGCACGAGTACGGTACCGACGGCACCACTCGGCGGATCGCGGCGAGCGCCGATTCGTCTGCGGCGACCGGGATCTCCTGACCGGTCGAGGCCAGCGTCACCGTGAACTCGGAGCCGTTCTCCACCGGTGGCGGGCTGAACCGCTCGTAGTGCAGCTCGATGTCGGCGCGTGTCGCGAGATGACGGCGAAGCCCCTCCAGCATGGGAACCGGGCCGCAACAGTAGACGGCGAGGTCGGCGGGGGCGTCGACGGGACCGACCAGATCGGCCATGCTCGGCAGTCCGTGGACGTCGTCGGTCCGGATGGTGACGCGGTCGCCGAACGCTGCCACCTCGTCGAGGAACGGGATCGACTCGGCGGTGCGGCCGGTGTAGATCATCGACCAGTCCAGCCCGAAGCGCTCGGCCGTGGCGAGCATCGGCAGGATCGGGGTGATGCCGATTCCGGCCGCGACGAAGCGGATTCGGCGCGCAGGTGATCCGTGGCCGGGGACCGCGAACGGAAAGGCGTTGCGGGGACCCTTGATCGAGAAGACGTCGCCGACACGCAACGAGTCGTGGACCTCGACCGAACCACCACCGCCGTCGGCAATCCGGCGCACCGCGATCCGGTAGTGCTCCCGATCCGCGGTGTCACCGCACAGCGAGTACTCCCGCATGCGTCCCGACGGCAACAACAGATCGATGTGCGCCCCGGCGTGCCAGTTCGGCAGCGCGCCACCGTCCGCGGCGGCGAGGGTGAGCGCGATGACGTTCTCGTCGCGCGCGACCACCTCGCGTCCGACGATTCGGACCCGGGTGGTCCCGTCGCGCACCGCACCTCGGCGCAGCGGTGACAGCGGCCGCCAGACCGGCCACCACGCCCGGAACACCATGGTGCCGAACGTGAGCAGCGGGTCATGCCGCCATCGGCCGTGCAGGTGGGGCGGTGGTTGCGTGAGCGTTGTCGAATGCGGATGCGCGCGTTGGTTCATGACCCTGCTCTCCCGTCCGCACTCACGCCGCGTTGCGCGCGGCCGGCGAGCTCGCGAGATACGCGACCGCCTGTGCGGTGCTGCCGATGTCCTCCGGCCGGAACCCGGGCCGGAAGTAGCTGAAGGTGGCGAAGACGATCGTCCGCATCTTCGGGAGCACGCCGGCCCGCACCCCGCGGTGGTAATGCCAGGTCTTCTGGAAGTAGTTGTACGACAACGACCTGTCCTGGCCCATGATGAATCGGTAACCCCGCTGGATGAGGATCAACAGGATCGGCAGCACCACGAACATCGCCCGGCCGCGACGCAGATATCCGTCGCCGAAGTACGCGGCGACATCGTGTGCCACCGCGCGGTGCTCCACCTCCTCGGCGCCATGCCACATGAACAGGTCGGTCATCGTGGGGTGCGCCCCGACCCGGGTCCAGGTGTTGTTCAACGCGAAGTCGCCGAGGATGGCGGTGTAGTGCTCCAAAGCCGCGATGAGCCAGAGGCGTTCGACGAGGTGTTTGTCGCGGGCCGCCTGGGTGCCACCCTCCAGCGGGCCGAGCACCTTGCGGAAGATCCACTCCATCTGCAGCTGGTAGGGCCGCGGGTCGATGCCGTGGTGATCGAGGAACTCCCACAGGACGTGATCGTGGGCCTCGGCGTGCATCGCCTCCTGGCCGATGAATCCTCGCATGCGAGAGGCGAGTTCCTCGTCGTCGACCAGCGGCAGGGCCTCGTTGTAGGTCTGCACGAACCATCGTTCGCCCTCGGGCAGGAGGAGATTGAGCACACTGATGAAGTTCGACGCGACCGGATGGCCGGGAATCCAATGCAGCGGGACGTCATCCCAGTCGAATGCCACGTTCCGGGCGTGCAGTTCGACGGGGCCGGGATCGGCCGAAGCGTCGTCGTGTGCGTGATCCTCGGTGTGCGTCATGTGGTTCACCCCGTGACGTTCTGACGGGCGCCGATGCGCGACAGCCACGGCGCGAAGCGGTAGATCCGGTATCCCACCTTCGCCTCCACGGTCACCGGCACCACCGCCTTGTTGTGCTCGATGGCAGCGACGATCTCACCGGCGACCCGGTCCGGGGTGAATCCCCGGCGCTGGTAGAACCGGTCGAGCCGATCGCGGCGGGCCTGTTCGGCCTCGGCGTCGAGGCCGGCGATCGGCGTCGAGGAGACGATGTTGGTGTCGACGAGTCCGGGACAGATCGCGCTGACGCCGATGCGGTGTTCGGCGAGCTCGGCGCGGAGCGACTCGGAGAAGAGGAGTACGCCCGCCTTCGACGCCGAGTACAGACCGAGGCTGCGTGACGGCGTGAACGCCGCGGCCGACGCGATGTTGACGATGTGCCCGCCGACCCCGCGCTCGACCATCTGCCGGCCGAACTCCCGGCTGCCGGTGACGACGCCGCGCAGGTTGACGTCGAGGAGCCGGTCGACCTGCTCGTCGGTGGCCGCCAACACCCCGCCGGCCAAACCGATTCCGGCGTTGTTGACCACGATGTCGGGGATGCCGTGGGCCTCTCGGACGCGAGCGGCGAAGGTGGCGAACTCGGCGGTGTCCGAGACATCGAGGAGGTAGGCGTGCGCGGCCGACCCCGCGGCCTTGCAGGCGCGGGCGGTCTCGTCGGCGGACGCGAGGTCGAGGTCGGCCAGGACGAGCTCGCACCCGCGTTCGGCCAGTGCCAGGGCCGTCTCGCGTCCGATGCCGCTGCCCGCACCGGTGATCACGACGAGTTTGCCCGCCAGAGGTTTCGGTTCGGTGAAAAGCCGGGCCCGCTCGATGACCGGGGCCGGGGCCCCACTGTTGGTCTGCACCGCAAGGAAATCCAGGACGAGATCGGTCAGATAGTCGGGGTTGGTGTAGGGCAGCCAATGTCCGGTCGGGGTGTCGCGGCGCCAGAGTTTCGCGACGTACGTCGGCGTGATGTCGTAGATGGCCGGCCGCAGCGCGATGTCGCGTTCGTTGACCACCTGGAGCACCGGCACCGTGGTGGTCCGCGGATCGGGGCGCAGGAGTTTGGCGCGGATGTTCGCGCGGTACAGGGCGAGGCCGCTCACCATGTCGCGGCGCAACGAGTCGGCGACGTCGACGTTCTCCGGTGGCGTGCCCTCGACCGCGCGCAGGAACTGTTTCCACACCGCCGGATTGCCCATCGCGCGCAACAACACGTTGGGGAGCACCGGAAGCTGGAACAGCCCTGTGTAAGCCGACGACATCGACTGCGCGAGCACATTGCGCAGGTGTCGAGGGGTGGGGCTGGCGACCTGATCGCGGACGAACTGACCGAGGTGGTCGAGGTTGGGGCCGGACACCGAGACGAATGAGGCGATGCGGGCGTTGGCGCGCGGGCGGCTGACGGCCTCCCATGTCTGCACCGATCCCCAGTCGTGTGCCACCACGTGTACGGCGTCGTCGGGACTCACCGACTCCGCGACCGCGTACAGGTCGTCGGCGAGCTCGTCGAGGCGGTAGGCGGCGACCTGCCGGGGGCGGTCGCTCTCGCCGAAGCCGCGGCAGTCATAGGCGACCACGTGATACTGCTCCGCCAGCCGCGGCGCGATGTGGGTCCACAGGTGGTGGGTGTCCGGCCAGCCGTGCACCAGCAGCACCGTCGGTTTCGACGGATCGCCCAGCTCGTAGGTGGCCAGCCGGATCCCGTTGTTGCTGACGGTCCCCGGACGCCACTCGGGTCGTCGAATCGCCTGTTGAGCCATCTGTCACCTCGTTGTGTGTGCCCCGCCGATGGAGGTACACGTTACCAACGGTTACACAAATGTCCAGACCCCGGAAAAGCAGTGAGGGCCCGGTCGGATGACCGGGCCCTCACCAGGGACTTCTCGCGGAACTCCGCGGGATCACTGTCGATACGACGACAGGAAGTTTCCGATACGCTCGACAGCCTCTTTCAGATCGCGCGACCACGGCAGCGTGACGATGCGGAAGTGGTTGTGGTCGTCGAGGTTGAACCCGGTGCCCTGCACCACCAGGATCTTCTCCTGCAGCAGCAGGTCCTGGACGAACAGTTCGTCGTTGTGGATCTCGTAGATCTCGGGATCGAGGCGGGGGAAGGCGTACAGCGCGCCCTTGGGCTTGACGCAGCTGACCCCGGGGATCTCGTTCAGCTTCTCCCAGGTCACGTTCCGCTGTTCGTACAACCGGCCACCGGGGGAGACGAGGGCCTCGATGGACTGGTAACCGCCGAGGGCCACCTGGATCGCGTGCTGGCCCGGCACGTTGGCGCACAGGCGCGTCGACGCCAGGATGCCCATGCCCTCGATGAACCCGCGCGCGTGGTCCTTCGGCCCGGTCATCACGACCCATCCGGCTCGGTAGCCGCAGACGCGGTACGCCTTCGACAGACCGTTGAAGGTGAGGCACAACAGATCCGGCGCCAGCGATGCCACGTTCACGTGCTCGGCGTCGTCGTAGATGATCTTGTCGTAGATCTCGTCGGCGAGGATCAGCAGCGAATGCTCACGGGCGAGTTCGACGAGCTGCTCGAGGACCTCCCGTGAGTAGACCGCGCCGGTCGGATTGTTCGGGTTGATGATGACGATCGCCTTGGTGCGGTCGGTGATCTTCGCGGCGATGTCGGCAACGTCGGGGTTCCACCCGTTCTCCTCGTCGCAGCGGTAGTGCACGGGCTGCCCGCCGGACAGCGAGGTCATCGCGGTCCACAGCGGGTAGTCGGGCGCCGGGATCAGGACCTCGTCGCCGTCGTTCAGGAGGGCCTGCATCGTCATCGTGATGAGCTCGGAGACGCCGTTGCCCAGGATGACGTCGTCGACGTCGAAGTACGGGAAGTCGGGGATGAGCTCGTAGCGGGTCACCACGGCACGACGCGCGGACAGGACACCGGCCGACTCGGAGTAGCCCTGCGCGTAGGGGAGGGCGTGGATCATGTCGCGCATGATCACGTCGGGGGCCTCGAAACCGAACAGCGCCGGGTTGCCGATGTTCAGCTTGAGGATTCGATGGCCCTCCGCCTCGAGCCGCTGCGCGTGCGCGTGGACGGGACCGCGGATCTCGTAGCACACGTTCTGCAGCTTGAGCGACTGCTCGAGCGGCTTGAGGTTCTGGTTGAGGTGCGAAACATGGGGCCTACTCACGGGTACATTGTCGCAGCCGGTGGCAAATGCGTTTCTGGCGCGTGCCGAAGCTGAGGTCACCCGAAACGAGAGATGTCGTCTTTCGTGGCGATGGGCGCCACGAAAGACGACATCTGTCTGCCTTGCTGAGAGTTCTACTTGTGGCCGGGCCGCTTCTTGCCGGCCGCGATGCCGAAGCCCTTGGCCTTCGACGCCCCGGTCTCGGCGACCGTGCGAGCAGCGGACGAACCGTTGCTCGACGCCGCAGGCGCCGCCTCTGTGTCGGCGTCGTCTGCGTCGCCCGGGCTCTCGACCTCGGCCGTCTCCGCGTCGTCGGCCTCTGTTACCGGAGCCTCGGCGGCCGGGGCCTCGTTCACAGCCGCTTCGGTCGCTGCGGCCTCGGCTGGTGCCTCCTCGGCCTGCGGGGCCTCGGGTTCTGGCTCAGCCGATTCCGGAGTCGGAGCAGCTGCCGGTGCGGCCTTGCTCGCGCCGCCCGGTCGCTTCTTGCCCGCGGCCATGCCGAAGCCCTTGGCCTTGGCCGGCTTCTCCTCGGTCAGCACGGCGGCCGAGCCGCCCTGCGGCGCCTCGGCGGCTGGAGTCTCAGCAGCCGGAGCCTCGGCAGCGGGTGCCTCGGCGGTCTCGGCAGGTGCGACGTCCGTCTCGGGAGCGGGGGCGGGGGCGTCCGCAGCCTCGGCAGGTGCCGCAGCCGGCTTGGCCGCGGCCTTGCCGATACCGCCGGGCCGCTTCTTGCCCGCGGACATCCCGAAGCCCTTGGCCTTGCCAGGCTTCTCTTCCGTTGCCGCAGCGACAGGTGATTCCGTCGCCGATCCCGCGGTAGCCGACTCCGCTGTCGTCGTTCCCGCTGTCGCCGAAGCCGATTCCGTGTCCACGGTGGGGGCGGCGTCCGGGGCCGATTCGCTTTCGTCGACCTTGCTCTCGGCGGGCGCGGTCACCCCGGCGGCGGGGGCCGCCGCGTTGGTGGTCTTCTGACCCGGGCGCTTGGCCTTGCCCATGCCGAAGCCCTTGGATGCGGGCTTCTTCTCGGCCTGCGGCGTCTCGGTGGTGGCCTCGGCGACCTCCTCCTTGACCGCCTCGGACGACTCGGCCTCGGCCGGCACCGGCTCGGCGGTACCACCGGCGGGCTTGCTCGCGGCACCGGGACGCTTGGCGCCGCCCTTCATGCCGAAGCCCTTGGCTGCGGGCTTCTTCTCGGCGGGTGCCTCGGCTGCGGTCTCGGCGGTTGCCGGCTCCGGGGCGGCCGACGCCGCTGCGGCACCGGGCTTCTTGCCGCCCTTCATGCCGAAGCCCTTCGATGCCGGCTTCTTCTCGGCGGGTGCCTTCTCGGCGGGTGCTTCCGGTGCCGCGGTCTTGGCCGCCGCGCCCGGCTTCTTGCCGCCCTTCATGCCCAGGCCGACCTTCGGCTTCGGCGCGGCCTCGGTGGTCGCGGCCGACGCAGTCGCCGCCGCGGGCACCTTCTCGGGCTCGGGTTCCGGCTCCGGCTCGGCGAGGGTGGGACGCGGTCCGAGGAACCGGCCGCCGAGCTTGACCTCGGTCCGGTCGCGCTTCACCGACTCGAGCAACAACTGCGCGACGTCGACGACCTCGACCTTGCCCTCGGACTCGGTACCGCTCGTCCGGGCGGTCACACCGTCGGTGAGCATGACGCGGCAGAACGGACAGCCGGTCGCGACCTTCTTGACCTGATCGCCGGTGGTGTCGCCGAGGGTGTCCAGCGCCTCGTCGACCCGGTCGATGTTGATCCGCTTGCCGATCTGCTCTTCCATCCACATGCGGGCACCGCCGGCACCACAGCACATGGACCGTTCGCCGTGTCGCGGCATCTCGGTGAGCGTCGAACCGGCCGCACCCATCAACTCACGCGGGGCGTCGTAGACCTTGTTGTGGCGGCCCAGGTAGCACGGGTCGTGGTAGGTGACACCCTCGCCGAGCGGTGCGACCGGAACGAGTCGCTTCTCGCGCACGAGACGATTCAGCAGCTGCGTGTGGTGGACGACCTCGTACTTCGCGCCCAGCTGCGGGTACTCGTTGCCCAGTGCGTTGAAGCAGTGCGCACAGGTGACGACGACCTTCTTGCGCTGCTCGGGCGCGGTCGCGAAGACCTCGCCGAGCATCTCGATGTTCTGCTGCGCGAGCATCTGGAAGAGGAACTCGTTGCCGGCACGTCGTGCGGAGTCACCGGTACAGGTCTCGCCCTCGCCGAGGACCATGAAGTTCACCGCGGCCATGTCGAGGAGCTCGGCGACGGCTTTGGTGGTCTTCTTCGCGCGGTCCTCGTAGGCACCGGCACAGCCGACCCAGAACAGATACTCGAAGCCCTCGAACGACTCGACGTCCTTGCCGAAGACCGGGATCTCGATGTCCATCTCGTCGATCCAGGCGGTGCGCGCGGAGGCGTTCTGGCCCCACGGGTTGCCCTTGTTCTCGAGGTTCTTGAACATGCCGGCCAGCTCGGTCGGGAAGTCCGACTCGATCAGGACCTGGTAGCGGCGCATGTCGAGGATGTGGTCGACGTGCTCGATGTCGACCGGGCACTGCTCGACGCAGGCACCGCAGGTGGTGCAGCTCCACAGGGTCTCGGTGTCGATGACGGCACCGAGCGCCTCGGGATCGAACTCACCCTCCACGGCTTCGACGACCTGACCGCCGCCGAGATCGCCCTTGGACTCGCCGACGAGCTTGCGGGCCGCCTCGGCACGCGCCGATTCCGGGATCGCGTTGAGTTTGTCCTCGAGGACGTTGCCGTCGGCATCGACGAGGCCGACCTCGTCGCCGCCCATGTCCTTGCGGCCACCGGCGAGCAGGTACGGGGCCTTGGCGTTGCCGTGGTCGCGCAGCGACATGATGAGCAGCTTCGGGCTCAGCGGCTTGCCGGTGTTCCACGCCGGACACTGCGACTGGCAGCGGCCACACTCGGTACACGTGGTGAAGTCGAGCCATCCCTTCCACGAGAAGTCCTCGATCTTGCCGGCGCCGAACGCGTCGACATCGGGATCGGCGGTCTCCATGTCGAGGACCTTGCCCTGGCTCATCATCGGCTTCGCGGCACCGAGGGCGACGCCGCCGTCCTGCTCGCGCTTGAAGTAGATGTTGAAGAAGGCCGAGAAACGGTGCCAGGCAACGCCCCAGCTGATGTTCATGCCGACCATGGCCAGCCAGACCATGCCGCTCATCAGCTTGATCACGGCGAAGATCGACACCAGCGTCGGCGAGGCCGGGAGAATCTTCGCGACCTGCATGGTGAAGAAATCGGAGTAGGCGTTCGCGTGACCGTAGGTCGCGATCTTCGACGCCTTGACCAGGATCATGCCGAGGCCTTCGAGCAGCACGATGGCCTCGACGAAGTAGGCCGGTCCGAAGCGCGAACCACCGAAGCGCGACAGCCGCTCGGGGACGCGCGGGTGGTTGAGCTGGCGGATCACGATCAGCACGATGATGCCGACGACGGTGGCGATGCCGAGCAGCTCGTCCCAGAGGTGCCACGCGAAGGTGTCACCGAAGACGGGCCACTGGAACTCCGGGTTGATGGACTGTCCGTAGGCCTCGAACCACAGCAGGAATCCACCGAGGAAGCCGACCATCACGAGCCAGTGCGCCCAGCCGACGGTGCGGAACTTGACCATCCGCGTGTGGACGATGAATTCCTTCATCATCGTCAGGAAGCGCGGGAGGATGGGCCAGAAGCGGGAGCTGTCGACCTTGTGCCCGAGCTTGATGGTGCGGAAGATCCGCACCATGCCACCGAGGAACAGGTACCAGCAGAGGAGGCTGATCACCGCGGCTGTCGTGCCGATGGCAATCGTCGTGGTAGTCACGGGCGCGTACCGGCCTTTCGTCTAGGTCGTCCGCCCCCGGTCGCGGAACGCGAGGCTGGGTACCACGGGGCGGTGTACTACAGGTAACCGTAATTCGTTGCGCCACCGGCGCGCTGCCAAGGCTGGCCTAATTACGCTGGTCTACCTCATATCAGATGATACTCGCGAGTAACTTACTGTCGAGTCAGGGTGTCCGAGGCCACGTCCGGGCCGCGGGTGCCCGGAGACGTCACCGGGTTCGCGCGACCTTCTCGAGTTCCTCGAGCGCCGTATCGAGGTGCGTGAGCAGGCGTTGCAGGCTCGGGAGCTGGGCCCGGGCGCCGATCAGCCCGAAGTTGATGTGCTCGGCGGTGCTGGTCACCGTGATGTTGAGCGCGAGACCCTGCGTCGGGATGGAGACCGGGTACACCCCGTCGAGGCGGGCGCCGTTCCAGTACAGGTGCTTCGACGGCCCGGGGACGTTGCTGATGATGATGTTGAACTGCGGGGGGACGTACTGGACGAAGCCGGGCACGGTCGCGAAGGCGAGCGGCGCGAAATTCGCCGCTCCCAGCGCGAGCGCCTGCAGCGGACGAAGGCCCCGGACCACCGACTTGCTGTGGCGCGCCGACTCGACGAGTTTGTCCAGGCGGCGTTCGGGATCCGGCTCATCGGTCGCGAGACTCACCAGGATGGCGGTCACCGCGTTGCCGTCGTCATCGCCGTCGGTGTGCATCGACACCGGCACCGCCGCGATGAGCGGGGCGTCGGGCAACGCGTCCTGGTCGATGAGGTACGACCGCAGGGCCCCCGAACACATGGCGACGATCACGTCGTTGAGGGTGATGTTCCGGGCATCGGCCACTGCGCGCAGACGGTCGATCTCCCACTGCTGCGAGGCGAATCGGCGGGCGCTCCCGATCGCGACGTCGAGAATCGTGCGCGGGGCCCGTCCCAGTGGGGCGACGAACTCCGGGTCGCGGAGGCCGGCCACCGCGACCTTCGCGGCCGCGGGCCCGAGGCCGGCGACCTGGCCTGCCACGTTCGCCAGGCCGGACACCCGGCTGCGCAGACTCGGCGAGGGGCGCGGGGGTCGACGCTCGACCAGCGCCGGGTCCCAGGGTGCAGTACCCGACCGGTCGTCGGGGTCGTCGGACAAGGTCCGCTGGAGCAGGCGCAACGCGGAGACGCCGTCGACGACGGAGTGGTGGATCTTGCTGTAGAGCGCCACCCGGCCGTCGTCGAGACCCTCGATGACGTGGATCTCCCACATCGGTCGGAACCGGTCCATCAGGGCCCCGTGGTTGAGGGAGACGTATCGCAGCAGCTCGCGGACGCGGCCGGGGCGGGGGAGCACGGTCCGCCGGACGTGGTAGTCGAAGTCGATCTCGTCGTCGAAGGACCACGCCACGTTGCCCAGCAGGGTCACCGGTACTGCCGGCCGTTTGCGGAAGGTCGGATGGACTTCGGTGCAGCCGCAGAACGCTTCGATGATCTCTTCGGCGAGTTCGCTCGACGACTGGCCCTCGCGCGGTACGAACAGTTGGAGTCCGCCCACGTGCATGGGCTGCTCCCGCGTCTCGGCGAGGAGGAACATCGACGAGGTGACCGGCATGTACGGCATCGCACCATCACTTTCACACCACGAAATGGATGCGCGCACAGGCTGAGCGCGACCGAGGTCCTCTCAGTATCACGGGGCGACCGCCGGGTCCGGGCTCGAACGGGCATGTTGGTGGTCGGTCCCCTACGTTGTAGGGGTGAGGTCAGGTGCTCGTCTCGTCGTACCGGTGCTGCTGGTGCTGGTCGAACTGTGGATCACCCTGGCCGCCACGTGGATGTACTTCTCGTCGGTGGGCAGGATCGACGACGCGACGGCACCCGCTCGCCCGTCCACGCTGCTGGTGCTGGGTTCCCTCGTCCACGACGACGGGTCGCCCGGCGACTACGTGCGAGGGCGGCTCGACACGGCGCGGGAGCTGTACCGGACCGGGGGAGTCGCCCGGATCATCAACTCGGGCAACGGTTCCGACGAGGCTGGGAACGAACCAGCGGTGATGCGACGCTATCTCGAGGAACGCGGTGTCAACCCGCGGGTGATCGCCGACGACCCGGCCGGCCTCGACACCGCGGCGAGCTGCCGGCGCGCCCGGGAGGTGTTCGGCGTCGACGAGGTGGTCATCGTGACGCAGGGTTTCCACCTGCGCCGGGCCATCGCGTTGTGCCGGGACCAGGGCGTCGACGCGCGCGGTGTCGCTGCTCGATGTGACTGCCCCGCTTGGACTCTCGTCCGCAACCACATTCGCGAGACGGTCTTCGCCGGGCCGCGTGCTCTGCTGACCGCGGTGGGCTGAGGGCAAGCCGGCCGCCCAGGCGGTCACCGGACTACGACCGTTTTGTCCGACCTTGCGCCAGTATCGGTTAGGCTTACCTGGCTTGGTCGGGGGTGAAGGTTCATTGGTGTCCCGAGAACAGAGGAGTATCGGCAAGTGCACACAAGACGATGGGTTCGACGAGTGGTCGCCACCGCTGGGGCGGCGATCATGGCCGCCGGGTTGCTCGCGGCCTGCACAGGAAGCGATTCGTCGAACGACGACGAGGCGCTCGTGCTCTACTCGGGACGTTCGGAGTCTCTGGTGGGTCCGCTGGTGGAACGAATCCACGCGACGGTTCCGGTGACGGCGGCGTACGACAAGAAGGCCGCGCAGATCCTGGAGGAGGGCGACGGTAGCCCGGCCGACCTCTTCTTCGCGCAAGATGCCGGCGAGCTCGGCGCTCTTGCCGAGGCCGGACTCCTCGAACCCCTCCCCGCAGACATCGCCGAGAACGTCCCCGAGGCCTACCGGTCTGAGACCGGCACCTGGGTGTCCACGTCGGCGCGCTCTCGTGTGTTGATCTTCGATCCGGCGCAGGTGGATCCGGCCACCCTCCCGGCGGGCATCGACGGACTTCTCGCGCCCGAGATGCGTGGCAAGGTCGGTTACGCCCCCACGAATGCCTCGTTCAAGTCCTTCGTGACTGCGCTCCGACTCACTCGCGGCGACGATGGCGCTCGCGCTTGGCTCACCGCCTTCCTTGCCAACGACCCCAAGTCGTTCGAGGGCAACGGGCCCATCGTGGAGGGCGTGAACACCGGACAACTCGCAGCGGGACTCACCAACCACTACTACTGGGTCCAGGAGGTGCAGGAGAAGGGAATCGAGAACGTTCCCGGGCGACTGCACTTCTTCTCCGACGGCGATCCGGGCGCGCTCGTGAACGTGGGTGCGATCGGTGTCCTCAAGACCGCGTCCGACAAGGAGCAGGCCTTCGAATTCGTCCGACAGTTGCTGACGCCGGAGACCCAGACCTACTTCGCCACCGAGGTGGGCGAGTACCCGGTGGTCGGGAACGAGCCGCTCCCGGTCGAGGGACTGCCGACGCTGGAGCAGCTGTCACCGCCGCAGATCGCCCTCGACGAACTGGCCGATGTCGTCGGCACAGATGAGTTGCTGCGCGAGGTCGGCGCTGTCTGACCTGTTGGTCAACACCAGGATTCGTCCCGGCCGTCATCTCCGGCCGGGGCGAATGCTGTTGTGCACGATCAGCGTCTGCATCGCCCTGTTGTTGATCACGCCCGCGGTCTATCTCGTCGTTCGGGTCGCCGACATCGGGATCGATCAGGCGACCGCGCTTCTGTTCCGCCCGCGCACCGGTCAACTTCTCTGGCGCACGGTTCAGCTCGCAGCGATCGTCACGTGCGCGTCGATCATCATCGGGGTCGTGCTGGCGTGGTGTGTGTCCCGCGGGGTGGGGCGCGGGCGCGCATTCGTCATCGCGTTACTCGCGGCGCCGCTCGCGATCCCCTCGTACGTATCGGGCTTTGTGTGGACCCGTCTGTTCCCGGGATTCGAGGGCCTGGGGGCGGCTGCACTCGTCTTGACCCTGGCCTGTTATCCCCTGGTCATGCTGCCGACGGTGGCGCTGCTTTCCGGTACCGGCCGCACTGATGAGGATGCCGCCCGCACTCTGGGCTGTGGTCCGCTCGAAGCCTTTGTGCGCGTGACTCTCCCGCGTGTTCGCACGGGGGTCGTTGCGGGTGGACTGCTGGTTGCGCTGTACGCGATCAGCGATTTCGGTGGACCCGCGATCGTCCGCTTCGAGCCGTTCACCGTGGGGATCTACAACGCCTACAACGGAACCCTGGACCGTTCGGTCGCCGCACTCTACGGTGTGGTTCTCGCACTCGTCGCGGTGGCGCTCGCCGTCGTCGAACGGCGAGCACGACGCCACGTCGATCCAAGTGCCACCCCGTCGCGGTCGAGGGTCTCGAAGAACCGGCCGGTGGCCTGGGGTCTCGTCACAGCCACCGTCGCGGTGGGCGTCTGCCTTCCGATCGTCGGGCTGTTACGCGAGATCAGCGAGTCCCGCCGGCTCGGATTCGACAGCGTCGGCGAACTGCTGGCCTGGGTGGGTCCGTACGCCCGGACCACGACGTTGCTCTCGGTACAGGCGGCCATCGTCATCGCCCTTCTCGCATTGCCGTTGGCATTCTTCATATCTCGTCCGCGTAGCAGGACCGGGGACACTGTCGAGGCCGTGTCCTACCTCGGTTATACGTTGCCGGGTGTGACCGTTGCGCTCTCGATGGTCTTCTTGGGCACCCGCGTCGTCCCGGACCTCTACCTCACCGCCACGATGCTCATCGCCACCTATGCGGTCCTGTTCCTGCCGGTCTGTCTGGGTCCGATCCGATCCGGTGTCGACTCCATCCCGTGTGCGGTGTCCGAGGTCTCGCGCACTCTCGGTGCGGGACCGCTGACGACCGCGGTGCGTGTGCAACTCCCGTTGGTGATGCCGGCGATCATGGCCGGCTCCGCTCTCGCGTTCTTGTCGGTTGCCAAGGAACTACCCGCCACCTTGATGCTTGCCCCGATCGGAACACGAACTCTCGCAACGGATATGTGGAGTCTGAACAACGACTTGAGTTACGGTCGCGCAGCCGTCCTCGGGTTGGTTCTGATCGTCGTCTCGTCGCTACCCACCGCGGCGCTGTCCGCACTGTTCGGAAGGGCACGCCACGCATGAGGAACGCGGTTCGTGTAGACGACGTCTCGGTCGTGTACGGCAGCACGACCGTTCTCGACGGCGTGTCCTTTCACGTTCCCGCCGGGTCGATCACGGCGGTCATCGGTCCATCGGGCTGCGGTAAGACGACCCTGTTGCGCGCGATCGCGGGTCTCGAGCCGATCCGAGCGGGTCGCATCGAGATCGACGGTGTCGAGGTCGCCTCGGCCGGCTCTGCCCGAACCCGCCCGGTGGGGGTTCGACCCGAACGTCGGAGGTTCGGGTTGGTGCCACAAGAGGGGGCGCTGTTCGACAATCTGACCGTCGCGGGCAACGTCGGGTTCGGACTCGGTCCCTGGTGGAGACGTATGCCCGGCCGGGCGGCCCGGATTGCTGAGTTGCTCGACGTGGTCGGGCTGGAGGAGTTCGGCGATCGACGGCCCGATTCGCTGTCCGGCGGTCAGCGCCAACGGGTGGCACTGGCCCGCGCGCTCGCACCCCGACCAGCTGTCATCGGGCTGGACGAACCGTTTTCGGCACTTGATGCCCAGCTGAGGACGCAGCTGCGCGAGCATGTCCGGGCCACGATCCTGGCGGAGGGTTCGAGTGGGCTGTTGGTCACTCACGACCGTGAGGAGGCGATGGCGATGGCCGACCACGTCGTGGTGTTGATGGCGGGTTGCGTGCGCCAGGTCGGGACACCCGAGGAGATCTACCTCGAGCCCGTCGACGCGGAGGTCGCGCGCATGTTCGGGGAGATGACGGATCTGCCGGGCGAAGCCGACGACGGCGAGGTCTCGTGCGCGGCAGGACGGTTACGCATTCGCCGGCCGGGCCACGGGGCAGGAGTGGTGATGCTGCGGCCCGGGGACCTGGAGATCGTATCCGGCGTCGCGAATGTCGGTTGCGCAGAGGTGCTCGCGGTACGACCTCGCGGTGACCACGTGGACGTCCGAGTATCGGTGCCTCCGGTCGAATCCGGCTGCCCCGCGGTCGAGTTGACCGTTCGGGCCGAGCCGGGATGGCATCGTCCGGCCGGCACCGTCGTCGAGTACCGGCAACGACGGCCGGTGCACTTTCGCGGGCGGTGCTGACGGCGGTCGGGTGACCCTCACCACCAGCCCAGCGACCGCTGGAGATCGGCTTCGACGGCGGGGATGAGGCTGCGGACGAAGGTCGCCGAGAGGTGGTGGAAGTCGTGCCACACCAGGATGTTCCCGACGACCGCGGGGCAGTACTCGTCGTCGCACATGGCGTCGGTGTAGTCGAGGAAGCTCATGTTGGGGAACTCGCCGGCGAGCGCGGCGGCGGGATCGGCCGGCGCCATCGCCTGTGCTCGGGGCACGCCGCACACCTCGGGTTTGCGACCGCTGGCGAGACACTCCGGCGGCTTGAGTTGTCCGGTCGCCCAGGGGTTGTCGCGGACCGCGACGACCCGCTGCCCGCGGTCGCGGAACTCGGCGAAGATCTCTTCGTAGTCCTTCGGGACGTAGTCGCCGTCGCCCGACTCGACGGGCCGGGTGCTGTTGGTGAACACGACATCCGGCTTGTCGACGGCGAGCCGCTCCATGACGCGACGCGACCAGTCGTTGCACTGGTAGTACTTCTGGCCGAACCACGTGAACACGTGCTCGGTCGTGAGGGCGCACCCGACCTTGAGGTAGGTGGTCACGCGGAAGTCGTGGCGCTTGCCGATGGCGTCGAGCGCGGTGATCCACTGTTCCGCATGCGAACCGCCGACCAGCGCGATGGTTCGGGTGGCGTTCACGTTCCCGTAGTACCCGACCTTGATGGACGGGTCCTTCCAGCCGCTGATGATCGAGTCGTAGGAGGTGATCGGCCAGTCCATGTCGACGACGTCGGGACTCGGTTGTGCGGTCACGTTCGGTACCGGAGCGCCGTCGAGGAAGGCCCGCGCCCCCGGGTACAGCCGTGGGTCGAGGTTCTGGGTGTCGAGGGTGGCGTTGGCGGCGTCGCGCTGCCAGGTCACCGCGGCGGCGCCGGCCGCGACGCTGATGACGACCAGCACCGCGACGAGGGCGCGCCGGTAGCCTCTGGTCTTCTCGAACGGCGGCCGCGCGGCCGCGCCATCGGCATCGGTCGGCACCGGGGACTGCTTCCGCTTCGCCGACCCGGCACGCAGCGGCGCCTCGACGTACTTCGTGGTCAGCCAGGCGAGCAGCACGGACACGGCCAGGATGGCGGTGCCCTCGAACCACGAGACATCGTCCTGATAGCGCCACGCCAGGTAGAAGATGAGCAGCGGCCAGTGCCACAGATACAGCGCGTAGGCGATCGAGCCCAGCCACACCAGCCGGGGATGGGCGAGACCGCGGCTCACCCCGGATCGGATCGAGGTCTGGCCGGACGCCGTCTTCTGATCGACGGGGGCCTGATCGATGGGGGCGGTCTGGGAGGAGCCGACCCAGATGAGGATCAGCGTCGCTCCCACGGGGACGAGCGCCCACGCCGCGGGGTATTCCTGGACGCCGGCGATCCACCAGCCACACGTCACGATGAGGCCCAGGGCCACGAGTCCCAGTAGGTCACGCACCCGCTGCGACAGCGCGATCCGCGGCATCCACACCGCGAGGAGTCCGCCCACGAGCGGTTCCCACAGACGGGCCACGGTGTCGTAGTAGGTGAAGGGCTGGTTGATCCCGTGGCGGTAGTTGGCCCACGCGAAGGAGCCCAGTGCGACGACGCCGAGCGCGATCCCGACGACTCCACGGACCACCTTGGGGTCGGCGAAGAATGCGGATCGCCGGCCGAGCGCACGCAGCACCGCGCCCAGTGCCAGCGCGCAGACGAGGGTGAGGACGAAGAACTGGCCCTGCATCGACATCGACCAGAGATGCTGCATCGGGCTGTTCGCGGAGTCGGCGGCCGCGTAGTCCTGCGACTCGAACGCGAGGTGCCAGTTCTGGTAGTACAGCGCACTGGCCTGCAGTTCGGCCCCGAGCGGTCCCCAACGCGTCGTCGGCATGATCAGCGCGATCAGTCCGGCGGTGACCGCGAGCACCAGCAGCAGAGCGGGCAGCAACCGGCGCAGGAGCCGGGAGAACCGCGGCCACGGATTGATCGCCGCGCCCCAGGAACTCGTCGCGGGCTGGGTCGCCAGGACGTGCTTGAGCAGGGACGCGACGAAAAAGTAGCCGGACAGTGTCAGGAAGACGTCGACGCCCCCGGACACCCGGCCGAACCAGACGTGGAAGATCGCGACCAGCGCGATCGCGATGCCGCGCAGCCCGTCGAGGTCCAACCGGTACCCGGACGTGTTGCCGGTCGCGGCGTCCTCGTTCGGGGTTGCAACGGGTGTCGCATCGGTCAGGGGCGTACGCACAGAGGGCGATGGTACTTGCCCGCACCTGAGGGAAGCCTGGCACGAGCGGGGTGTCGTCGGACCTCACAGCAGACTCGTGGGTTCACCTGCTGCGTCGGAGTCCGCGACTGTGGCGGCGAGGCGTCGTAACATCCCCACATGCTGCTTCTGTCGATGGGCGTCTCGGTGGACGGCTTCATCTCCGACCGCGACGGCAACTTCAACTGGTCGGTCCCCTCTGACGATCTGTTCGCGTTCCACACCGAACGGGTCGGCGAGCTCGGCGCGTTCGTGTGCGGCCGCCGGCTCTACGAGACGATGCTGGTCTGGGAGACCGACCCGCGGATGCGTGAGAACGACGCGGATGCCGCGTTCGCCGACCTCTGGTCGGCGCTGCCCAAGGTGGTCTTCAGCCGCACCCTCACGTCGGTCGAGGGCAACGCGCGGTTGGCGCAGGGATCGCTGGCCGACGAGCTCACCGCGGTGCTGGACTCGACCGACGGCGACGTGGAGATCGGCGGCGCCGACTTGGCCCGGCAGGCAATCGAACTCGGATTCGTCGACGAGTTCCGCATCTTCCGCTACCCGGTCATCGTCGGTGGCGGTACCCCGTTGCTGCCGCCGGTCGCCGACACGATCCGGCTGTCGCTCGCCGAGACCCGGACCTACGGAGGACAGGTGATCTACGAGCGGTACCGCCGGGTTCGCGACGACGCCTAGCGCGTTCCCCACCCGAGCGGCACCGACGCGCCGATTCGTTCTCGGTGCGTCTAACCCTTCAGCCACACCGATCGCCCCGGCACGCTGTCGAGCAGTCATTCCACGCCGACAACCAGGGGAGATCCATTCATGACAGCACGACGATCGGTCGCGATCATCGGGGCCGGGCTGGCCGGGACCAGCGCCGCCCTCGGCTTCCTCGACGCCGGGTTCGACGTCACGCTCTACAGCGACCGGGACCGCGAGTCGTTGCGCGACAAGGTGCCGCCGACCGGTGTCGGTGTCCTGTTCGGCAAGTCCCGCGAGTGGGATGCCGAGATCATCGAGGACCTGTACGAGGTCAGCAACACCACCGGCATCAGCGCCCGGCTGTACTCCGGCAGCGGTGACGAGCGCGCCGCGGTCCTCGAGTTCAACCCGGACTACGGCTACGTCGCCCAGGCCGTCGACCTCCGCCTCCGCGCCGACGACCGGCTCGCCCGGTTCTTGGACCGCGGCGGCCGATTCGAGGTCGGACAGGTCGACCTCGACCGTCTCGACGCGATCGCCGCCGACGCCGACATCACCCTCGTCGCCACCGGCAAGGGCGGACTGTCGACGCTGTTCCCGGTCGACGAGTCGCGCACGCATTACCGGGAACCGCAGCGTCGTCTGCTGCAGGTCACCCTGACCGGTGTCGACCACGGCCCCGAGTCCTTCGCCTACCGCAGCAGCGCGGGCGGCGACCACTCGCTGTTCAACCTGGATGCGCAGAACGGTGAGATCTTCGTCGGACCGTTCCTGCACAAGGACGCCGGCCCGACGTGGTCGTTCATCGTCTTCGCCAAGCCCGACGGGGCGTGGGCCGCCCGGATCGATGACGTCCACGACGCGGTCTCGGCCCGTCAGACCGTCTCCGGCATCTTCGCCGAATACTTCCCGGAGGATGCGCCGGTCATCGACCGGTTGCAGGTCATCGAGTCCGATCCGGTGTCGTGGCTCAAGGGTGCGGTCACCCCGACCGTGCGGCAGGCCGTCGCCACCACCGCGGGTGGACATCCGGTCGCGGCGATCGGTGACACCGCGATCGCCGTCGACCCGGTGGCGGGGCAGGGTGCGCAGAACTCGCTGATCCAGGTCGCCGAACTGGTGAAGGCCGCTCGCGGCCACGAGGGCGAGTTCACCGCCGAATGGCTGTCGGCGGAATTCGAGAAGCATTGGGAGCGACGCGGACAGGCTGCCGTCGAGGTCACCCGCCTCTACCTGGGCGACCCCGACTACGCGACCCACCTGGAGTTGTCGTTTCCGGCTGCCGCCGTCAGTCCCGCCATCGCGTCGGCCCTGTTCGGTCTCCTCTCCGAACCGAATCCACTGCTCGGTCTGCGGACCCGCGAGGACGTGGAGGGCTTCATCGCCGCGGTGGCCGGAGAGCCGCACGACGAGGTCCTCGCCCGCTTCGCGCCCGCCGGACAATTCAGCAGCGCCACCCCGGAGGCCGTGAGCGCCTGACTCTCGCTCCCTCCGGCGCCATGTGATACGAACAACATCGTCGTTCGAGCCGGTGCCGGAGGGGGCAGATGTGACGTCGGGGTGGACGTTGGCCGACGCGCCTCCGCAAACCGGACGGGTCGCGGTGGTGACCGGGGCGAACTCGGGGATCGGGCGCGAGATCGCGCTCGGGCTGGCGACTCTGGGCGCTCGCGTCGTGCTGGCGTGCCGCAATCCTCGAACGTCTGCGGAGGCCCGCGACGACATCGTCGCGAAGGTCCCGGGCGCCGAGGTGGAGATCGTCGATCTCGATCTGGCGAGTCTGAATTCCGTGCGATCCGCGGCCGAGGAGATCCGACGCCGGCACGCGACCGTCGATCTGCTGGTGAACAATGCCGGCGTCATGCGGGCGCGGCACGAACTCACCCCGGACGGGTTCGAGATGGACTTCGGGACCAACTATCTCGGTCATTATGCACTCACCGGCCGGCTGATGGATCTGATCCTGGCAGCCGACGCCGGGCGGGTGGTCACCGTCGGCAGTCACGCGCACCGAGCCGGGAACATCGACTTCACGGACCTCCCGATGGACCGTGCGTTCACCAGCGCCGGTGCCTACTCGCGGGCGAAGCTCGCCCAGATGCTGTTCGCCCTCGAACTCGATCGTCGGATGAGAAGCGCGGAGACGCCGGCGATCTCGCTCGCCGCGCACCCGGGCGGAACCCGCACCGGCGTGATGCGCGAGCAGAGCCGGTTCCTGCAGTGGGCCTATCACGCGTCCTCGCTGCGATGGCTCACCGACCGATTCATCATGGACCCGCCCGACGGGGCGTTGTCGGTCCTCCGCGCCGGCACCGACCCGAAGGCGCAGGGCGGCGAATACTACGGTCCGGTGCGCGGTTTCGGGCTCGCCGGCCCTCCGGTGCTGGTTGAGCCGTCGGCGAAGGCGAAGGACCGCGACGTCGCGGCGCGGTTGTGGGACATCGGTGCCGAACTCACCGGGGTGACGATCGACCTCGTTTGACGCGCGCGAACCGACCCCCTTACGCTCCCTGAGGTGCGAGGAGCGCTAGCGACGAGCCACGAAGGGTCGCAACACCTCTCGTCAGATCGCGAACCGCCCGGCGAACGACCGCAGCGGGAGGTCGGCGCTCGTCACGATGCCCGGCGCGGCCGCGACGACCGACGTGATCGAGTTGAGGGCCGGGAGTCCGGTGACGGTCATGCCGATGGATGCGAAGTTCTCCGGCTTGCTGAGGTCGAAACCCTTGCGCGGGAAGATCATGTGCTTGGAGTAGATGTTCGGGTCGCCGGTGACCTGGGTGATGTAGCAGGCCTGGATGTTCCACGACGGATCGGTGTGCGGTGTCATCTGCCATTCGAGGTGGGATTCGACGCGCGCGACGCCGTCGACCATGCCCTGGTACTTGATGTAGCTGCCGCCCAACGAACCCTCCGGGAGCTGATACCAGCCGAGGTCGACGTCCTTGGTGCAGGCGCCCAGTTCGTAGGAGAACGCCACCTCGTCGAGCTCGAGGTCGAAGGCGTCGGCCATCAGATAGACGGAGTCAGCGAACACCGCGGTGTACTTGTACAGCGAGTCGGGGATGCTCGGATCGTCCACGGGCAGGCCGTAACCCACCGCCTTCCAGGTGTCCACGGAGTGGTGGCAGGAGACGTCGACGGACTCGATGACCGTCACGTTCTCGATGTCGGCCACATCGGCGGTGTGCACGATGCCGAGGATCTGCGCGAGACCGGGGTTCATACCGGTGCCGTAGAAGGTTGCGCCGCCGCGCTCGCAGGCCTCGGCGATCACCTCGCTGACCTTGCGTCCCGAATGGTGCGGGTGATTGGTGTCGCGATGGAATCCGGTGATCCAGTCCGCCGTGGTCACGACGTTGATCCCGGCCTCGAGAACCTGGACGTAGAGGTCCTCGTCGGGGAAGACGCCGTGGAAGGTGAGGACATCCGGACGGGCGGCGATGATCTCCTCGACCGTGCCGGTGGCCGTCACCCCGATCGGATCGAGGCCGACGATCTCACCGGCGTCGCGGCCGATCTTGTCTGGCGTATAACAATGCAGCCCAACCAGTTCGAGGTCGGGATGCGACTGGATGCGCCCGATCATCTCGGTGCCCAGATTGCCGGTGGCGACCTGGAAGACCCGGATTCGTTCGGTGGTGGTCATGACAGATCCTCTCGGGCTGAACGTATGTCAGGACTGCGTGGCGGCGCGTAGCGCCTCGAGCTCGGAACGGCGGATGCGGACGAAGTCATCGCCTTGTGGCAGCACCGCTCCACTCGACGACGACGGATCGGTATCGTCGGGTCCGCCGTCGGGGTAGAACTGCCGCGCCCACTTGCGAAGTGCGGTGAAGCCCTCGAACTCTCTGCGGGACAGTGCGGGTGGATCGGAGTAGCGCTGGTGTGCCCAGATGTCGATGTCGGCGGCGAATTGCTCGATGACGAGGTCGGCCATCACGGTCCCGTAGCGGGTGATCTCGCCGGTTTCCTCGCCCGGCTTGCGGCCGATCCACACGGTGAACCGGACGTCGGAGGTGTGTTCGTCGACCGGGGTGACCGCCGGCATCGTGCGGTTGTCGACCATGCCCCAGCTCTTGGTGACCGAACAACCCAGCCCGGCGTTGATGGATTCGACTCCGCTGGTGGCGTTCTCGAGTGTTGCGCCCTCCTCGAAGGCGATGGTGAAGTCGACATGCGACACCGGACCGTCGAAGTCGTGCCGGGTGAATTCGGGCATGAACGGTGTCTTGTGGACGAACTTGAAGTGGGCGAAGTCGACGCCGTTCTCCATGATGTACTGCGGGTGGATCTCGAGTCCCGGCCGGAAGAGGGTGGCCGCGGGCACCGGCGGGTAGTAGTCGGCGGCGGTGCGATCGTCGTCGAAGTCGCCGAAGATGTCGGGAACGTCGAAATGCGGTGGACGACCCTCGAGGTCGTGCCAGATCCAGACGGCCTCGTTGCGCTCGACGACCGGATAGCTGCGGATTCGTCGCCCACGATTGGGATGTTTCTCGTACGGGATGCAGACGTTGCGCCCCTCGCGATTCCACTCCCAGCCGTGGAACGGACACACCAGGTTCTCGCCCTCGACATGGCCGCCGTGGCCGAGATGGGCGCCGAGATGTTCGCAATAGGCGTCGAACACCGAGACCCGGCCCGACCGCGACCGCCAGGCGACCATCTCGCGCCCGAAGTACTTCATCGTGTGGACCGCCCCGACCGGGATCTCCGAGCACCAGGCGACCTGGAACCAACCGGTGGGTGTCATCGACAGCGGCGTTCTCGCCATGCGGCAACCGTAGGTCGCGCGTAGCGAGAATGCAAGAGGGTTCTATGAAAAAGTCCGTGCCTGGTCAGCTGGCGGTTTCGGCGAGCTCCGGACGCGGTGACGCGGAATGCATGACCCGATGGATCTCGGCGGTGAAGTCCTCGGCGGCCTCGATGTTCGACGCGTGGCCGGTGTCGAGGACGACCAGGCGATCGAGGTAGCCGCGAATCGACAGGGCATGCGCGATGCGCTGGGTCATCGCGTGCGGGAGAAGGAGGTCGTGCCGACCGCCGATGACCGTGGTCGGCACGGTGATGGCGTCGGCGCCGGCGGGTCCCATCGCCAACTGGAGAAGGGCCACGGCGGACTTCGCGCGGGAGCTGGGCGAGCACGAGCGGGTCATCGCGAGAACGAAGGCGGCGTGATCGACGGTCGCCGATCGGCCGTTCAGGATGCGATGCCGGATGACGCTCCGTGTGAACCGATCTCCCGGGAAAGGAACCGGTATGGACAGCGCCATCTGGAGCAGCCACAGCGGCGCCTTGATCGGGCCGTTGACGAGTGGCAGCACCCGGCTCTCGGTGGCGACCCCGCCCCAGGTGGTGTTGGCGAGAATCATTGCGGTGGCTCGCGACTCGGCCTGATCACGATGCCGGTGGGCCCAGGCCTGCAGGGTGATGCCGCCCATGCTGTGCCCGACGAACACGGCTGTGGACGCTTCCGGGAGTGTCTGAGAGACAACGGTGTACAGGTCATCCGCCAAGACGTCGGTGTCGAACGCGCGACGGCCCCAGGTGCTCTCGCCGTGGCCGCGCTGGTCGTAGGCGATGACGTGGTAGCGCTCGGACAACGCATTGATCTGGGGATTCCAGTACTCGACACAACACGACCAACCATGCACGAGAACGAGTACGGGAGCGTCCGCGGGTCCGTGGTGGACGACGCGCAGCCGCGCGCCGTCGTCGGTCACCGCCCATGAGGTCCGTTCGGGTTCGCGGCTGTTGAACAGCGTGTCCACATAGACGCGGTTGCGGAGTCGCCGACGCGCCTCGGCCGGCAGCAGCCCGGACAGTGCGTGACGGGCGGCTCCGATGCCGGTTGCTGCATTCATGTCGTCCCCTCCGGACTGCCGGTGACTTGTGTCATATCGGCTGCACAATGATACAAACTCTTATTGTCTGTATCTCCCGCTTTGGGCAACGTTCTGTGCCAGATGTCGGGTTGTGTCCGAACGGGCCGGCTGCCTGGTCGGACGATGGTCGTCCGCACTTCGTCGCGGTCGGCCCGACGGACGGGTAGCCGAGCGAACGATCGCCAAACATCGCGCCGGTCAGCGCATTGCCGCGACGCCATGACCGCGGTTGGCAGCGGCTACGATCGGCAGCCATGGTTCCCGGCGAATCCCGCGACTCCGACGTCCGCGCCGCGGACGACGGATCCCCCCACGGTGCTACGGGCAGCGTCACCCGGAGGGTGAACAGGCGCGGCCAGGCGACGCGCGAGGCGATGCTCGACGCCGCGCTCGCCTCGTTGGCCACCGGCGACCCCGCCTCCGTGTCGGGCAACCGGATCGCCAAGGACATCGGCGCGACGTGGGGCGCGGTCAAATACCAGTTCGACGACATCGACGGCCTGTGGGCGGCGGTGCTACATCGGACCGCGGAACATCGCGGCGACCTCCCGATGAGTGTGAAACCCGATGCGCCGCTGGCAGAGCGGGTTGCGGCCATCGTCGACCTCATGTACGACGGACTGACCGCGCCCGAATCCCGCGCGATCGAGACCCTGCGGGCGGCCCTGCCGCGCGATCCGGACGAGTTGCGTCGGATGTTTCCCAAGACCGCCGCCGAGTTCGCGTCGTGGGGGCCGTCGTGGATCGATTCGTGCCAGAGTGCATTCGCCGACCTCGACGTCGATCCGGAGCGGGTGCGAGAGGTCGCGGCGTTCCTGCCCGGGGCCATGCGAGGCCTGGTGTCGGAGAAGCAACTCGGCACCTTCCAGGACCAGCAGCTGGCCCGACGTGGCCTGGCGAAGGCCATCGTCGCGCTGCTCGCGGGCTGAGGAACCGCCCCGGCGGGCCGAACTCCCCGCTCGGGGGCATCGCCGACCAATGGATTGCGCATGACCGGTGCCGGTTTCGCTCGCTGTCCCGCGGGCTATTCCACGAGGCGGCCTGGCGGACGCGGGCGGCCGTCGAGAGGCCGACGCTACCGACGACAACGTGCTCGCGCCACGTGTGCGCGGCGGCGACGTCGAGATGCCACGCGCCTTCGACCATTTCGATCTCACCGTCTCGCTCCGAGCCGCGCCCTGACATCCCGGGTCACGCAGGGTTGACGAGAGCCTGTCCTGGGTATGAACAGCGCACCGATCAGCGGTTGACGTCGGACGCCCGGACGCCGAGACAAGGACAGGGCGGTCCACGGACCGCGATGCCCAATGGTGGGTTTCGGTGCGGCACGATAGGAGACGACTGATGGGGTCTCACTGCAGGACGACGCGCGATCACGACGAGATCCGGGAGTGGGCGACCACTCACCGGGGTGTGCCCGCCCGGGTTCGCGACATCCGGAGCGTCGGCGGAACAGGAATGCTCCGCATCGACTTCGACGGTGCGATCGACGGCGGCCTCGAGCACATCACCTGGGACGAGTGGTTCCAGAACTTCGAGCGCGCCGAACTGGCTCTCGTCTACGAAGCGGAGAAGTCCGACGCCAGCAGGACCTTCGCGAAAGTCGTGCCTGCGCCGGACTTCTGAACCGAGCTCAGACCCGCCGGGCCGCGTACCGGGCGCCCTCGAGCGTCATACCGTTGACCGAGTAGAGCACGTGCAGGGCATTCGGGCCGCCGACCGGCGCGCCGTCGCAGATGGTGTCGCCGGGGATGCAGTAGCGAACGGTGCGGCCGCGGTACGGCGCTGCCACCTTGACCGGGGGAGCGCCGATGTCGTCGATGAAGCGATCCGACGGCGCGCCGTAGAGCACGATCGCGGCGACGTTGCGCGCCATGTTCGCCGGCAGCGGCGGCGGCACGAACCGGTCGTACGCGGCGTACCGGGCGGGCAGGTCCAGCCCGGCATGGACGGCGTAGCCGGCGACGACGGCGCCCTGGGAGTAGCCGCCGAGGACGACCTTGGTGTCCGGGCACTTCGCGGCCAGGTACTTGATGCGGTTCTGGGTGGTGCGGACGCCGTCGGCCACCGTGCGCGCGAACTTCAGCCGGTTGTTGAACTGGTCGCTGGCCGGGTACTTGACGCCGTAGGCGCTGACGGACCTGCCCGGCAGCTGCGAGCGAACGGCCTCGACGAAGGAAATCCCGGTGAGGCCCAGCGGCGGAGAGGTCTCCACGGTTCCGCGCGCGAACACGACCTCGACGTCGGAGCACGACGGTGCGGCCTGCGCCGTGGGCGTGCCGACGGCCACCGCCCCCGTGATCGCCGCGATGACACAAAGGACGGAGACACTGAACCGTTTGATCACCAGGCCAATGGTAGAGATCACCTCGCGCGGGGATAAGGGCCTGATCGTCCCAAAGATTGAGCCGATCCAGGGCCATCCGAGAGTCGGTTCGGCACGAACAACCGGGTTGAGCGCATGCGCGATTTGTAGAATTACGGGGTTCGCCGGGCTGAGCCGGCGCATCGAATCGAGGTTGAGTGCCGGTGGCAACAGACGTCCATTTCAAGATCGCCGAGCTGGCGCGGCAGATGCATGCCGTTCCCGAGTCCACTGAGGACACGTCGGCCGAGGTGCTGCCCTCGGTCACCGCCGGCGCCGTCGAGTACGTCCCCGGTGCGCAGTACGCCGGCGTTCTCGTGGTCGATCAGAAGAACAATTTCGACACGCTCGCGCCCACCGACCCGCTGATGAATCTGGCGGACCGGATTCAAAAGGAAACGGGCGAGGGCCCGTGCCTGCAGGCGGCCTGGGACCACCACACCGTGCTCGTGAACGACATCGCCCGCGACGAGCGATTTCCCGCCTTCTCCGCTCGCATGCTCGACGAGAGCCCGCTGCGGTCCAGCCTGTCGTTCAAACTGTTCACCGACAAGGGGACCATCGGCGCGCTCAACGTGTTCGCCGATACGCCCGACGCCTTCGGCGACGAGTCCCTGGAAGTCGGCCTGTTGTTCGCGACCCACGCCGCCCTGGCATTGCGTGCCGCGCGGCAGCAACAACACTTCCGCAGTGCGTTGGCCAGCCGGGACATCATCGGTCAGGCCAAGGGCATGATCATGTACCGCTTCCGCATCGATGCGGTCGCCGCCTTCGCTCTGCTCCGACGTTTGTCCCAGGACACCAACACGCCGCTGGCCAAGGTCGCCGAACAGCTCATCGAGAGGGAACTGGCCGAGCCCACCGACGGGGCCGCGGAGTCGCTCTCCTGACCGGGCAGGTCGACGTCGGGATCGGTAGGCGGCAGCATGCTGTCATGACTACGTTGGCCACATGCGCAGCCGGCACGTCAGTGTGGTCATCAACGCCGAACCCGCGAGGGTCTACGATTTCGCGGCCGAGCCCGACAATCTGCCGCGCTGGGCCGCGGGGCTCGCGAAGTCGGCGGTGGTCCGGAGGGGTGACGAGTTGCTCGTGGAGTCGCCGATGGGCACCGTGACCGTCCGGTTCGTCCCGCGGAACACCCTCGGCGTCGTCGACCACGAGGTGGTGCTTCCCACCGGGGACACCGTGCTCAATCCGCTTCGGGTGCTGGCGCATCCAGAAGGTGCCGAAGTCGTCTTCACGATCCGGCAGCTGGCCATGTCCGACGACGAGTTCGACCGGGACACCCAGATGGTGGAAAAGGATCTCGCACATCTGAAATCGCTGCTGGAGGCGGATTACTCGGCCTAGTGTCCGTCTGGGTAGACCCGGACGTTGTCACCTCCGTTGCACCGTGAACTCCGCGGAGTCCGCGTGCCGCAGAGCTTCCCACGCGGCCGAGCTGACGCCGAGCGCGTCGAGTAGATAGGCCGCGACGGCGTCGGCCACCAGCGCGACCCGGGCCGGGTTCTCATCGGTGGTCTCCCGGACCGCCTCACCGGCGATACCGCCGAGAGTGTGTTCGCCGTCCGGAATCCACATCAGGTCCGTCGCGCCGGGCGAGAGGTGGAAGGCATCGGTCAGCCACTCCGGGCCACGTGTCGACAGTGCCGAGTCGTCCTTGCCGCCGGCGACGACGAGCGCCGGGGTGGACATCGTCGAGAAGTCCGGCCGCATGAACGGCAGGTGTTCGCGCGCGTACTCGCTCAGGCTGTCGCCGGTCCCGGCCGTCGCCATCAGTGCGCCCGCTCGCACGGCGGGGTGTGCGAGATCCGGGCCGACGACCCCGTCCGGCCCGATCACACGCGCGCCGAGGAGGGTGCCGACGGTCTGACCGCCCCATGAGTGGCCGGCCGCGGCGAGCAGGTCGATGTCGACGCGCGGGCGCAGGTCCCCGCCGGCCGCGATCAGGATCTCGTCGAGATGGTCAATCACCGCGTGCGCGTCCTGCACCCGCGTGCGCCAGATGGACGAGAATCGCGGGTCGTCGAATCCGATCCCGTGGCGCCGGGAATCGAGATGCGTCGGCTGTATGACGGCGAAACCTGATGCGGCCCAACGATCGACGAGTGGTGCGTAACCGTCCATCGACCAGGCGTTGCCGTGGGAGAACACGAGGACCGGGAGCCGATCCCCGGTGGCCGGTGCGGTGACCCTCGCCGTCAACGGGAACGGACGGTCCGAGGTGGGGACGACGATGGGCTTGACGGAGACGATCTGACGAGCGAGCACTTTCGTGGACATGGGAGTTCCCTTCGGGACGGGGCCGGTGCGCGATAACCTGGACGGAACGATGTTCCGCCAAACTAGCGGAACAGTGTTCCGCGAGCAAGAGGTGGAGGGTGTCCGCAGGAAAAACAGCACGTCAGATGCAGGCCGAACGGAGCCGTACGGCACTTCTCGAGGCGGCGGCCGCGGCCTTCGTCGATGCGGGCGTGCAGGCCCCGGTGCGGGACATCGCCACGCGTGCCGGTGTCGGCGTCGGCACGGTGTACCGGCATTTCCCGAGCCGGGCGGAACTGGTCACCGCGGTGTACCGGCACCAGGTCGACGAATGTGCGGCACTGGCGGAACAGCTTCTGGCCGAACAGGTCCCGCCGCGTGCCGCGCTGTGCCGGTGGACGTCGGCGTTCACCGACTTCCTCGTCACCAAACACGGCTTGAGTGACGCGCTCAGCTCGGACGACCCGAGCCTCGTCGATCTGCACGCGCTCATCTTCGACACCCTCGTGCCGGCGTTCGCCTCGCTACTCGAACCGGCGCAGGCCACGGGAGAGGTCAGCCGGGACATCTGCGCGCTGACCTTCCTACGGGCGATCGGCAACCTGTGCATCATCGGACCCGGGTACACCGACGCCGACGCCAGGGCGATGGTCGGTCTGCTGCTGATCGGCTCCGGTGCATCTTCGGCAGGAGAGGAGGGTGCGGGGCGATGAGATCCGTCATACGTCGCAGTCAGCCTTCGAGAACGGAACGCGATTTCGAGGAGACCCCATGACGCAGCGTCGGCTGTTCTTCATCCACGGCGCGGGCGGATACGCCGACGACGGCCCGCTCGCCGAGGCGCTGGCCGCGGCACTCGACGCGACGCTGGACATGCCTCGGTTCTCCGACGATGACATGTCGATCGAGGCGTGGGCCCGGCCGATCCGCGAGCGTCTCGTGGGGCTGGACGCCGACGATCACGTCGTCGCGCACTCGTTCGGGGCGACGGTGCTGATGCATGTCTTCGCCGACGCCGATGTCGTCTCGAGAAGTGCTGTGCTGCTTGCGATGCCGAACTGGGGACCGGACGGCTGGGATGTTCCGCAGTACGTGTTCCCCGGCACCGGCACTCTGCTCCCTTCGGTCCACCACTGCGTCGACGACGACGTGGTGCCCGTCGAGCACCTGGACCTGAACGCGGCGTTCCTTCCGTCGGCGCCGCTGCATCGTCATCCGGTGGGCGGTCACCAGTTCGACGGGCTCGCCGACGTCCTCGCCGCCGAGCTCATCGCCGCCGAGAACCGATGAGCGAGAACAGCGCGGCCGACACCGACGCCCGTGGAGTGCCGGCCGCGTCGGCGGCGGGGCGGTGGCTGATCGTCGCCGCGGTCCTCGGTTCGGGTGTCGCCTTCATCGACGGCACCGTCGTCAACGTCGCACTGCCGGCCATCGCGCGCGACCTCGATACCGGTCTACGCGGTCAGCAGTGGGTACTCGACGGGTATCTGCTCACGCTGAGCGCGTTGTTGTTGATCGGTGGTGTCGCCGGCGACCGGTATGGGCGTCGGCTCGTCTTCGCCGGAGGTCTCGCCGTGTTCGCGGTGGCCACGGTCGCGTGCGGGCTGGCGCCGACCGTCGAACTCCTCGTCGCCGCACGGATCGTGCAGGGGATCGCCGCCGCCGCGGTCGTGCCGGGCAGCCTGGCGTTGATCAACGCCGAGATCCGTCCGTCGGACCGCGGTGCGGCGGTCGGTCTGTGGGCCGGGATGTCCGGCGCGACCACGGCTCTGGGCCCGTTCCTCGGTGGCTGGCTCGTCGACGCGGCGTCGTGGCGGTGGACATTCCTGCTCAGTGTGCCGCTCGCGCTGGGCGCTTTGTGGATCGCGATTCGGCACGTACCTGAATCGCGAGGCACGCCGTCGAACGCCCGGCTGGACGTGGCGGGTGCGCTGGCGATGACCGTCGGGCTCGCGGGCGTGATCTACGCACTCATCGAGGGGCCGTCGACTGGGTGGAGCGGCGAGACGGTCACCGCCGGGATCGTCGGTGTGGTGTCGCTCGCGGGTTTCGTGGTGATCGAGTCGCGGGTGCCGGCGCCGCTGCTACCGCTGGGGCTGTTCCGGCCGTCGCAGTTCACCGGCGCCAATCTGACGACGCTGCTGGTCTATGCGGCGCTGGGCGGTGCGCTGTTCCTGCTGGCCCTGCAGTTGCAGCAGAGCCTCGGTTACTCGGCGTTCGAGGCCGGCGCGGCGATGTTCCCGACCACGTTCATCATGCTGTTCGGGTCGCCCTTGGTCGGCAAGCTGGCGCAGCGCACCGGGCCACGGCTGCCGATGACGGTCGGCCCGCTCATCGCCGCCGGTGGTTTCGCGCTGATGTCCCGGGTCGAGCCGGGCTCGGGCTACGTCGACTCCGTGCTGCCCGGGGTGCTGCTGTTCGGCCTCGGCATGACGGTGACGGTCGCGCCGCTCACCTCAGCGGCGCTCGCCGCCGTCGACGACGCGCTCGCCGGCACCGCGTCGGGCGTGAACAACGCGGTGGCGCGGCTCGCGGGGTTGCTCGCGGTGGCGGTGCTGCCCGCCGTGGCGGGGATCGATGCGGGCCCCGGCGATCCGCTCGGCGACGGCTTCCGGGCGGCCATGTACATCTGCGCGGCATGCTGCGCGGTCGGCGGGCTGGTGGCGGCGTGCACGATCCGCTCGAGCACCGACGTGCGACCGCAGGTCCGGGCGGGTGTGGACACCGCCTGCCAGGATGCGGCTACCCGGGCAGGTTAGGCCCGGCGTTCGCCCGTGCCGGCCGCGATGGCCCAGAGCACCAGGACGGGCTGGAAGAACAGTCGCGTCAGGCGCTTCTCGTCGGTGTCGAGGCCGAAGGCGTCGATGTGCTCGACATACTGGTTGATGTTGCCGGGGAAGATGACCACGAAGAACGCGGCCACGATCCACGACACCACCTTGCGGTGGCGGGGCAGCGCGATCAACGCGGCGCCCAGGGCGATCTCGACGCCGCCGGAGGCCAGCACCACGAAGTCCTTGCTGAACGGCACCCAGTCGGGGACCTGTGCCTGGAACTCCTCGCGCTGGGCGGTGAGGTGGCCGACGCCGGCAATCACCAGCACCGCTCCCAGGGCGATCCGGGCGATGGCCCGGCCCAGCGGCTGACGAGTGGTGGTCGGCGTGACGATCGACATGTGGGCTCCTCGGGTGGGTGTCGGTTCGGTTCTACCGCACTTCGTGGCGGGCGGGGTTTCGGACGGTCAGCGCCGGAGGGTTCGGGTCGGGATGAGTCTTGATGTCGATTTGTGGCACAGAAGTACTTACTTGTGATTGAGTGTTGTGATTGCGACCACAACGGTGTGGTCGCTCGTTGTATGCAGAGGACCGCCCATGACCCCCGATGTCGCACCCGCACACCGACTCTCCGTGTCCTGGCTGCATGCGGTGCCGAGTGCGCTGCGCGGGGCGGCCGGTGTCGTCGTGACCACCGCGGCGTTCTTCGTCGCCGTCGCGGTTCTGGTGATCGCCCAAATCGTCGTCCTCGCCACCCGCGCCGCGGTCGACCTCACCTGAGGTTCGCGACCGGTCAGGAATCGAGAAGCGTCCGGCCGGGTCGGCGTCTTAGCGTCGAAGCATGACAAACATCAACGCACTCACACTCGACGTCACTGACATCGCGACAGCACAAGCGTTCTACGACAAGGCCTTCGGACTCGGCGATCGACTGCGGTTCCGCGCGGGAGACTCGCCGACCTCGGGTTTCCGCGGTTTTGTGGTCTCTCTCGTGGTCGCCGATCCGACGGTTGCCGACTCCTTCCTGCTGCCGGCGATCGAGGCCGGCGCCACGGTGCTCAAACCCGCCAAGAAGTCCTTCTGGGGGTACGGCGGCGTCGTCCAGGCGCCCGACGGCGCGATCTGGAAGGTCGCCAGTTCGTCGAAGAAGCCGACCGGCGCGCCGGAGCGAGAGGTCGACGATCTGGTCCTGCTGCTCGGCGTCGACGACGTCGCGGCGACCAAGGGGTTCTATGTGAGCCGCGGATTCGCCGTGGCCAAGAGCTTCGGCCGGAAGTACGTCGAGTTCGAGAGCGCGCCCGACTCGATCAAGCTCGCGCTCTACGGGCGCAAGGCCGCGGCCAAGGATGCGGGTGTCCACCCGGACGGTTCGGGTTCCCATCGGCTCGTGATCGGCGGCGACGCCGGCGAGCTGACCGATCCGGACGGCTTCACCTGGGCGGCCGCACCCCGTTCGCTCCTGGCATAAATCGCCCGGGAACAAGATTCCTGCCACCTGGGTTGAGTCGGTCAGACTTAACTCTGGAGGTTTCATGTCGCAGACATATTCACTGCCGGTTCTCTTCGTTCCCGACGTCGTCGTCCTGCCCGGCATGGTCGTGCCCATCCCGCTCGACGATGCCGCACAGGCCACGGTCGACGCCGCCCGGGCGAGCGAGACCGGGAAACTGCTGGTCGCCCCACGTCTGGACGACCGGTATCCCACCTACGGTGTCATCGCGTCGATCGTGCAGGTCGGCCGCATCCCGGGCGGCGGCATGGCAGCCGTCGTCAAGGGTGAGCAGCGCGCGCAGATCGGAACCGGGACACCCGGTCACGGTGCGGCGCTGTGGGTCGAGGTGACCGAGGTCGACGAGGTTGACGCCACCGACGAAGACCGTGAACTCGCCGGTGAGTACAAGAAGCTCGTGCTGGCGATGCTCCAGCGCCGCGAGGCATGGCAGCTCATCGACGCCGTCAACAAGATGTCCGATCCGGCGGATCTCGCCGACACCTCGGGCTATGCGTCGTGGCTGTCCGACGAACAGAAGCGTGAGCTGCTCGAGACGCCGGTGACCGCGGCGCGGTTGCGGCTGCTCATCGAGTGGACCGGCGATCATCTGGCCGAGTCCGAGGTGACCGAGAAGATCGCCGAGGACGTCCGCGCGGGCATGGACAAGCAGCAGAAGGAATTCCTGCTTCGCCAGCAGCTCGCCGCTATCCGCAAGGAGCTCGGCGAGGACGAACCCGAGGGCGCCGACGACTACCGCGGCCGCGTCGAGGAAGCCGACCTGCCCGAGAAGGTGCGCGAGGCCGCGCTCCGCGAGGTGGGCAAGCTCGAGCGCGCCAGCGACCAGTCGCCGGAGACCGGATGGATCCGCACCTGGCTCGACACCGTCCTCGACCTGCCGTGGAACACCCGGACCGAGGACTCGACCGACGTCAAGGGCGCGCGCGAGATCCTCGACGCCGACCACCACGGCCTCGACGACGTGAAGGACCGCATCGTCGAGTACCTCGCGGTGCGTGCCCGTCGCGCCGAACGCGGCCTGCAGGTCGTCGGCGGACGCGGGTCGGGCGCCGTGATGGTGCTCGCCGGTCCTCCCGGGGTCGGCAAGACATCGCTCGGTGAGAGCGTCGCCCGGGCGTTGGGCCGCAAGTTCGTGCGCGTCGCCCTCGGTGGTGTGCGCGACGAGTCGGAGATCCGCGGCCACCGGCGTACCTACGTCGGTGCGCTGCCCGGCCGGATCGTGCGGGCCATCGGTGAGGCGGGATCGATGAATCCCGTTGTGCTGCTGGACGAGATCGACAAGGTGGGCTCGGACTACCGGGGCGACCCGGCCGCCGCGCTGCTCGAGGTCCTCGACCCCGCGCAGAACCACACCTTCCGCGATCACTACCTCGATCTCGATCTCGACCTGTCCGATGTGCTGTTCCTCGCGACCGCCAACGTCATCGAGAACATCCCGTCGGCCCTGCTCGACCGTATGGAGCTCGTGACCCTCGACGGGTACACCGAGGATGACAAGGTCGCCATCGCCCGCGACTACCTGCTGCCCCGGCAGGCCGAGCGGGCGGCGCTGACACCCGACGAGGTGACCGTCACCGATGCGGCGCTGCGGGAGATCGCGGCCAACTACACCCGCGAACCCGGTGTGCGGCAGTTCGAACGGCTGCTGGCGAAGGCGCTGCGCAAGGCCGCGACCAACCTCGCGGTCGAATCGGGCGAAGGGGGAACCGCGACGGCGCCCGTCACCATCGACGAGCCCGATCTGCGCGACTACCTGGGGCGTCCGCGCTTCACGCCGGAATCGGCGGAGCGGACGGCGGTCCCCGGTGTCGCAACCGGTCTCGCGGTCACGGGCATGGGCGGCGACGTCCTGTTCATCGAGGTGAACGCCACCGAGGGTGAGCCGGGTCTGAAGTTGACCGGCCAGCTCGGCGACGTGATGAAGGAGTCGGCGCAGATCGCACTGTCGTACGTGCGGGCGCACGCCGAGCAGCTCGGCGTCGACCCGAAAGCGCTCGACAAGACCATCCACGTGCATGTTCCGGCCGGGGCCGTGCCGAAGGACGGTCCGAGCGCCGGCGTCACCATGGTCACCGCGCTGGTGTCGATGGCGACGGGACGTCAGGTGCGCAGCGATGTCGGGATGACCGGCGAGGTCACGCTCAACGGGCGGGTCCTGCCGATCGGTGGGGTCAAGCAGAAACTGCTTGCCGCACAACGCAACGGGCTGAAGACCATCTTCATCCCGCAGCGCAACGAGCCCGACCTCGACGACGTGCCGGCCGAGGTGCTCGACGCCCTCGACGTGCGGCCGATGACCGATGTCGCCGAGATCGTCGCGCAGGCGCTGGAAGTCGCCGTCGACGCGCAGGTGACCGCGGCCTGATCCCGCGCGCTGTAGCCCAGGCCCAGCCCAACACCCCGGTGGTACGTGGACGATCACGTTCCGCCGGGGTGTTGGCGTCTGTCAGAAGGGTGGCGGGTCGTCGGGCGTGTCGGGTTGATGGCTAGCTGCCTCGGCTCGGGCAAGTCGATCCGCTTCGCGTTGTGCCTTGTTGCGGGCACGTTCTTCTCGCCGCTTCGCGTGTTTGGCGGCGGTGCGTTCGGTGATCGTGCGCGGTTGTCGGCCTTGTTGTTGTCTGCCTTGCCGTTCGGGCACGATGATCCGCGGTGTCGGTGGGGCTTTCGCGGCTTGTTCGAATCGGATTCGCCGCAGGTTGGGGAAGAGGTCTTCGAGGGTTTCGGCCTCGCCGGGGATCACAAAGCCCTCGGGCGTGACGTATTCGGTGACCAGGCGGCCCTCGTCGTCGCGGTACTGCACATCGGTCCAGTCGCTGTGCGTCTTGTGGAGATGACCGGGACGGCATTTGGCGTTGAGGTTCTCACTCGAGGTCGCACCCCCGCGGGCGGGTCGGGCGTGGTCGTACTCGGCGACGTGATCGACATCGGCGGTGAATGCCGAACGCGTGCAACCCGGCTCGGTGCAGTAACCGTCGCGCACCCGCACGAACTCCGCGCACGCACTTGTCGGACGATACGGGTCACCAGGCAGGGCAGCCGGGTAGACCACCACGACCTCCGACGACGGCGGCTCCGTCGACGGTGTGGCCGAAGTCGGGGGTGCCGACGCGTCACCCGCGCCGCCGGTGTCATCTGTAGCCTGCTGTGGTGCGGCGATGTTCGCCGTCCGCGGGTGCTCGTCGTCGTATCCGCCCTCGTCGGTGACGGCTGGGCCGCCGGCGACGACCTGCGACGGTGGTGTGCGGATGGGGGTGACCGGTCTGATCGTCGCGTCGGGCCGGGCGGCAAGGTCACGCACATGCTCGTCGGAGATCACTCCGTGCCCGTCGACCCAGCCGGGTCCGGACCCGCCGGCCAGGGTGTCGGCATCGGTCACCACGTGAATCACGATCTCGGTACCCGCGGTGGCGCCGGCAGAATCGGGCGGTGTTGCGGTGCAGTCGGACTGACCGCACGCACACGTGAACGCTGTTCGGGTGAGCAACGCGCACATGGCGTCGGACTTCCGTTCCCCGAGGGTGCGGCCATCCCGGTCGCAGACGGATGCGGCGAGCTCCCGTACCGAGGCGTTGGAAGCTCGGATGT
Organism: Gordonia sp. SGD-V-85; assembly: GCF_001456905.1. NCBI lineage: Bacteria > Bacillati > Actinomycetota > Actinomycetes > Mycobacteriales > Gordoniaceae > Gordonia > Gordonia sp. SGD-V-85. The sequence continues at coordinate 110,755 of NZ_LNQO01000001.1, forward strand.
TTTCGGCGGCCATGACCGCGGTGATCTCACCGGTGCCGTCACCGTGGTTCTCGGTCCACACCCCGCGTTTGTCGAGCGCTTCGCGGCGCCGTTCGCGGACGGCGTCGGCGTCGTGGCCGAAGACCAGGCGGTCGATCATGTCGCGCAAACCTGACGTCGACCACGACCCGGACCGGGAGCGCAGCAGGTCGGCGATCGATTCGTCGAGCACCTCGATGATCCGGCGGCTGGCGGGGTCGCCGGGGTCGAGAAGGTGATCATCGGACACCAAGTGCGTGCGGCCGATGATCTCGCGGATCTGGTGCGGCCCGATGATGCCGTCGCGCAACGTCTCCAACACCCGCGGCAACCGGTCACGAAGACACAGCGCCTCGTCGACCAGCATCCCCGCCCGGTAGCGGGTGATCCCGGCCTCGCGCGAGACCCGGGCGACGATGTCACCGAAACCGTCCGAGACGTAACTGTTGCCGACCGTGGTCAACAGCCGATCACACAACACCAGGATCGTCTGATAGCGGCACCACGCCAGATACGACTCGCCCGCGCGGATCGACCCCAGACGCTGCATATGGGTGGCGGTGTCGGCATCGGCCGGACAAGCAGGATCGACCCCGGCGAGGAACTCGCCCGGCAGATCCGTCCATGCCCCCACAGTGACTCCCCCCGAAGTCGTTGCCACCCGGCCTGGTTGACCGGATCAACTGATACATCCAAGATAGACCCGACCACCGACAAGAATGCTCGGCCGAGCCGCTACGTGAGCCCGACGGTGCGAGCGATCCTCTCCGACAACAGATACAGCGCATAGGCGAAGTAGGCCACGATCGCGGCGGGCAGGACCCACAAGGCGGCCACGGCCGCAACGAGACTCGCCGCCCACTGGCGCCCCCACAGCGGCGCGGCGACGAAGATCATCAGCAGGGAGAGCAGGAGAGAGACCGCCGGCGATGATGTCGGCCACGACCAATCGAACAGCAGCGCCCCGCTCGAACCGACCGCCGCGCAGATGCCGACGAGGCTCAGCACCAGCCACCCGACCACACTGAGACGTCGCCATCCGCCGGCGACCCATCGCGTGCGAAGTGCCACGGCCGACCACATGATCCACCGCTTGAGCCAGGGGACGCCGGACGCCCGCATCATCTCGCGGAAGAACCGGTCGGACAGGGTGTCACTCCCGAGCGCGCCGGAGTTGACGGTGCCCGTGATGAGCTCGTCGTGGATGAGCGCCGCGAGTGAGTGTCTGCCGTAAGGGTTCTCGAACCAGCGCAGGAACCGGGGGATCGAGGCGAGGTCGGTGGGGTTGTCGTCGCCGGGCACAAACGCGCGGGCCGCGTCGACGGCGCCCCGCGCATCGGCTTCCGTCTGTCCTCGCTCGACCAGTTGTGTTACCAGGTACTCCTCGACCGCGGGATCGGAGAACCGGAAGGCGTTGCGCACGAGAAACTGTCGCTCGTCGATCTGCGCGATCTCGACCTCGCCACGCCCGGTCGGGTCGTCGACCTCGAAGCCCGACGTCGGCGCGACCCGCCACGGCACCCATCGCGGATCGTTCGGTGTGGTCTCGTTCATCGCCGCCTCCGCGTCGAGGGGATGTATCGACCGTAGCCCCCACGCGACCGGGACCGATGGGTAACGGAGGCGCAGCGTGTTGGGGTGGTGGCGTACTGACCACCGTGGAAGTTGCGGGCCCGGGGCCCCGGCGATGGCGAGGTCGAAGAAGCCACGCATCCGTATGACGTTGTGCCCGGAAACCGGGCGCAACGTCATTTGCGTTTGAGGCCCCGGCCCAAATTGAGCGAACTCCGCTCAATTTTTTCGACGATCCGGGAACAATCCGTCGGTCACCCCCGTTGCACACTTCGAGAAACCTGAGCGACGAAGACTCAAGTCGGTTTGACTCGGATCTACTTTTTCAGTAGGACATGAGTCGGACGCACTGAAGTCCGGTCCCGCAGAGTTTCGCCACGACATCCCCGCGGTCGCGAGACCTCGGGACAAGGACTCGGGTGCACACCCGCAAACTAGGAGGAAGCCAAACATGTCTCGTGCTGTTGGAATCGACCTCGGTACCACCAACTCGGTGGTGGCCGTGCTCGAAGGCGGCGAAGCCGCTGTCATCGCCAACGCCGAAGGCGCGCGGACCACACCGTCGGTGGTCGCGTTCGCGCGTAACGGCGAGGTGCTGGTCGGTCAGCCCGCCAAGAACCAGGCGGTCACCAACGTCGACCGCACCATCCGCTCCGTCAAGCGCCACATGGGCGAGGGCGACTGGACCGTCGAGATCGACGACAAGAAGTACACCCCGCAGGAGATCAGCGCGCGCACGCTCATGAAGCTCAAGCGCGACGCCGAGTCGTACCTGGGTGAGGACGTGACCGACGCGGTCATCACCGTCCCGGCGTACTTCAACGACGCGCAGCGTCAGGCCACCAAGGAAGCCGGCCAGATCGCCGGCCTCAACGTGCTCCGCATCGTCAACGAGCCGACCGCGGCCGCCCTGGCCTACGGGCTCGACAAGGGTGAGAAGGAACAGACCATCCTGGTCTTCGACCTCGGTGGCGGTACCTTCGACGTCTCGCTGCTCGAGATCGGCGACGGCGTGGTCGAGGTCCGTGCGACCTCCGGTGACAACCACCTCGGTGGTGACGACTGGGATCAGCGCGTCGTCGACTGGCTCGTCGAGAAGTTCAAGAGCCAGAACGGCATCGATCTGACCAAGGACAAGATGGCCCTGCAGCGTCTCCGTGAGGCCGCCGAGAAGGCGAAGATCGAACTCTCGAGCTCGCAGAGCACCTCGATCAACCTGCCCTACATCACCGTCGACGCCGACAAGAACCCGCTGTTCCTCGACGAGCAGCTCTCGCGCAGCGAGTTCCAGAAGATCACCTCTGATCTGCTGGAGCGCACCCGCGCACCGTTCCAGGCCGTCATCAAGGATGCGGGCATCTCCGTCGGCGACATCGACCACGTCGTGCTCGTCGGTGGTTCGACCCGTATGCCGGCCGTCACCGACCTGGTGAAGGAACTGACCGGTGGCCGCGAGCCCAACAAGGGCGTCAACCCGGACGAGGTCGTCGCCGTCGGCGCCGCACTGCAGGCCGGTGTGCTCCGCGGTGAGGTCAAGGACGTGCTGCTGCTCGACGTCACCCCGCTCTCCCTCGGTATCGAGACCAAGGGCGGCGTGATGCACAAGCTGATCGAGCGCAACACCACGATCCCGACCAAGCGGTCGGAGACCTACACGACCGCTGAGGACAACCAGCCGTCGGTGCAGATCCAGGTCTATCAGGGTGAGCGCGAGATCGCCTCGCACAACAAGCTGCTCGGCAGCTTCGAGCTCGGCGGCATCGCTCCGGCCCCGCAGGGTGTCCCGCAGATCGAGGTGACCTTCGACATCGACGCCAACGGCATCGTGCACGTCACCGCGAAGGACAAGGGCACCGGCAAGGAGAACTCGATCCGCATCCAGGACGGTTCGGGCCTGAGCAAGGACGAGATCGACCGCATGATCAAGGACGCGGAGGCGCACGCCGACGAGGACCGCAAGCGCCGCGAGGAGGCCGAGACCCGCAACCAGGCGGAGTCGCTGGTCCACCAGACCGAGAAGTTCCTCAAGGAGAACGAGGACAAGGTCCCGGCGGAGCTGAAGGAGAAGGTCGAGGCGGCCGTCGCCGGGGCGCAGGAAGCGCTCAAGGGCAACGACACCGCGGCGATCAAGTCCGCGATCGAGAAGCTGTCGGAGGAGTCGCAGGCCCTCGGCCAGGCGATCTACGCCAACGCCGCTGCCGAGTCCCCCAACGGTGAGTCCGCCGCGGCCGACAGCGATCCCGACGTCGTCGACGCCGAGGTCGTCGACGATGCCGACTCGAAGGAGAACAAGTGACCGCAGGAGCCCATTCGTCGAATGGGTCCGGCGAGGAGCCGGTGACGGTGACCGACCGTCGTCGTATCGACCCGGAGACGGGTGAGGTGCGCGACGAGCCGGCCGCCGGACCCGGCCCGGCCGATGCCGGACCGGTCGTCGACGAGCAGACCGACATGTCACAGGCCACCGAGGAGCAGCCGGACGCCGCAGCCGACGAACCGGATGCCCGCGTCGCCGAGCTGACGGCCGACCTGCAGCGAGAACGCGCCCAGTTCGCCAACTTCCGGCGGCGTGCCGCCGAGGAGAAGCAGGGTTCGGTCGCCTACGGCAAGCAGATCCTGATCGACAAGCTGCTGCCGATCATCGACGATCTCGACCGTGCCCGTGAACACGGCGACCTCGACAGCGGTCCGCTGCGTTCGGTCGCCGACAAGCTGACCGGTGTGCTGGCCGCCGAAGGTCTCGTGGCCTTCGGTGCGGCGGGTGACGAGTTCGATCCCGAACTCCACGAAGCCGTGCAGCACGACGGCACCGGGGCACATCCGGTGATCGGATCGGTGTACCGATGCGGCTACCGCCTGGGCGAGAAGGTGATCCGCACCGCGATGGTGACGGTCACCGATCCCGCTCCCGCGGGCGACGCGCCCGGTGCACAATAGAACGACCGTCGCTCGATCCTGAGTGGGCGAACTCACCACTGATCCCTGAGGTGCGAGGAGCGCAAGCGACGAGCCACGAAGGGCGACGAACCCTTCGTGGCTCGCTTCGCTCGCACCTCAGGGAGCAGGTGGTCGGCTCGCACCTCAGGGAGCAGGTGGTCGGCTCGCACCTCAGGAGCAGGTGGTCGGCTCGCACCCCAGGGAGAGGGTGGCCCCAACTGAAACATCAATCCAGACAACAGAACTCAAGGAGGTGACGTCTGGTGGCACCACAACGTGAGTGGTTAGAACACGACTTCTACAAGGACCTGGGCGTTGCTTCTGACGCTTCGGCTGAAGAGATCAAGAAGGCCTACCGCAAGCTCGCGCGCGAGCTGCATCCTGATGCGAATCCGGGTGACAGCGCGGCCGAAGAGCGCTTCAAGCGGGTGTCCGAAGCCCACAGCGTCCTCGGCGATGCCGAGAAGCGCAAGGAATACGACGAGACACGCGCCATGTTCGCCGGCGGACGATTCCGCGGCGGCGGCAACGGCTTCCCGGGTGGCTTCCCCGGCGGCGGAACCACCTACACCACCGGCGGCGGTGGCGACTTCGACCTCGGCGATCTGTTCGGCGGGGCGCAGACCGGGGGCGGCGGTGGCGGTTTTGGCGACATCTTCGACGGCCTGTTCAACCGCGGCGGCGGAACGCAACGTACTTCGACGGCGAGCCGGCCGCGTCGTGGCAAGGACCTCGAGACCGAGACGACGCTCTCGTTCTCCGACGCCGCGCTCGGCACGACCGTCCCCCTGCGGGTGACCAGTCCGTCGCCCTGCACCACCTGCCACGGCTCAGGCGCCAAGCCCGGGACCAGTCCGCGGGTGTGCGCGAACTGCAACGGTTCCGGGTTCGTGAGCCGCAACCAGGGCGCGTTCGGATTCAGCGAGCCCTGCCAGGACTGCCAGGGCACCGGGTCGCGGATCGACGACCCGTGCACCGATTGCGACGGCAGCGGCGTGAAGGTCCGGGCGCGCACCATCAACGTCCGGATCCCCGCCGGCGTCGAGGACGGTCAACGCATCCGGCTCGCCGGGCAGGGCGAGGCCGGTCGTCGTGGCGCCCCGTCGGGTGACCTCTACGTCGTCGTGCACGTGACCCCGCACAAGCAGTTCACCCGCAGCGGCAACGACCTTCGAGTGCAGCTGCCGGTGCGGATTTCCGAACTCGTTCTCGGAGCGACGGTCTCGGTTCCGACCCTGGAGGGTTCGGTCGGGGTGAAGATCCCGCCGAACACCACCGACGGCCGCACGCTGCGCGTGCGCGGTCGTGGGGTGCCCAAGCGCTCCGGCGGGGCGGGCGACCTGCTCGTCACCGTCAAGGTCGCGGTTCCGAACAAGCTCGACGAGGCCGCGGTCGAGGCGATGCGCGCCTACGACCAGGCCGAGCGGGCAAGCGGTTTCGACCCGCGGGCGGACTGGGGGCGATGAGTGATGGCCGGTGCGAGCAACTTCGACGGTGATGGCGCGACCTTCCTGATCTCGGTGGCCGCCGAACTCGCCGGCATGCACGCCCAGACCCTGCGGACCTATGACCGCCTGGGTCTGGTCACCCCGCAACGGACGAGTGGCGGTGGTCGCCGCTACTCGTCCCGCGACGTCGAACTCCTGCGCGAGATCCAGCGTCTCTCGCAGGAGGAAGGCGTCAACCTCGCGGGCATCAAACGCATCATCGACCTGAGCAATCAGGTCGAGGCGCTCCAGCACCGCGTGCGCGAGCTGACCGACGAGGTGCAAGCGTCGCGGACCCGCCGCGGCGGCGAACTCGTCCCGGTGCCGCGCACCAACGCCCTGGTCGTCTGGCAGCCGCGACGCAAACGCACCACCGACTGACGTGGTTTCGACGCGAGCCCACGGACGTGCGTAACGTTGAGCGTATGGCTTCTGAACCCGTCACCACCGTCGACTCCGGCCCGCACAAGGTCTCGCGCCGGGTCGTCGTGAACGCCCCGGCCGCCGATGTGTTCGCGCTCGTGTCGAATCCGCATCGGCATCCGGAGCTCGACGGTTCCGGCACGGTCCGCGACACCCCTGTGGACGGGCCCGAGACGCTGACCCGTGGGGCGCGTTTCAGCGTCGGGATGAAGCAGTACGGCGTGCCGTACAAGATCACCTCGACCGTCACCGACTTCGAACCCGGTCGGGTCGTCGAATGGCAGCACCCGATGGGGCACCGCTGGCGGTGGGAACTCGAGTCGACGTCACCGACCACGACCGCGGTCACCGAGACCTTCGACTACTCGACGCTCCGGGTACCGAAGATCATGGAACTCATCGGCTACGACAAGAAGAACGGCAAGGGGATCGAGGGCACCCTGCGGGCCCTCGCGGCCCGGTTCGCCTGAGCCGAGCCGTCACCCTTGATGGACTCCTCTTCCCCCGAGTCGTTCCCCGAGCCCGGCACCTCGGATGAACCCGTCGTCGTCCTCGGCATCGTCGCCGCGCCGGGCCAGGCGATCGACCTCGCCCGCAAGCTCATCGAAGCCGACCTCACCGACCACATCCAGACGACCTTCCCCGGCGCGCGCTGGCAGCTGGATCTCCTAGAGGCCGGCGTCGTACAGCCGCCGGCCGGCGACGCCGAGATCGTCGACGCCACGAGAGATCTTCTGCTCGAACACGAGTGGGATCTGGTGCTCTGCCTGACCGACCTGCCGCTGCACGTCGGCAAACGTCCGGTCGTCGCGCATGCCAACGCAGTGCACGGCGTCGCGGTCCTCTCGGTGCCGGCACTCGGCGCCACCGGAGTGCGGCAGCGGGCCCGCGGCATCATCACCGGACTCGTCGGTCAACTCCTCGGTGCCGACGCCGACGATCTCCGCGGTCACCAGAAGTCGCCGGCGCGGTCGGCGCTGCGCCATCGCGTCCGCCAACTCGGGACCGACGTCGACGAGGCGGGCACCGCGTTCACCGCGCGTGTCCTGACCGGGAACCTGCGTCTGCTCACCGGCATGGTGCGCGCCAACCGCCCGTGGCGGCTCGCGCTTGGGCTCACCCGCGCCCTCACCGGGGCGATCGCGGCCGGGGTCTTCGCGCTCGTCACCGCCGACATCTGGCTTCTCGCAGACACTTTCGGTGGGATTCGCCTGACCGCGGTGGCGCTCGGCTCGATCATCGCGATCACCGCGACGCTGATCATCGGTGCCGACCTGTGGGAACGCGGCGGCTCCCGACAGACGCGAGAACAGGTGGCGCTGTTCAACATCGTCACCATGATCACAGTCGTTCTCGGTGTGGGCGCGTTCTACGCGGCGCTGTTCGTCTTGTCCGCGATCGGCGCGCTCTGCCTCGTGGTACCGCAGGTCATCGGTGCGACGCTCGACCACCCTGTCGGCTTCACCGACTATCTGGAGGTTGCCTGGCTGACGTGCTCCCTCGCGACCGTCGGCGGCGCCCTGGGCGCCGGCCTGGAAACCGACGAAGCGGTGCGCGACGCCGCGTACACCCAGCACGCTGCCGAGTCGATCTGAGCCGGACGCCGGACACAGCCGGATGCCCCGGTCCTCGCGTCAGCCGCTAGGCTTGCGGGTCAGAACGCCACAGCAAGGTCGGCGACGGGAGGTGAACCATGTCCGAGGTACCGGCAAACGGTCCGATGCCAGGGTTCGTGGTCCTGGGTATCTCCGTCGTCGACGACCAGATCAGCTCGGTGGTCCGCGACGCCGACGGCCACGTCCTGGCGAGCAATCTCGTCGACCTCCCGGACGCGTCGGCGGCCGGTGCCGAGGCCGCGATCCTCGAACTCGTCGATTCCGTCCCTGTGGAGGTCGACCGCATCGGCATCTCGGCGTCCCGCGCAGACGTCCGCGACCACCTGGCACGGGCCTTCGCGCCGGGCGCCGGCACCGGGCCGTCGTGGACGGAGAAGGTCGTCGTCACCGGCTATGCCGCCGCACTCGCCGAGATCGCATGCACGCATGCGACGCGCGGTGGGGTGGTGGCCGTCGTCGACCTGGATCGCGATGCCGCGCCGGCCGCCGGCACGACCCTCGCCACCGTCGACACGTCTTCCGGCGCCGTCCTCGGCACGACCGACTTCGCGCCGGGCGAGATCGCCTCGGTCACCGACCCCGACGCGGCGACCCGGCTCGCGACGGCGGTCACCCGCCTGCCGCGCGGGCGTGACATCACGTCGGTCATCGTGGTCGGCCCCGGCGCGCAACTCCCCGGCATCGCGCCGGCCTTCGAGTACGCGGCGCAACGCCCCGTCACCGTCGCGGACAACCCGGCGCTGGCCTCGGCCCTCGGTGCGGCCGACGCCGCGGTGGTAGCCGCGGCAGCGCCCCCCGTCGCCCCGCGGACGTCGACGGGACGTCGCTGGTGGTTCGTCGGCGCCGCCATCGGCGCGGCCGTGTTCCTGGCCGCCGTCGGGATGACGCTGATCGTCACCGCCGAGTCGACGGTCGCCGAACCCGCGCCCGTCACCGTGACCGAGACACCGGCAGCGGTCACCTCGACCCAGGAGGCGACGGTCACCGAGACCGAGACTGAGACCTCCGTCCGCACGACGACGGTCACCAGCACCCCGCGTCCGGTCACTCGAACGGAGACGGTGACCGAGTCGGCTCCCGAGACGTACACCGTGACCGAGACCGAAACGGTCACGGCTCCGGCCGGCAGCGAGCCGAGCCTCGAAGTCCCCTGAGCTGCAACCGGTTCGGGGAAGTCAACTCTTGTGCCGGCTCAGAACACCGGGTCGTGCTGGATGCGGCTGGCCCGGACGCCCGCGATGATCAGCGTGCGTCGGGTGTTCTCGATCATCTGCGGTGATCCCGCGATGAGCACCTGACGGTCCTGCCAGTCACCGGACCGGGCCACGACGTCGGCGAGGGTGCCGATCTCGTGGTCGATGCCGAGCTCGGCGGGTGTCGCCACCGCGTTGATCCACCACGGATCGCTCTCCTCCTGGGACACGGCGGTGACCCGCAGCCAGGGATTGGTCGACGCGATGCGGCGCAGGACGGTCAGGTCGTAGAGCTCGCCCGGGTAGCGCATGCCGTAGAAGATGTGCGTCTCCGGCGAATCCGCGCGCATGGACATCTCGATCAACAACGCCCGCAGCGGTGCGAGCCCGGTCCCGCCCGCCACCATGAGGACCTTGCTGTCGCGGTCGACGTGAAGCGTCCCGTGCCCCTGGGCGAGGGTCCACACATCGCCGATGCTGGTCTCGCTCACGATCGCGGTGCTGACCGTTCCACGGGGGATCGCACGCACGTGGAACTCCAGTTCACCGGCCGGGTTGGGCGGGATGGCGGGGGACAGATTGCGCCACTGCTTGGGCCATTGCGGGGTGTGCACCTCGAGGTACTGGCCCGTGTTGAACGTGAGCGGCGAGTGGGCGAGGAGTCGGACGACCGCGAGGTCCCGGGTGATCCGGTACTTCTCGACGACCTCGGCGGTCCAGCGCGCAGGATGGGTCGCGCTCTCGGCCGCGCCCCGCATGACCCCGGTGACCAGCATCATCGCCTGCGAGACGGTCTGTTCGGTCTCGGCGTCCCAGTAACCGGCCATGAGGCTGCCGAACTCGCCCATCAGGGCGGCGTACATCACGTGGTAATGCTCGGGCTCGACCCCGAACTTGCGATGGTCGCGTCCGAGCTGCGCGAGGAACTCCACGAGTTCGGCGTGACCCGACTCGGCCGGGATCGCTTCCAGCACATGGTCGATGACCCGATGGAAGGCCACTCGCTGGGCCGCCATCGACACCCCGAACAGGTCACGCAGGTCGGGATCGATCGCAAACATCCGGGTGTAGACGTTGGTGACGAACCGGTCGGGCTGTCGATTGACAGCCGTCCGCAGCTGATGCAGCGCGTGGCGCGTATGTGTCGCCATCTCGAAAAGATCACACCTCCGTCGCGGCTCGTCTCCCCACCCGGTTCAAGAGACCCACACTAGTCCTTCAACACGTCACAATTCAGGATCCGGCATCCCATGTCGGACAGTGATGAGGTGTGGCAAGGTACGGGGATGACGTCCCTCGAAGGGGTCCTCACGGGCATCGTTGATGCCCATGTGCAGCACTGGAACCCGCGGCGTACCCCGTGGGCGGCCACGCGGGCGTCGCGGCTGTACGGGTTCGTCCCCACCTTGGGCGACCGGGTGTTTCCGCTCGTCGTCTCGCGCGCCGACCGCGAGTACATCCTGACCCCGCGCACCGTGGCCCGGGCCTACGAGCCGCGTCAGTACGCCACCGATGCGGCGCTGGTGCCGACCGTGGTGGGGGTACCGATCGACACGGTGGTGCACGTCGAGTCGCATTGGCGCCGCGAGGTGGCCGACGCCGCGGAGCCCCCGGTGGACAGCACCGCCGTCGAGGAGACCCGATATCTCGAGAGCCTGCCGTTCGGCCAGGCCGGTACCCCCCGCCTCGGCGCCGTCATCTCGCACGGCGATCCGCGGACCCGCACGTTCGCGACCATGCTCGACGAACAGTTCGCGGCCTCCCCGCGGTTCCGCGGCATCCGCATCGTCGCGTCCCGACATCCTGATCCGCGAGTCCGCGACGGCGGGGACACCGACAACCTGCTGTCCTCGACGGCGTTCCTCGAGGGGTTCGCTGAACTCGCGAGCCGCGATCTGGTCTTCGAGGCGTCGGTGTACTCCCATCAGCTCTACGACGTCATCCTGCTGGCCCGGGAGTACCCCGACACGACGATCGTCCTCGACCACTTCGGCATCCCGGCAGGGGTCTTCGGTCCCGTCGGTGTCCGCACCGGCGCGACAGCCGCTGCGCGCGCGGACATCTGGCGATTGTGGCGAGAACGGATGACGACCCTCGCGAACCACCGCAACGTCGTCGTCAAGCTGTCGGGTCTGGCGATGCCGATACTGGGTTACGGTCACGAACGGTGGGGCAACATCGGCGGTCAGGCCACGCTCGCCGAGATGATCGGTCCCTTCGTCGAGCACATCGTCACCCATTTCGGGTCGGACCGCATCATGTTCGGGTCCAACTATCCGATCGACCGGCCCAACGCCGCGGTCGACGTGCTGGTCGGCGCGCTCGTCGACTGTGTGTCCCAGTGGGGTTCGGAGGCTCTGCGGAAGATCTTCCGCGACACCGCTGTTCGTGTCTATACGATCGATGACGCGGCGGGTTGACCGCTCACCGGCCGCGGGGCCACCAGGTCGAGCGTTGCGGCGACTCCGGCACGGGCACGTCCCGCATGAGCCGGGTCAGGATCTCGACGAGGGCGGTGCACGAGGGATACCGGTCCTCCGGTGACTTCGCCAGCGCCTTGGCGAAGATCGAGTTCATCGCCGACGGCAGCCAGGGGCGGCGTCGGGTGAGTTTCGGCGGGTCGTCGTTGAGGTGGGCATAGGTGATCGCGAAAGCGGTGTTCCGCGGATACGGCGGTGTGCCCGTGATGAGTTCGACGAGCGTGCACGCGAATGCGTAGAAATCGGTTGCGGGGGTGAGCTTCTGGGCCTGCAGTAGTTCGGGCGAGGCGTAGCCGATGGAACCCTGCACACGACCGTTGCGCGCGAGTGGACGGGTGTCGTCGAGGAACTGGGCGATCCCGAAGTCCGAGAGGTAGGCGTCGAGGGGTGTACCCACAGATCGCGGGGTGCGGGAGAGGAGGATGTTCGCGGGTTTGACGTCGCGATGCAGGATGTCCTGCGAATGCGCATGATCCAGCGCATCGGCGATCTGCATCGCCACCCGCAGGATGGTGTCCATGTCCGGCTCGTCGCCGCGCTCGGGGACGAGTGCGGTCGCCGCGGGGCCGCCGATGTACTGCATGGTCAGCCACATCGACGGCAGGTGCCGCGGCCCGAGCGACCCGCGCGGCGAGGCGATCTCGCCGTGCTCGATCATGCGCACGATGTGCGGATGGTCGAGCAGCGACGCGATCCCGAATTCCCGTTCGAAGCGCTCCCGGACCCGCGCGTGGTCGGACGCGTTCGGGTGCAAAACCTTCAGGGCCAGCGGTCCATCGCACGACGGGGCCCCGTCGTCGCCGGTGCGATGGACCCGGAACACATCGGCGCTCGCCCCGCCACCGAGGAAGTCGTCGATGGTGAAGCCGGCCACGCTCTCGCCAACCTCGAACACCCTGCCAGGGTAGTGGCGTTCGCGGGCCGACGGCGGTAACCGCGGGGTCAGCGAGCCGGTGTCAGCCGGAAGATCGGGAACCGGCGGCCCTGCGCGGTCTCGGTGTACTTCAGGAACTGCTCGGATGCCGAGATGAACTTCTGCCACGCGGGTTCCCAGTCGTCACCCTCGACTTCGGTCACCGCGGTGTCGAGCCGTTCGACGCCGTTCTCCGCCGGCGCCTCCACGGCGACCGATTGGGGATGTGCCCGCAGGTTGTGCACCCACGCCGGGGCCTTCGGCGAACCGGCGTACGAGCCGATCACCAGCCAGCTGTCGGCGTCGGGCAGGGCGAACAGGGGACTGATCCGCGGCTCGCCGGACTTGGCGCCCAGCGTGTGCAGGAGCACCAGGTTCTTGCCGAAGCCGGCGGTGTCCACATGCCCGTTGTTGGAGCGGAACTCGTTGATGACGGTCGCGTTGAAATCGTTCACGTCGCTCATTGTCGCGGTGCCCGGCGTTTCCGGCCATGTATCAATCTGAAACCGTGGTCGTTCGGTCTGCGAATACTCTGAACAGATGAGTGCCGACCCGAGTTCGCTGGCCGCTTCCCTTCCCGACGGCATGGTGGTCACCGACGCCGACATCCTCGCCGGCTACCGGCAGGACCGTGCCGCCGATCCGACGGCCGGCACCCCGCTCGCGCTGGTTCGGCCGACCACCACCGCCGAAGTGCAGGACACCGTTCGCTGGTGTGCCGCCAACGGTGTCCCGGTCATCACGCGGGGTGCGGGTACCAGTCTGTCGGGCGGGTCGACGGCGGTCGACGGCGCGATCATGCTGTCCACCGAGAAGATGCGGGACATCGACGTCGACCCGGCGACGCGCACCGCCGTCGTCCAACCCGGACTGTTCAACTCGGAGGTGAAGGCCGCGGCCGCCGCGTCGGGGCTGTGGTATCCGCCGGACCCGTCGTCGTTCGAGATCTGCTCGATCGGCGGGAATGTCGCCACCAACGCGGGCGGACTGTGCTGCGTCAAGTACGGCGTCACCACGGACTACGTCCTGGGCCTGGAGGTGGTGCTGGCCGACGGCCGGGCGGTACGCGTCGGCGGCAAGCAGCTCAAAGACTCCGCGGGCCTGCCGCTGACCAAGCTGTTCGTGGGCAGCGAGGGGCTGCTCGGGATCATCACCGAGGTCACCCTGCGGCTGTTGCCACCGCAAGGCCCCGCGAGCACCGTCGTCGGTGTGTTCGGTTCGGTGCACGACGCCAGCCGAGCGGTGCTGGCGGTGACCGGGGAAATGCGTCCCGCGATGCTCGAGTTCATGGACTCGGTGGCCATCAACGCCGTCGAGGACCTGTTGCGGATGGGCCTCGACCGAGAGGCCGGGGCGCTGCTCGTCGCCCAGTCCGACGCCCCGGGTGCGGCCGGCGCGGCCGAGGTCGAGTTCATCCGGAAGGCGTTCGAGTCCAATGGCGCCGGCGAGGTCTTCGCGACCGACGACCCCGTCGAGGGCGAGGCGTTCACCGCGGCCCGCCGCGCGGCGATCCCGGCGGTGGAGAAGCTGGGATCGTTGCTGCTCGAGGACGTCGGCGTACCGCTGCCCTCGTTGCCCGACCTCATCGACGGTGTCGCCGAGATCGCGGCCGGCAACCGGGTGATGATCTCGGTGATCGCCCACGCCGGCGACGGCAACACGCACCCGCTGATCGTCTTCGACCCCGCCGATGTGGACGAGGCGAAGCGCGCGCAGGTCGCCTTCGGTCAGATCATGGACCTCGCGATCGAGTTGGGCGGCACCATCACCGGCGAGCACGGGGTGGGGCGACTGAAGAAGGGCTGGCTGCCCGACCAGGTGGGGCCCGACGTCATGGAACTGACGGCTCGGATCAAGCAGGCTCTCGACCCCGACGGTCTGCTGAACCCGGGCGTGCTGTTGTAGCCGGGCGTCCTCCGGTGGACCGGGAGGCCGCGGTGCGCCCCGCCACCACATAGGTGTCGCGGCCTGCGGCCTTGGCGTCGAAGAGCGCGTGGTCGGCGACGTCGAACTCGTGCCGGATGAAGGCGTCGGCGTCGTCGGCGGACATGTGGCCGCCTGGTGTGGCACCCACGGCGATCCCCAGGCTCATCGTCGCGGTCGCACCACCGGGGATCGTGATGCGCCGCGCGCGGATGCGTTCGGCGAGCGCGCGCACCGAGGTCTCGTCGGCAAGCGTCGCGATCGCGAACTCGTCACCGCCGAGTCGCGCGACGATGGCCTGCTCGTCGGTGGCCCCCTGCAGAATCGCCGCGACCCGCTCCAGGACGTCGTCACCCGTCGCGTGACCGTGTTCGTCGTTGATGGCCTTGAACCGGTCGACATCCGCGGTGACCAAGGCGAACGGTTGAGCGGGGCTCCGACGGAGCATTGTCGTCGTCGCGTAGATGAAGCCGCGACGATTCAGCAATCCGGTGAGCGAATCGGTATTTGCCATGATGAGCTGATGTTTCAGCGATCGCTGGAAATCGGATGTGTAACTGCGATGAAGGGCCGTTGTGCCATTGGTGACGACCAACAATGCGAGGGTGGTGAACAGGACGTTCAACACCGGAGTGCCATCTGCCCACGACATGAGGCCCATCGCGCAGACCGCGATGCTCGAGTAGATCATGTGGGCGTACGCGACCGGGGACCGGACGAAATGCGCCACATATGACCCGATGACAGCGAAGATCACGGCGCAGAACTGGGCCAGGATGATGTCGGAGATGGCGAGGATCGCAACGGTCAGCACAGCGTCGGCCCATAGGACGAACAGGGTGTTGAACCCCCTTATCGACGACTGCTTGGTCCACCAGATCACGCCGAGGTGGACCCGGCTGACCACGAAAGCCATCGGGATCGTGGTGGCGGCGACGATGCCGAGGGCGATCGAGCGCGGGACGGATCCCTGTGTGCCACTCGGCGTGAAGAGCGCGATCGTACCGAGCGCTCCGCAGACCGCGACCAATACGGCGATGGTGACGCGGACATGCCATTCGCGCATCCGGACCTGTTTGAGGACGTGATCTGCGTTGTCGTAGAAAAGGTGGGGGTGTCCGGATATCTCATCGGTGGCCGGCCCGTGGCGAAGAGCCCGGAAACGTGCGGCGGGCCGTTCCTCGTGGTCTCCGCGTTGTCGGTGCTCGATGGCCACGTCCTCTTTCACTCGTGATGCGCGTGACGCGCATGCATGTCGCGACGAAGAATCGTCGAACACACGTTACGGAGTTTAGAGGACGATTAAAGATCGTTTCTTCTCGAAATCCGCGATATGACCCAACGGAGCGAAAGATGTAAGAATCGGCAGAATCGCCGTCGATCTGATGCGCGCTGAGACGGTCGTGCCGATCGGGCCCGATCAGCCGCCGCCTGCTGGGGTCCTCCCGTCCCCTCCGCGGGAGGGACCCCAGCAGGTAGTCCGAATGCGATGTGGCCGGCGCGAACCTGGCCTCGCGGAATCCAGCATATTGGCTCGATGGTCAACCTACAATCACATCAATCGGGATAACTGACAGGAGATCGTTGATGAATGGTCCCGGGGAGCCCGGACTACGTGATATCGACCTCCGACGACTGCGGATGTTCGTCGTGGTGATGGAGGCGCCCAGCCTTCGTGTCGCCGCGGATGACCTGTTCATCAGCCAGCAAGCGCTCTCCTCGGCGATCCGCGAACTCGAGCGACACCTGGGGGTAGAGCTCTTCTCGCGGTCGCGCCGAAGCCTCACGCCGACGCCTGCCGGTGAGGCGCTCTACCGTGGTGCAGTGCCGTTGCTGGCCGGTGGCGAACAGCTCGCGACGCAGGTACGACGGGTGGACGCCGGCTCGCCTGCGCCGTTCGTGATCGGTCACGCCCCGGACCTCGCCTCCTCCGAGGTCTTCCGGATCATCGAACCGGTGGTGCTCGCCGACTCGTCGGTGCCGATCACGGTACGACCGGTCTTCGCCGAACTCATTCGCGACGAGTTGCTGTCGGGAGCCATCGACATGGCTCTCGGACGAGGCGTGGCGGCCCCGCCGGACATGGCCACCACCATCGCGACACAACACGAACTGCGTCTGGCGGTGCGTGCCGATCACCCGCTGGCCGCGCACGACCGGGTCGACATGGCCGACCTCGCCGGCTACGAGATCGTCGTCTGGGGTCCCGAGCACGAGTACGAGTACACCGACATCCTCGTCGGCATGTGCCGGCGCGCCGGATTCGAACCGAAGATCATCCTGTCGACCCTGCTGGGTACGCCCCCGCACACGGCGGTGATCGCACACCCGAAGGCGTGCGCCTTCGTCACCAATGAACCCGGCTGGATCTACGTCAACCGCATCCGGATCGTCGAGTTCACCGATCCGCCGTTCGCACCCG
The DNA here is from genome assembly GCF_001456905.1 of Gordonia sp. SGD-V-85. NCBI lineage: Bacteria > Bacillati > Actinomycetota > Actinomycetes > Mycobacteriales > Gordoniaceae > Gordonia > Gordonia sp. SGD-V-85. The sequence continues at coordinate 127,739 of NZ_LNQO01000001.1, forward strand.
TCCGCGCGATGTGGTTGCCCAACACCTCGTCGACCCTGCGGCGACAGATCCTCGCCGCGGCCGAGAACTCGCTCTGACGTGACCCCGCGCGACGATCATGGACCGACGCTGTTCAGCTCTTCTCGGTCGGGTCGTCCCCGAGGGGGTTCTCCGGTTCGTGCCCTTCGGACACCGCGAACGAGCCGGTCTCTGGATTGACCGTCACCGCATGATGCGGCACCTCACGGACTGCGAGCACCATGGGCGATCCGTCGCGATTGCGGACCGCTCCCTCGCCGGGCAGGCCCGCGAAGGTCGCCGACACCGGCTGGCGTGCCCTGCGGTGACGATGGTGCTGCGCCGCCGACATGTCCGCAGTATCCGCAGTATCCGCGGACCCCTCGACGGGTTCGGTTGTGCTCAGTTGCACATACCGCGGACGGACCGCGACGTCGTAGTGGAACGCACGGAGCAGCGAGATGCACGCCAGCACCATGACGATGGAGAACGGCACCGCCGTGGCGATCGACATCGTCTGGAGCGCGGTCAGCGAACTGGTGCCGCCGACCAGCAGCAGGACCGCGGCCGCCACGCCCTGCAGCGACGCCCAGTAGACGCGGGTGAGTTTCGGGGTGTCGATCTTGCCGCCGGTAGCCAGCATGTCGATGACCAACGACCCCGAGTCCGAAGACGTGACGAAGAACAGCACGACGATGACGATTGCGACGACGCTGCTGATGGCCGACATCGGCAAGGTGTCGAGGAGCTGGAACAACGACGTGTTCGTGTCGACCTCGCCGTCGACGAGCATGTCGCCGAACTCCATCTGCCGCAGGATGCCCGAGTCGCCGAACACGGTGAACCATATGGTGCTGACCAGGGTCGGCATGATGAGCACGCCACCGATGAACTGCCGGATCGTCCGGCCCCGCGAGATCCGTGCGATGAACATACCGACGAACGGCGCCCAGCTGATCCACCAGCCCCAGTAGAAGATCGTCCACGCGCCCTCCCAGCCGTCGTCGGTGAACGGCGCCGTGCGCAGCATCAGATCGGGGAAGGCCTGGATGTAGTTGCCGATGTTCTGCACCCACGACTGGATGAGAAAGAGCGTCGAACCGAGGAGCAGGACGAAGACGGTCAGTGCCGCCGCGACGGCCATGTTGAGGTTGGACAGCCACCGCAGGCCCTTGGTCACCCCGGTGACCACCGAGAAGATGGCCAGGCCGGTGATGCCGATGATCAGCGCGACGATGATCCAGTTGTTGACGTCGACCCATCCGAGGTAATCGAGACCGGCGCTGATCTGCTGGATGCCGAAGCCGAGCGAGGTCGCGACGCCGAACAGAGTGCCGACGATGGCGACGATGTCGACCGCGTGACCCAGCCAGCCCTCGACGCGTTCGCGGCCGAGGAGCGGCTCGAGCAGCCACCGGACGGACAACGGCCGTCCCTTGCGGAAGGTCATGTAGGCCAGGCCGAGTCCGACGACGACGTAGATCGCCCAGGCGTGCAGACCCCAGTGATAGAGCGTCAGTTCCATCGCCTGATTGGCCGCGGCGTCGGTGCCACCCGGGATGCCGCCGGCCTCGGGCGGGTTCACGTAGTGCGAGAGAGGCTCGGCCACGCCGTAGAACACGAGTCCGATGCCCATCCCGGCAGCGAAGAGCATGGCGAACCAGGAGAGCACCCCGAACTCGGGGTCCTCGTCGTCCTCACCGAGCTTGATGGTGCCGATCCGGCTGATCGCGCAGTACACCGCGAACAGGACGAAGCCGGTGGCGATCAGGACGTACCACCAGCCCACGCCGTCGGTGATCCACTTGTTGAGATTCTCGAAAGCGTCCGCGGCGGTCCCCGCGTAGATCACCGCGAACATGATCAGGCCGAAGATGAGGGCGGACGCGGTCAGGAATACCGGTTTGTGCAGTTCACGCCAGGCGTTGCGGAACATGTGACTCCCTTGGTCCCAGATTTGTGCGCTCGATGATGGCGGCAGTCGATGAAGTGTCCGAATTTCGACCTTACGGACACCGCGATCGGTCCGCTGACCGGGGTGAGGCTGCACGGCCCTCGGCGCGTGTCGTCAGTACGACGTCATGACGACGGCCACCGCTCGGTGATCAGCTCGACCATCTCCTCGACCCACGCGTCGTCGAGTGCGGCGTCGCTGCGGATGAGGATGCGGAAGATCGCGGTGCCGGCGACGACCTCCGCGAGCATGGGCAACCGGTCGTCGCCCCGGCGTTCCTGACCGAACCGGGATTCGAAGGCGGTGAGGTCGCCGGCGAGCCGGGCGATCATCTGACTGTGCAGCTCGGGTGAGGCCACGGTGTCGGCGATGAGACCGGGTAGCGCCACGCGCACCTCAGGCCGGTTGAACATCGCCCGCACGATCTCGACGAGCGCCCGGATGTCCTGTCGGGCGTCGCCCGAACCTGTTGGCGGCGCCAGGGTTTCGGCGGCCAGAACTGCTTCGTGGACGAGCTGGGCCTTGCCGGACCAGCGCCGGTAGATGGCCGCGGTGGTGGTGCCCGCGCGGGCCGCGATCGCCGAGAGGGACAGCGCCGGGTAGCCCGTCTCGAGGATGAGTTCGCGGGTGGCCGCGATGATCGCGGTATCGATCCGCCCGTCGCGGGGCCGTCCGGGCGACGCAGGGTTCGACCTCTTGTGTTCCCTTCGGCCATCTGCTGTCATGAGTCCCAGCATAGTTGCAATACGGTGTGCATCGTATTTTATGGGAGGGTCCGTGGAACTCAGTCCACTCGACGAATATCCGATCCATCAGGCCCCGGCGCCGATCACCTGGCCGGCGACCTCCGACCGGAACTTCTACGACCGTTCGTACTTCAACGTCCTAGACCGCGAGGGCCGGTTCATGGCGCTGACCGGCATCGGCTACTACCCGCGGCTCGGGGTCAAGGACGCCTACTTCGTCGTCCGGCGCGGGGATACTCAGACCGCGGTGCACCTGAGCGACGCCATCGACGACGACCGCCTGCGGCAGAACGTCAACGGCTACCGCCTGGATGTGCTGGAGCCGTTGCAGGAGCTACATCTGACGCTGGCCGAGACCGAGGGAATCTCCGCCGATCTGACCTTCCGCGGTCTCTTCCCCGCGGCGCTGGAGAAGCCGCACGACATGCTCACCGAACGGCGGGTCACCCTGCAGGCGTGCCGGTTTGCGCAAGTGGGCAGCTGGCAGGGATGGATCGATGTCGACGGGGAGCGGTTGACGGTCGAGTACGACACCAGCGTGGCGAGCCGGGACCGGTCGTGGGGCATCCGCCCCGTCGGTGAGTCCGAACCCGCGGGCCGGCCCGACGCCGCCTTCCGCGGCATGTGGTGGCTGTACCTGCCGTTGGCCTTCGACGACTTCCAGTTGTTCCTGATCCTGCAGGAGGATCCGGACGGTCATCGCAGTCTCTACGACTGCACGCGGCGCTGGCGGGACGGTCGCGTCGAGCAACTCGACGGTGTGCGCGTCGCCATCGATTACACGCCGGGCACACGGATTCCCCGGGGCGCGCACGTCGAGTTCCTGACCCGTGCCGGTGACCGGGTCGTCCTCGACGTGGAGTCGAAACTGTTCGCTCCCATCGCGTTCGGATCGGGGTACGGCGGCGACTCGTCGTGGGGACACGGCACATGGAGAGACGGACCGTTCGCCGAACGCGTCAGCTTCGACCTCACCGACCCGGAGGTGATGGCGCGGGCGCCCTTCAGTCTGATCGACCACGTCGGGTCGGCCGTCTGTACCGAACCGGACGGCACCGTCCGGCATGGTGCCGGTCTGTTCGAGCACGGCGTCATCGGTCCTCATCACCCGTCGGGATTCTCCGACTGGACCGATGTGATCGGCTAGGACATCGACATGAAGATCATGACGGCATTGTTCGATCCGGTCGGAGCAGTCGATCGCGCGCGGGCGTTGCAGGAGGCCGGCGCGTCGGGGGTGTTCACCTTCGAAGGTCCGCACGACGTGTTCACGCCGCTCGCGCTCGCGACAGCGGTCGACGGGCTCGACATCATGTCGAATGTGGCGATCGCGCTCCCGCGCAACCCGATTCAACTGGCTCATCAGGCGAACGACCTGCAGCTGCTCAGCGAGGGACGGTTCATTCTCGGACTGGGCACCCAGGTGCGCGCGCAGATCGAGAAGCGATACGGCACCGAGTTCGATCGTCCGGTGGAGCGGATGAAGGAGATGGTCGGTGCCCTGCGCGCGATCTTCGCGACGTGGAACGACGGTGAGCGTCTGGACTTCCGGGGTCAGTACCACCGGCACACCCTGATGACGCCGACCTTCGTGCCCGGCCCCAACCCGTACGGGCCGCCACCGATCTACCTGGGCGCGCTGGGGCCCCGCCTGACCCGTGCCACCGCGGAGGTCGCGGACGGCCTGCTGGTGATGCCGTTCGGGTCGAAGCGGTTCCTGCACGGCACGACGCTGCCCGCGGTCCGCGACGGTCTCGCGGCAGCCGGTCGGAGCGAGGACGACTTCGAGGTGGTGCCCGAGATCATCGTCTCGGTCGGTTCGGACGCGTCCGGCGCCGGGAGCGGAGCGAGCGGGCCGAATGTGACGGACGACCATGCCTCGACGCGAATGCTGTTGGCGTTCTACGGTTCCACTCCCGCATACCGGCCCGTGCTCGATGCGCACGGATGGGGCGACCTGCAGCCGGAACTCAACACGATGTCCAAACAGGGACGCTGGCAGGAGATGGCCGGACTCATCGACGACGAGATCCTCCACACCATCGCCGCCTGCGGCACTCCGGCCGAGATCGCCGCACACATCCGCGACCGCGTCGACGGTGTGTCGGACCGCATCTGCCTCTATCAACCGGGACCCATCGGTGTGGAACCGCTGGCCGAGATCGTCGACTCCCTGAGTGGTGAGGCGAGATGAGTTCGCAAACGGTCGAATTCGAGGAGATCACCGACGACCGGTACGGCGGCAAGGCGGCCGGACTCGCGCGTCTGCGGCGCCTGGGTCTCCCGGTTCCGCCCGGGTACGTCATCGCCGGCGCGTCCGGGGTGTCCGACGCTGCGACAGCACGATTCGACGAGATGGCCGCCGCCGGATGGACACCGGTCGCGGTCCGGTCCTCGGCCGTGGGGGAGGACGGGGACGACCAGTCCTTCGCCGGTCAGTACGACACCGTGCTGGGGGTCGACACCGTCGACCGCTTCGTCGACGCGGTTCGCGCCTGTGCCGACTCGGTGCACTCGCTCCGCGCGTCGTCGTACAGCGGGAATGCCTCGGCCACCATGAATGTGGTGGTCCAGCGGATGGTCGATGCGCGCGCCGCGGGCGTGGTGTTCACCGCGGACCCGGTCTCAGGTCGGCGGGACCTGACGGTGATCGACGTCGTTTCCGGACTCGGCGAGGCGCTCGTTGACGGGACGGTTGCTCCCGATCACGTCGTGCTCGATGCCGACGGAACCGCGGTCGTCAACGAAACCGTTGCGGCGCCGGTTCTGTCGCCGGTCGAGATCGCGGCGATCCAGTCCGGCGCCCGCCGGGCCGAGCAGGAGTGGGGCCGGCCGATGGACCTCGAATGGGCCATCGACAAATCCGGTGAAATCTGGTGGTTGCAGGCCCGGCCGATCACCACGCTGCCCGGTGACCTCAACGAGATGGACTCGTCGGTGGCCGGCGCCGACCATGTCTACACACGATGCAACATCGGCGAGATGATGCCGGGCGCGTTCTGTCCGCTGACCGCATCGGTCTCCGGGTTCGCGATCGACTACGCGATGCAGATGGTGCAGGTGGTCGCCCGGGCACAGGAGCGATACGAGAAGCCCTGGCTGCAGGTGGGCTACTTCTACGGGCACATGTTCCTGAACCTGACCGAGGGCACGGCACTGAGTTCCGGCATCCTCGGGAACTCGCTGGAACAGTTCTCGACCTCGATCTGCGGGCGGGTCATCGACGAACTCGAACCCAAGCCGCCACAACCGTTCCGGCGCAAGCTCGGGAACACCGTCCGGCTGACCTCGCATGCGCTGTCGGTCGGTCCCGCCATTCGTCGACTGCCCGGTGAGATCGCCGGGTTCGCGGTGCCGACGAGCCGCGACCCCCGGATCGTATGGCAGGAGCTGGAAGCCGGGGTCGCCCAGTACTGCGACGTCACCCTCATCCATGTGCGGTCGTCCTCACGCGCTGCCGTCGCGGCGAATGTGCTCGAGAGCGTGCTGGTCCGGCGCGCGGAGAAGGACGGCCGCACCGAGGACGACGGCAAGGCCGAGGCCGCCCGGCTCATGGCCGGTGCGTCGGAAGTCGAGAGCGCGCTGATGCTCGCCGAACTCGACGCCGTCGTACGGACGATCGCCGCCGATTCCGCGGTGGCCGAGGAGTTCCTCTCCGCCGCACCGGACGTGGCGGTCGCCGGGCTGCGGTCGGCCTCCGGTGACGCCGGTCGCGCGTTGCAGCGTTTCCTCGAGCGGCACGGTCACCGCGGTTACCGCGAACTGTGTATGCGCGACCCGTCCTGGGCCGACGACCCCGGTGGTCTGGGGGCGATGATGCAGGTGATGCTGCGGTCTGCGCTCGACCCCGCCGTTCGGAATTCGGCCCCGGCGGTTGTCGACGAAACGCCGCCCGCCGCGATCAGGCTTCTCGCCCGCCTGGCGCAGGGGGGTGCACGGGGGCGCGAGGAGACGAAGTCGCGGATGGCGCTGATGGCCCATCGGCTCAAGCGCGGTTACCGGCACCTCGGCGAGGTGTTGGCCGAGACCGGGCGGCTTCCCGACGCCGATCTCGTCTTCTTCTTCGACCGTGCGGAGCTGCACCGGGTCGTCGGCGCCGGCGACATCACCGACCTCGTCGAGAGCGCGCAGAAGCGTCGAGAAGCTTTGTCGTACCAGGATCGGCTCGAGTTCGACGACGTGTCGGTCGGCCGCCCGTCCCCGCGCGTCGTAGCTCCCGAGCGGAATGTCGGCGATGGCCGGATCGTGGGTCGTCCGGCGGGCCGTGGAACCGTCGAAGGCGTGGTGCGCGTGGCCAAGTCGATCGTGGAGGCGCGTGACGTCCAGCGCGGCGAGATCCTCGTGGCACCCGTCACCGACGTCGGCTGGACGCCGTACTTCACCGTCATCGGCGCGCTGGTCACCGACATCGGCAGCTCGGTCTCGCACGGGGCGGTGGTCGCCCGCGAATACGGGCTGCCGTGCGTCGTGAACACCCTGGTGGGCACTCAGGTGTTGCGGACGGGAGACCGCGTGCGGGTCGACGGAGATCGCGGGATCGTCGAACGGCTCGAGGCGAGCTGAACCGGTTGAGAACCAGCGGGTTCACTTATCACCCGAGGCGATGTCGGCGTAGTGGTCACGGAGATCGCGCTTGAGGATCTTGCCGCTGGGGTTCTTGGGCAGGGACTCGCTCGCGATCACGATCTTCGGGATCTTGTACGGCGCGAGTCGGTCTCGGCAGTGCTGGGTGATCGATCCCGGGTCGATCGTGTACCCGGGGGCCGGTACCACCACCGCGGCAACGGCTTCCACCCAGTAGGGATGCGGAACGCCGATGACCGCTGCTTCCTGCACGGCAGGGTGTTCGAACAACACTTCCTCGACCTCGCGGCTCGACACGTTCTCGCCGCCGGTCTTGATCATGTCCTTCTGCCGATCGACCACCCACAGGTATCCGTCGCCGTCGAAGTAACCGAGATCGCCGCTGTGGAACCAGCCCCCGCGGAACGACTCGGCCGTCTTCTCGGGCAGATTGAGGTAGCCGACGGTCACCTGGGGACTGCGGTGCACGATCTCGCCGACGGTGCCGGCAGGGACGGTCCGGCCGTCGGAGTCGACGATCCGGGTCTCGACGTTCAGTGCGGGGCGGCCGGCGGAACCGCCGCGCGTGGTCTGATCGTCGGGCGCCAGAACCGTGGCGAGCGAGCCCATCTCGGTCTGGCCGTAGAAGTTCCGCAGACGAAGGCCGGGGAGGGCGGCGGTCAGTTCGCCCAGCACCTCGACGGGGAGCGCGGAGGCCCCGTAGTAGCCCTTCCGCAGCGACGACAATGCATCCGGGTCGAAGTCGGGAGAACTCAGCAACGAGATCCACACCGTCGGCGGGCAGAAGAGTTTGGTCGCACCCTCCTGCGCCACAGTGCGGAGAAGCGTTGCGGCGTCCGGACGATCGAGGATGATGCTGGTCGCGCCCAGCATGATGTCGGTGATCAGGAAGTTGTCCAGTTGCGCGCAGTGGTAGAGCGGAAGCGAGTGCACCTCGATGTCGTCGTCGCTCATCCCGCCCGAGACGACGCAACTCATGTACTGCCACATGAGCGTCCGGCTCGTGTGCATCGCGCCCTTCGGCCGGGATTCGGTGCCGGAGGTGTACATGATGCGGATGACGTCGTCGTCGGCGACGCGGACGTCGGGCAGCGGCCCGGCCGGTTCGCGCACCCAGTCGTCGACGGACGGCCATCGGGAATCGGAAAGGTCGAGACCGCGCGGGATCGATCGACGCACGGTCACCGGTGCGGTGGATGCGGCGATCGCCTCGTCGGCGGTGGGCACGAGCGCGTCTTCGACGATCAGGCCGGATGCGCCGCAATCGTCGAGGATGTAGGCGATCTCCGCCGAGGTGAGCATGAAGTTGATCGGGACCGAGATGACCCCGATTCGCGCGGCGGCGAAGATGACCACGGGGAATTGCCAGCAGTTGTGCGACAGGATGCCGAGGGTCTGCCCCTGCCGCAGGCCGGCGGCGTGCAACGCGGCGGCGACCCGTTCGACCGCGTCGTCGAACTCCCGGAAGGTCAGGCGGGTGTCGCGGTGGATGACGGCCGGCTTGTCGGGCGTCCGGGCGGCCGACCTGCGCGGGATGTCGCCGAGCGAGTGCGACCGCGCCGCGCCGGTCAGGTCGGTGCCGAGGGGAGGAGTCGTCGTCATGGGCGGGTGCCTCTCGATCCGGTGGGATTGGTCGACCCGGACCGCTGGTCACGGGTCGATGGGTACTGTTCGTAGCTATGCGCGGTAGTTCTGAGCCGGGCGCCCGATGCAGGCCCGGCGCCGATCCGGTGTCGCCTCGCGGGGGATGGCAGGACCTGCTGTCGCGTCGGCAGATGCTCGGGGTCCTGGCGGTGCTCGAGCAGTGCGAACACGCGGCCGGCGGTCAGGACTTCAAAGAAGGTCTGGTCGAGGCCATCTCCACGTACTTCGGGGTTCGCGACGTGACGTTCTTCCACGGCCGCACCTACAGCGAGATCTTCGACGACCCGGCACCGCTGCTGACCGGCGCCGCGGCCCCGCTGCTGCGGGACTACCGCGAACGATGGCGCGACAAGGACATCTTCGCGCTGCCGCGTGCCCGGCGGGTCCTCACGGCCGAGGGATTCGCGACCCTCGAAGAACTGTCGCGCCTGCCGGTCCCGCAGCGCTCCTATGTCGTGGACTATCTGCACCCCAACGACATGGAGACCGCGTCGGCCCTGCACCTGCCGCTCTCCGACGGTGAGGCCCTCGTCGGCATGTTCGACCGCGTCCGGAAGTGGGACGAATCCGACCTGCTCGCGATGCGCATCCTCGCGCGTCAGCTGCGGGCTCGATCCACGACGGTGTCCGCGTCGCTGGAGTCCGTCGATCCACTGGCCGCGCTCACGCCGCGACAGCTGGAGGTCGCCGAACTCGTCAGCGACGGACTGAGCAACGCCGAGATCGCCCAGCGCCTGTCGCTGTCGGAACTGTCGGTCAAGAAGTACGTGAGCCGCATCTTCGACGCCGCCGGGTTGCGCAACCGGGCCGAGCTCGCGACCGCGGTGCTGCGTTCGCGCCGGCGGGCTCGCTGAGCGGCCCGGCGCAGCGGTGACTCCCGGCGCGGTCACGGGGCAGGCGTCGGTGTGTACGCGACGACGGTCAGCCCGTTCGGTGAACGCAGGGGCACCCGCGTCTCGTGGCCGCCCACCGACCTCTCGCCGACATGCCAGCCCAGTGATCGCGCGACGTCGATCGTGGCTGCCAGATCGGCGGTCCGCGCGAGGAGTGACCAGGCCGGCCCGTCGGTCTCGTCTGAGACGCTCAGCGCATCCCAGGCCGCCCAGGCCGACCCGTCGGAGAACCTGGGTGCTCCCAACACGGCTTCGACGTCACCGGCGACGCCGGCCCACCGGTCGGTCGCGTGCATCACCGTCACCCGCTCGAACAGCGAGCCGAATCCGGCTCTCTCCGTGTTCTTCTCGTCTGTCATTCAGACCACCGCCGTCGATGTCGCTGCCACGGACGGCGTCAGCCGGTGGCCGAGCCGGTCACGCTTGGTGGCGAGATATCCGGCGTTGTCCGCGGTGGCCTCGATCTCGAGTCCGACCGTCTCGATGACCTCGATGCCGTGAGAGGACAGCCCGTCGACCTTGGCCGGATTGTTGGTCAGCAACCGGACTCGTCGGATGCCGAGATCGTCCAGCACCGCCGCCGCGTCCCGATAGTCCCGGCTGTCGACGGGCTGACCGAGACGCAGGTTCGCGTCGACGGTGTCGACGCCGTCGAGGTCCTGGAGTCGGTAGGCGGCGATCTTGGCTGCGAGACCGATGCCGCGTCCCTCGTGTCCGCCGACGTACACCACGACCCCGGCTCCGGCGTCCGCGACGTGCTGGAGTGCGCCTCGCAGCTGCGCGCCACAGTCGCATCGGCGCGAGCCGAGCGTGTCTCCGGTGAGGCATTCGCTGTGGATGCGCACGAGCGGTTCGCCCTGCGTGGGCTCGCCGCGCACGAGTGCGAGATGTTCCGCGCCACTCGATGATCGGTACACGGTGGCCTGGAAGATGCCGTGATCGGTCGGCAGCGCGCAGGTCGCGCCCCGTTCCACCGAGCGGCCTGCGCGGCGGTGGGCCACCAGATCGGCGATGGAGATCACCGCGAGTCCGTGACGCGCGGCGAAATCCCGGACGTCTGCCCCGCCGAGCATCGCGCGCCGGTCGGGGCTGACGAGTTCGCAGATGAGACCGGCAGGTTCGAGACCGGCTGCGGCGCAGAGGTCCACGGCTGCCTCGGTGTGTCCGCGACGCTCCAGGACCCCGCCCGGCCTGGCACGCAATGGCATCACGTGGCCCGGCCGGGTGAGGTCTTTCGGACCGACCTCGCGGTCGGCAAGGGCGCGGATGGTCCGCGCCCGGTCGGCCGCGCTGATTCCGGTCGTGACACCGACCGCGGCATCGACGCTCACGGTGAACGCGGTGCCGAGGGGGTCGGTCGGGTCGTCGACCATCGGAGGTAGTTCCAGTGCGGCAACACGATCCGCGGTCATCGCGACGCACAGGAAGCCGGAGGTGAACTCGAGGAAGAAGGCGATGTCGTCGACGTCGGCGAATTGTGCCGGCATCACGAGATCGGCCTCGTTCTCGCGGTCGGCGTCGTCGACGACGATGACCGGACGCCCGAGGCGGAGCTGGTCGAGACACCGTTCGACGCCGGCGGAGCTGTCCGTGGGCACACGGTCCTCGTGGCTCATCGGTGTGCCCGCAATCCGTGGAACAGCGAGCGATGGAAGATCAACGGTTCGCTGGCAGCGGGAACGGAGAGGGCGTCGACCCGTCCCACGACGAGCTCGTGATCGCCGATCGGGCGGTGCTCGTCGATGGTGCATTCGATCCACGCATGTGCACCCGCCAGCCGAGGGGAGCCGTTGCCGGACAGGGTCCATTCCACGCCCGCGAACTTGTCGGCGCCGCTCCGGGCGAAGGTGCGCGCCAGGACATGCTGATCCTCGGACAGCACGTTCGCGCAGAAGGAGCCGTTCGCCACGACCGACGGCAGCGTCGTCGAGGTGATGCCGGCGAAGAAGCCGACCAGCGGCGGCTCCATCGAGATCGAGGTGAAGGAGCCGACGGTCATGCCCACGGGCGAACCGTCCGGGCCGGCCGACGTGATGATTACGACGCCGGAACCGAAGTGCGCGAGCACTTCACGGAATCGGTCGCGGACCGACGCCTGGTCATCGGCGTGCACGGACGCGACGTCGTCGGCGATGTGACTGGTGTTCATGGAAGTCCTTCCGATGCGGCCGCGGCGGGTGCGGGTCAAGGACGCACGCACCCGCCGGGCAACCGGGATCAGGCCGGGACGGCCTTGGTGGCCAACTCGTCGAGGGCGGCCGCGTAGATACCTTCGATCGCGGTGGCGAGTTCGGTTTCCACCGTTGCGGATTCGGCGCCGAACTTCGCTGACCAGTGAACCGAGCAGGTGTCGTCGCCGACTGCCGTGACCGAGATGGTCGAGCGGTAGTGCTCGAGCGGGAGCGGGCCGTCGATGTACTCGTAGGAGTACGTGCGCGCCTCCTCGTCGAAGGCGACGATGCGCTCGCGCGCCGGTGCGCCGTCGGTGAAGACCACGTGACGGACGTCGCCGTCCATCCGCGATGCGTCGATGGCCGGAATCCACGCCGCCACACCGCCGGTGTCACCGATCCACGACCACACGTCCCCGGCGGACAGCGGGAAGTCCTTGGTCACTTCGATGCTCGCCATGTCACACCCGTCCCAGTTCGGCTTCGTACTTCTTGGTCATGTGCTCGACGGCCTTGACGTGTTCGGCCGCTTGGCCTTCGCGGACCGCCTGGGCGCGCGCCGCGGCGTCGATCATCGGTTGCGCCTGCCCCTGGAAATACGGCATGACGTCCTGGGCGAACAATTCGTAGGAGCGTCGGGTGGCCTGCGGGTTCGCCCAGTCGTGACCCTGGATCAGCAGCGTGCCGAAACCGCCGGACTGGTCGATCAGGCGCTGGACCTGTGCACGTGCCTCGTCGGCGGTGCCGATGACGCCGATGCCGGAGGTGTTGATGAAGTCGATCATCTCGTGCTTGTTGGTGCCGCGGACGTCCATCTGCGGGAAGGCCGCCACGTGCTGGAGGTAGTTGAACCAGTACTCGATGCCGTGCTCGACATCCTTGTAGGCCTGCTCCTTGGTCTCCGCGATGTGGAAGGGCCCGACCAGTCGCCAGGTCGACCGGTCCACCTCGTCGCTGCGTCCCGCCTGGGCGGCGAACTCCTCGAGCAGACCCCAATGATGTTGCAGTGCACTGAAACCGTCGGCGGTCAGCGTGGCAGCGATCGACAGCAGGCCGATACCGTACTTGCCGGCGAGTCGCGCACCGGTCGGCGACGCGATCGCGGCGACCACGACGTCGAACAGCGGATCCGAGTAGGGGGCCATCTGGATCTTCGCGTCGAACAGTTCGTGGGTGCGGGTCTTGGCCGTCACCGTCTCGCCGCGGAGGAGGCGCATGATGATGTCGGTGTTCTCCGCGAGCAACTCCCGGGTGTCGATCTGGGAGAGGCCCAGCATCGCGGCGTCGGTCGGGAGCGATCCGGGTCCGAGGCCGAACAGGGCGCGGCCGCGGGTCAGGTGATCGAGCATGATCATGCGTTCGGCCGCCCAGAGCGGGTTGTGGTACGAGACCGAGGTGACGCCCGTGCCGAGTTTGATGCGGCTGGTGCGTTCCCCTGCGGCCGCGATCATGATCTCGGGCGACGCGTAGATCTCGGCGCCCGCGGAATGATGCTCTCCGAACCACGCCTCGTCGTATCCCAATTGCTCGAGGTACTGGACGAATTCGAGATCCCGCTGCAGCAGCAGCGTCGGGTTCTGTCCCGGTTCGTGGATCGGGGCGAGGAACGTGCCGAACTTCAGTCTGGTCATCGGAACTCCTGTGTGACGTGAGAGGTACACATCAGAAGCTATGACTCAGGACACAGCGAGATAAGTCCGCAAAAGTAGACATTCGGTGGCGGCGACCGGCCGCCCCGGTTCAGTCGGCGACGGCCGGATACGCGTCGAGCATCAGGCCGGCGACCGCACCGAGGGCGTCGTTCCAGGCGGCGGTCATATCGTCGGTCCACTCCGCGCCGCCGCGTTCGGCCATCGTCGCGATGAGCGCACCGGCCACCCAGTCGTACATCTCGGGCGTGACACCGAGGTCGTTGTGCCGACGCCCCAGCGCGCCGAGTGTGCGGTCGAGCCATTCGGCGTCCTCGAGATGATCGAGGACCGCGCCGATCGCCTCTTGGAGCATCGTGGCTTGTGGGCGGAGGTCGGCGCCGAACATGGCCCGGACCTCCGGGTGTTCGTCGAACAGGCGATCGTAGAACTCGAGCATCAGCTCGTGCTCATCGTCGATGACCAGGGACAGGCTGTCTTGCAACACTTCTCGGTTCAACATAGTGGGGCTGCACCTCGTCGGTTCTGCTGAATGTGGCAATGACACAGACTCTGTATCTCTGTAACATCTAGCACGGCGCGCGGCGCTCCACAGCTGAATGGGCGGACCGCCGCCGATCAGAACTCGGCGGCCTCGCTGGCGGCGTAGGAGGCCAGCAGTTGCAGGCGCTCGGCGCTGGGGGAGCCGGGCTCGGCGGTGTAGATCATCAGGATCGTGCCGGGGTCGGCGGTGACGGCGAGTTCCTCATAGGCCAGGGTCAGTTCGCCGACCACCGGGTGGTGGAAGCGCTTGGTCCCGGCGCCGTGGGTGCGGACGTCATGCGCGGCCCACAGGGTGCGGAAAGTGTCACTGCGCGTGGACAACTCGCCCACCAGATCCTGTAAGGCCTTGTCGTGGGGATCGCGACCCGCCTCGGCCCGCATGATCGCAACGCACATCTCGGCGAACAGGTCCCAGTCCGGATAGAAGTCGCGGCTCGCCGGATCGAGGAACTGGAACCGAGCCAGGTTGGGGGTGCGGCCGCCGTCGCCGATGACCGGCGAATAGAAGGCGCGGCCAAGTGGGTTGGTGGCCAGCACATCCTGATGCGAGTCGCGCACGAAGGCGACGGCGTCGGTGATCGCTCCCAGAGCCCAGTGCAGACTGTTGCGCGTCGTGGTGCCCTTCGATGACCGGCGACGGGTACGCCCGGACGCCGGAATGCCGTCGGCCGCGCGAGCGAGGTCGAGAAGGTGGGCGCGCTCGGTGTCGTCGAGCTGCAGTGCTCGTGCGAGCGATTCGAGGACCGACGAGGACGCGCCGGCGATCGTGCCGCGCTCGAGGCGGGAGTAGTACTCGACGCTCACCCCGGCGAGAGTCGCGACCTCGCTGCGGCGGAGTCCGGGTACGCGGCGGTTCCCGCCTGCCGGAAGCCCCGCGCTCTCGGGCGAGATCTTCGCGCGCCGCGACATCAGGAAATCGCGGACCTCGGCACGGTTGTCCATGTGCCCAGGGTAGGACGGTCGGTGATGTCGAGGGGTGCCCTGTCAGTACACCTCCTGACAGGAACTGTCGACGACGCGACATATGCGGTTGCCTTGATGGGTGACCGCGTCTGCCGTCGTGCGCTCCCATGGGGGCGCACAGGCGGCGGACCCGACCGAGAAGGAGAACACATGCGCGGAGTGATCATGGATGCCCCCGGCACGATCCGGGTGGACGATCGCGAGAACCCGACCATCCAGGAGCCGACCGACGCGATCATCAAGGTCGCCGCGACCTGCGTCTGCGGGTCGGATCTCTGGCCGTACCGCGGCATCGAAGACGTCGACCACGCCCCGATGGGCCACGAGTACGTCGGCACCGTGACCGAGGTCGGGGACCAGGTGTCGTCGATCAAGGTGGGTGACTTCGTGGTGGGGTCGTTCTTCGCCTCGGACAACACCTGCGAGATCTGCCGCGCCGGCTATCAGTCCCGGTGCGTGCACGCCGAGCCGATGGGTGCTCTGGGCACCCAGGCCGAGTACGCGCGGATCCCGCACGCCGACGGCACTCTCGTCGCAACACCCGGTCAGCCCGACGCCGACCTCATCCCGTCGCTACTTGCGGCGTCGGACGTGCTCGGGACCGGCTGGTTCGGTGCCGTTGCGGCCAAGGTGGGGCCGGGAAAGACCGTGGCCGTCGTCGGCGACGGCGCGGTCGGGCTGCTCGGTGTGCTGGCCGCGAAGCAGTTGGGCGCGGACCGCATCATCGCGATGAGTCGCCACGCGGACCGCCAGGCGCTCGCGCGCGACTTCGGGGCGACCGACATCGTGGCCGAACGTGGCGACGAGGGCGTGGCGCGGATCAAGGAACTCACCGACGGTCTCGGCGCGCATTCGGTCATCGAAGCCGTCGGCACGCAGGAGTCGATGATGCAGGCCATCCGGTCGACCCGGCCCGGTGGCCATGTGGGCTACGTCGGTGTCTCGCACGACGTCGAACTCCCCGGCCTGGAGCTGTTCTTCTCCGGCGTCCACCTGCACGGCGGGCCCGCCCCGGTCCGACGCTTCCTCCCCGACCTGATCGACCTGATCTGGAAACGAGAGATCGATCCCGGCAAGGTCTTCGACCTCACCCTCCCGCTCGACGACGCCGCCGAGGGATACCGCGCCATGGACGAGCGCCGCGCGACCAAGGTACTGCTCACCGTCTGACCTCGGTCGGTACCCACGGCAAACGAAAGGTGTTCAGCATGAAGATCACTCGCAGTTCCATCGGCACCGTCAAAGGACCCGCAGACTGGTTCACCGGCGACGTCTACATCGATGCGGCGGCCGCCTCGCCACCGCCGTCCCGGGTGTCGGCAAGCCTCGTCCATTTCATGCCGGGGGCGCGGACGCACTGGCACCGGCACCCGCTCAGCCAGACGGTCTTCGTCACCGAGGGAATCGGCCTGTGCCAGCGGCGCGGTGGCCCCATCGAGGTCATCCGCCCCGGCGATCGCGTCCTCTTCGAAGCCGACGAGGAGCACTGGCACGGAGCCGCCCCCACCCGCCTGATGGTCCACCTCGCGATCAACGAGGGCGACGACGACCACGATGTCGTGCAGTGGCTGCAACCGGTCACCGACGAGGAGTGCTCGCAGGCGCCGGATCTCGGGATCTGATCAGTCGAACTCGATGACGACCGGGCCCTTCGGGGTCGCCTGACACGTCAGCAGGTAGCCCTCGTCGATGTCCTCGGGTTCCAACGCGATGCCGTTGCCGTGGTCGACGTCGCCTGCGGTCAGGCGGGCCACACACGACCCGCAGTCACCTTCCCGGCAGGAGTACGGCGCGTCGACGTCGGCGGCGAGCAGTGCGTCGAGCAGCACGGTGTCCGAACCGCAGCGGACCGCGCGGACGTCACCGTCGATGTGCACGGTGACCTCGTGGGCGTCGGGCTCGTCGTCGTGTGTCGTGAGGGTGAACGGGTCGCCGGTCAACGACACGTACCTCTCGACATGAATCGCCTCGTGCTGCAGTCCACGCTCGCCGAGGGTGTGCTCGACGAGGTCCATGAACGGCGCCGGACCGCAGATGAAGGCCTCGCAGTCACCGACGCCGGCGACCACGTCGCCGATCGCGTCCGTGGTGGGTAACCCCCGGTCGGCCTCCAGCCAGTGATGCACCCTCAACCGCCCGGGATGACGCTCGGCCAGCCCGTCGATCGCCTCGGCGAAGATCGTCGACTCGCGGTCGCGGTTGGCGTAGAACAGGGTCACCGTCGTGTCGTGGGATTCGAGGGCCGAGCGCAGGATCGACATCACCGGCGTCACGCCGCTGCCGGCCGCGAACAGGTACAACGGG
Organism: Gordonia sp. SGD-V-85; assembly: GCF_001456905.1. Taxonomy (NCBI): domain Bacteria; kingdom Bacillati; phylum Actinomycetota; class Actinomycetes; order Mycobacteriales; family Gordoniaceae; genus Gordonia; species Gordonia sp. SGD-V-85. The sequence continues at coordinate 145,187 of NZ_LNQO01000001.1, forward strand.
TGCGCCCAGGAGTGCGGCGTGAAAACCCCCGATGGCGGGATGACGTGCAGGGTCAGGCCGGGTTCGGCGTTGTCGCACAACCAGTTCGATCCATAGCCGTCTCGGGTTCGCTTGACGGTGATCGCCGGGGCGGCGTCCACCCCCGGCGCGGTCGACAGCGAATAGCTGCGCGCAACGGAGCCGGTGCGCTCGCTCGGGATGCGCACGGTGACGAACTGTCCGGGCCGATAGTCGGTGCCCGCGGGGAAGTCCAGCACGATCGTGCGTGCCTCCGACGTCTCGTCGCGCACCGCGGTGACGGTCACGTCGACCCCGAGGGTGCGCTCGACGGTCGAGGTGACGGAGCGGGTCATGCCGTGGTCCTGGAGGTGAGCGGGAGAACGCGGTACCAGAGTTCGCCGAGCGCGGTGCCGAGTGCCTCGAGGCGTTCGCGTCGCGGTGTGCTGGCCGGCAGGCCGACGTGGATGTAGGCCATCTGTTCGGTGGCGCAACCCAGGGTCTCGGCGAGCAGCTCGGTGTCGCAGGCCTCGATGGTGCCGTTGGCGACGAGCCGGTCGAGCCAGCGTTCGGTGCGCCGCACGAAGTCGCCCCGCAGATTGAGCCAGAGCTGCTGGAATCCCCGGTTCTCGCTGGCCGCCGCCGCCTCACGGAGCAGTCGCAGCATGTGTCGGCTGCGGGCATAGGCCTGCAGATAGGTGGTGTTGACCTCGATCAGCGACTGCAATTCGCCCTGGGCGCGATCGGGACGCAGTCGTGCGTTCGCCAGTTCCAGCAGGGACGGTCGGAGCGCGGCGAGGAAGATGTCGTCGAGGCTGACGAAATGACGATAGAAGTTGCCCTGGGAGATCTCGGCGCGGTGCGTGATGTCGGAGATCCGGGTGCGGGTGTATCCGTACTCGGTGAAGCACTCGGTGGCTGCCTTGACCAGTTTGTCGCGCGTCTGCTCACCGCGCTTGTTCGCCCGTTTGGCCGGGGCCGCGGTGTGGTCGAGCAAACCGGCCGCCGAGTAGGCCGCGTCGATCCCGTCGTGCGTGTGTGCGTCCGGTCCGGTGTCGGTGCTCATCAGGCCCCCTGCAGAGATCGTGCGGTCATCAGCTGGGCCAGTGGATGCTCGGCCGGGAGCGCCTCGGGCAGATACGACAGCAGCTCCTCGACGTGCTCGTCGACGGACTGCTCGGCACCGAGAGCGTTACCGGCGTAGATCTTTCCGGTCGACCCGTCGACGGTGACAGTCTGCCCGGCGAGGGTGCCGGTCAGCCCGGTGCCGCACCCGACCACGCACGGCACTCCGATCTCGCGGCAGACCAGGGCTGCGTGCGACGTGGTGCCGCCGACCTCGGTGACTACCGCCACGGAGTCGAACATCGCGGGCACATCGGCCGGCGACGTGGAGGGACGGACGAGGACGACGCGCTCGCCGCGGGTCGCGGCGGCACACGCGTCGTCGGTGTCGGTGTACACGACACCGACCGCGGCGCCGGGCCCGGCGCCCGTGCCGGTGGCGAGCACGTCGGCGGAGATGTCCGCCGAGTTGTTCTGCGACAACGACTTCGCCTGCTCGGCGCTGATACGCCCGATGGCGTCGTCCCGGCTGATGAGTCCCTCGCGGACGAGGTCGACGGCGATGCGGACCGCGGCACGCGCGGAGCGCTTTCCCGAGCGGCACTGCAGCATGTACAACGTGCCGCTCTCGACCGTGAACTCGATGTCGACGAGATCGCGGTGTTCGTTCTCGAGCGTTTTCGCGATGGTGGCGAGTTCGGCGTGCAGGTGGGGCGAGTGGGTCCGGAAGGAGTCGATGCTCTCGGGTGTCCGCTCGCCGGAGACGACGTCCTCGCCCTGTGCCCGGGCGAGCCATTCGCCGAACAGCTCGGGTGCGCCGGTGGCCGGGTCGCGGCTGAACACCACGCCGGTCCCGGACTGATCGTCACGGTTGCCGAACACCATGGCCTGGACGGTCACCGCGGTGCCGCCACCCTCACCCAGTCCGTGGTGACGCCGGTAGGCGGCGACGCGTTCGTTGCTCCACGAACCGAACACGGCACCGATCGCCTCGCGCAGCTGGTCATACGGATCGGCGGGTGGTGCCGCGGTGGCGTCGCCGAGCACGATCTCGCCGTACCCGGCGCAGAACCGCTCCCAGGTGTCGAGCGCCCAGTCGGGGTCGCCGGTCGCCTCGGCGAGCTGGGCGGTCAGCTCGCGGGTGAGACCGAGGTTGAGCACGGTGTCCATCATGCCGGGCATGCTCTGGGCAGCGCCCGAGCGCACCGATACGAGCAACGGAAACGGACCGGCGCCGAATAGCTTTCCGGTCTGCTGCTCCAAGACGCGGAGCTGGCCGAGTACCCCCTCCCAGACGTGAATGGGAAGCTGACCGCCTCCTTCGGTGAACTGGGCGCAGACGGGCGTGGTGATGGCGAAGGCCGGCGGGACCGGCAATCCCAGCGACCGCATGCGGTTCACGCTGTAGGCCTTGCCGCCGAGCAGCTCTCGATCGGCCGGCGCGGTTCCGTCCAGTGCGAGGACAGCGGGTGTGGTCATCAGTGGGCCTTTCACTCGGCGATGTCGACCCGGGCGCGGGGTCGAGAGAGGGGAAGGGGGATGGCTGCGGCGCGCAGTGCGGTGAGACCGCCCTCGACGGGCACGTCGATGCCGTTGACCCAGGCGGCATCCGGGCTGAGCAGGAAGTCAATCACCGACGCCGACTCGGCCGCCGTGCCGTGACGGCCGACCATCGACGCCGATCGCGCGATGGCCTCCGCGCCCATCGACTGTTCGAAATCCGACAGGATTGGGGTGTCGGTCGGGCCGGGACTGACCGACAGTGCCCGAATCCCTCGGGACTGCAACGACGCCGACAGTGCGACCGTCCAGTCGACGACCGCGCGCTTGGAGGTGTCGTAGGCCGCGGGGCCGTCGATCTGCACCCGGGACAGCCAGGCGCGCAGTTCTTCTCGATCCCGTACGGCGAGCAGGCCGACGATGTCGTCGTGTGTCAGCGTGTTCCGGTGCGCCGCGATCGAGGCGACGTTGACGACGGCGCCGCCCGCGGACATCCGCTCGAGTGCACGGAACGTCAGGGCCCGCAGACCCAGGGTGTTGACCGCCAGGACCGTCTCCGCCGGGGCGGTGCCGGGGACCCCGGCGACATTGGCCAGCGCGTCGATGTGGTCGGGCAGCTCAAGTGCTGCAACCGCTTCCAAGTCGGACAGGTCTGTGAGAACCGAGTGGGCGCGGTCGTCCGGGCAGCGGGCGATGTCGATGGCGACTACTCGCGTGCCGGGTGCCCGATCGAGAAGTCGTTGTACCAGCGCGAGGCCGATGCCCGAGGCGGCTCCGGTGACGGCCACGGTGCGTGCGGCGGGTGTCGGACGTGTCATGCCATCACCGCCTGGATCTCGGTGAACTCGGCGATGCCCGCACTGCCCAGCTCACGTCCGTAGCCCGAGTTTCTGAGTCCCCCGAAGGGCACGGCCGGCCGTTCGCGGGTGCGTACACCGTTGACCTTGACCTGGCCGACTTCCAACTGGGTTGCGACTTCCAGGGCATGATCTCGGTCGGCGGACCACACCTCGGCCGACAGGCCGTACTGGCTGTCGTTGGCCAGCGTGATCGCCTCGGTGACGTCGCGGTAGTACTGCACCACCAGTACGGGGCCGAAGATCTCCTCGCGGACCGCGGCGGCGGTGGGGTCGAGATCGCCGAAGACGATGGGGGAGACGAACGAACGGGAGTCGCCGATGCCGAGACGCTGTCCGGTACCGGCGATCACCCGGGCGCCGACCCGGCGTGCCTCATCGATGCGGTCGAGAACTCGTCGCGCGTGCGCCGCGGAGGCGAGCGGACCGTGAGTGGTGTCCAGCGCGGTCGGGTCGCCGAACACGAATCGTCCGAGTGCGGCGTCGATCAGGGGCTCGATGCGGTCGGCGTGTGCGGCGGGCACCACGAGCCTACTGGTGGCGTTGCACGCCTGGCCGGAATTGACCAACCCGGACGCCAAAATGCGCGGCACCACGGCGTCGAGGTCGGCGTCGGGTAGGACAACGGCGGGGGATTTGCCGCCGAGTTCGAGTGTGGTGCGTGCCAGCGACTCCGCGGCCGCTGCGGCGACAGCCTTGCCACCGCGGACGCTGCCGGTGAACGACACGTGGGCGATGTCCGGGTGCGCGGCGAGAGCCTGGCCGGTGACCGGTCCGGTGCCGTTGACGATGGCGAAGGCACCCGCGGGGAGGCCCGCGTCGATGAAGCACCCGCGGACGAGGGCGGCGTCGAAAGGGGTTGCCTCGGCGGGTTTGAGAACGACGGTGCAGCCCGCGGCGAGTGCGGCCGCGACCTTCGCGATGATCTGATGCACCGGCATGTTCCACGGGGTGATCGCCGCCACGACACCGCCGGCCACGCGGCGCACGATCGCCCCGTCGGCGACCTGCTCCCAGGGGAAGCTCTCGGCCGCGTCCGCGGTCGCCCGCAGCACCGTCGCCGGCAGCGCCTGCTGTGTCGCGGTGGAAAGCGTGGTGGGCATACCCATTTCGGCGGTCACCAGTGCCGCGATCCGGTCGCCGCGTCGATCGATGAGATCGGCGGTCGCCCGCAGGACGGCGGCTCGCTGCGCCGGCGGCATCTGTGCCCACGCCGGCAGGGCGTCCGCCGCGGCGGCCACCGCCTCGTCGACGATGTCCTTCCCGGCTTCACGGGTCGCACCGATCTCCTGGTCGGTGAACGGGTTGATCACCGGGATCGGGGCGCCGTCGGCGAGATCCCGGTCTCCGATCAGGGCGGCCGGCCCGGTCCCGAGGCCGGTGATCCCGGCCAGTTCGCCGATCGCGCTCATCGAGTGGCCTCGATTCGGACCGGAAGAGTCTTGATGCCACGGAAGAAGTTGCTCTGCAACCGGTTCGGCGCATCGAGGACGGTGATGCCGAGTCCGCGCTCTACGAGGCGGGTGAAGAACAGACGTGCCTCCAGGCGCGCGAGGTTGGAGCCGAGGCAGGCGTGCGCGCCCCATCCGAAGCCGAGGTGCTCGTTGGGGAACCGGTTGCCGATGAATGTCTCCGGGTCGTCGAAGGTGCGCTCGTCGCGGTTGGCCGAGCAGAACCACATCACGACCTTGTCTCCCTCGCGGATTGTCTTGCCGTGCATCTCGATGTCGCGGGTGGCGGTACGGCGCATCGACAGCACCGGCGAGACCCAGCGGACCATCTCCTCGACGACCACCCTGATCTTGGCGGGGTTCTCGCGCATGAACTCCCACCACTGCGGATTCTCGGCGAGGACGTTGACGCCGCCGGACAGCAGGTTCCGGGTTGTTTCGTTACCGGCGACCATGAGGATCAAATAGTAGGCGTCGAGGTAACCGCGGGACAGGGGTACGCCGTCGAGCTCGGCCGCGGTCAGCACACTGATGAGATCGTCGGCGGGGCATTCGCGACGCAGCTTCTCCAGTCCGCGGAAATAGTCGAAGACCTCGTCCCGTGCTGCCACCGCGGTCTCCGGGCCCTCGGAGTAGTCGGGGTCCTCACTGGCCATCTGGTTGGTCCATCGCAGCAGATTGGGGCAGTCCTCGAGCGGTGCGCCGAGCAGCCGCCCGATCATCACCAACGGGAGCTGCGCGGCTATGGACGCGACGAAGTCGATGCCGCCTGCGCCGGTGTGAGCGTCGAGCAGCTCGTCGATGACTGCGACGATGTCGCCTTCGAGCGACTTGAGCTTGACCGGCCGCACGTGCGGGGTGACGATCCCGCGCAGTTTGCCGTGCTCGGGCGGATCGACGTGGTGGATGCTGCGAGCGCCCTCGCCCTCAGCGCGTCGGCTGGCGATCTGCGTGCCCTGTGTGACGGTGAAGTCCTCGGCGTTGGAGGCCACGGCCTTGACGTCCTCGTAGCGGGTCACCGACCAGAACCCCGGCCCGTCGGGTTCGGTGTTCCAGTGCAACGGGTCCTGGGTACGCAGCCGCGCGAACACGTCATGATCGACACCGGCCGCGAACGGGCGGAGATCCATCAGGTCGATGTCGTCAGCGATGGTCATGTCTTCTCCAATGGACTCTCGTTTGTGACTGCACTTTCACTAAACCATAGTCTATGGTGTGTTGTGAACCACAACAATACAAAAGTCGAAGATTGCCTACCTGCAGCAACTGGCGGTTGCGGCCCGAGAAGGCAATGCGACTATTAATTCGCAAACAGGAGTGATGTGTACCCACCGTCCACTGCGCGTGCGTACCCCGATGCCGTCGCCTATGTCATGGCGGGGTCGGGGGAGCGCATCACCTACGCCGAACTCGATCGCCGATCGAACCGACTCGCTCGATTCTGGTGGTCGCGCGGCGTTCGTCCGGGCGACTCGGTCGTCCTTGTCCTGGAGAACAGTCTGGCCTGGCCCGTGGCAGTCGCTGCCGGGATGCGCAGCGGTCTGTACGTGACGCCGGTGAACTGGCATCTCAAGCCGGCCGAGCTTGCCGCCCTCATCCGGGAGGACCGCCCGGCTGCCATCGTCACCAGCACGGCGCTCGCGGCGCAGGTCGTTGCCGCGGTCGGCGACAAGAACCTGGATCGGACCGTGATCGTGTGCGCCGACGGCCCGGCGGACGGGTGTGTCGCGTTGGCCGACGCGCTCGCCGACCAGTCGTCCGAGCCCTTGGAGCGGGAGTTGCTCGGCGCGCGGGTGCTCTACAGCGGCGGAACCACCGGACGGCCGAAGCGGTTCGCTCAGCCGCTGCTCGGCGTGCATCCCGCGGATGCCCCGCGCCGGCACTCGGGCCTCGTCGACGAGCTCGGCGTCGGAGCCGACTCGGTCCTACTGTCGCCCGCCCCGAACTATCACGCGGCGCCGTTCACCTTCCAGCTGATCACGCTGGCGGCCGGCGGCACCGTCGTGTGCATGGAGAAGTTCGACGCCGCGGTGGCGATGCGAGCGATCACCGAATACTGTGTGACGCACTCACAATGGGTGCCGACCATGCTGATCCGCCTGTTGAACCTGCCCGACCGGGAGTCGATCGCACTCTCCCCGCGGCATCGGGTGGCCTTCACCTCGGGCGCCCCTTGTCCGCCGCATGTCAAAGAAGCGATCTTCGACTGGTGGGGTCCGGTTCTCCACGAGTACTACGGCGCATCCGAGGGATACGGGCACACCTACATCTCGCCGACGGACGCCCGGTCGCATCCGGGGTCGGTCGGTCGGCCTTTGGGTACCGCACGGGTGCACATCACCGACTCAACGGGCGCCGACGTCGGGCCCGGCGTCGAGGGCACGGTGTGTTTCGAGGCCGCCGACGGCCACGACAGGCCGGCCGAGGCCTCACGACCGGCGTTGAAGCAGATGGGCGACATCGGGTATCTCGACGATGACGGATTCCTCTACCTCGTCGGCCGCCGAGGTTTCATGATCATCTCCGGCGGGGTCAACATCTATCCCGAGGAGATCGAATCGGCACTGCTGGCGCACCCGGCGGTCGCCGACGTGGCGGTGGTCGGGGTGCCGGACGCCGAGTTCGGCGAGTCGGTCAAGGCGGTCGTCGAGGTGCGCCCCGGCGCGTCGGTGAGTGAAGACGACCTGATCGCCCATGCGCGCGAACACCTGGCGCACTTCAAGGCGCCCCGGTCCGTCGAGTTCACCACCGACTTACCGCGCCTACCCACTGGCAAGCTCGACAAAAGGCGGCTCGTTGATCGGTTCGCCTCCCCCGGGGCCGCGGCCGATCCGCGAACCGAAACACCCACGGCACCGGAAACTTCGACGATGTCCGAAGATCCGTCACAGCAAGGAGAAAGAGTATGACGACCGAGACCTCCACCGCCCACTTCGACGTGCTGCATGCCCTCAAGGTGAAGGGGCTCGCGACCGACGACACCCTGACCGCGCTGACCGGGCTCGACGCGGACACGCGCGACGCAATCGTCGGGGAGCTCGCCGACGCCGGATTCGTGATGCGTCGCGAGGGCGGCCGGATCTCGGGGACCATGATCACCCCGGCCGGGAAGGCCGAGCACGGGCGCCTGTCCGCGGAGTTCCCGTTGAACGAATCCGAACGTGCTGCGGTGGACACCTTTCACGAGGGCTTCGGGCAGATCAACGGCGATTTCAAGAAGGTGTGCGCCTCGTGGCAGATCCGCCCGGACGAGACCCCCAACGATCACGCCGATGCCAACTACGACGCATCCGTCATCGCCGATCTGGACCGGATTCATCACCGGATCGCGCAGGCGCTCGACGAGGTCGGCGCCGAGATCCCGCGACTCGGCCGCTACCGGGGTCGGCTGTCGGCGGCGCTGGAGAAGGTCCACGGCGGGGACACCGCCGCATTCGCGCGCCCGATGTACGACAGCTACCACGACATCTGGATGGAACTACACCAGGATCTGCTGCTGACCTCGGGTCACCAGCGTGGCGCGGGTGACGAGTGAGGGCCTGGCAGGGTTCTTCGTAACATCACGACGCCAGAGCCGCCCGTCATCCGATGCCGGGCGGCTCGAACGTCTTTCGCGGTGAGTCGGCTTTCTGTCGCCGGTGGGTCAGCGCAGTTGCGCGAGCCCGACCTCGTCGTCCCGCGTGATCGCCTGTCGCAGTGCGGTTTCCGCGTCACCCAGGGAGTCGTTGTCCGCTACGACCCCGCGCAGAGTGGTCACCGAGACATACCCGTCCGCCACTGCGGCGCTGTCGGTGCCGTCGCGGAACCCGCTCTGCCGCTCCTCGCGATTGATCAGCAGGCCGCTCTCGGTGCGGGACAGCCGCAAGGTGAACATGCTCCGGCTCGCCAGTGCGGACACCCGGATGCCGCGCAGTGCGGTGAAGTTGACGTCGGGAACGTTGACGTTCAACGTCATCGGGGCGGCAGGGGTTTCGGCCATCCATCCGACGACGCGCTCGGTCACCGCTGCCGCGGTGTCATAGCGGTGGTGTGGGGCGAACCCGCAACTGACCGCGACGCCGCTGACACCCGCCACTCGCGCGGCCAGCACGGCGCCCACCGTGCTCGAGAACAGGATCGACCGCCCGGTGTTGTGGCCTTCGTTGATCCCGCTGACGACGAGCTCGGGCGGCGGCCCGAAGGCGCCGGCGCAGAAAGCCACCGCGGTCAACGCAGGCGGACAGTCGAGAGCGAAGACCGGGGTGTCGCCGAGATCGGGGAGGCGGTGTTCGGTCGTGGCGATCAGTGCGCCGTCCTCGATCGTGCCCAGGGAACTCCCGCTACCGCTCCGCTCGGAGCTCGGCGCGCCGACGACTACGTCGTGTCCGGCGGAGATCAGCGCCGTGGCCACCGCGATCAACCCATCGGCGTCGTAGCCGTCGTCGTTGGTGACCAGCACACGCATCTGAACTCTCCTCCCGACAGCTCGTCCGGTACCGCGCCGTCTGGATGAATAGTGACTCACCCATCACATATATGTCCAGCCACGGTCGCGCACTGGAGGTAAAAGACGTGCACAGAACCTTGTGTTCGCGACTCGAATGGTTGACAACGTGAGTGGGGTCACACAATAATGTGACGCAGCGTTCGCTAACCACGAACTTGTGGTTACGAGATGCGGAAGCGGGCCGAGGACTCGGCCGCTCGCTCATGACCAACTGGAAGGACGCCGGACATGACCGCCTGGCCGATCTCGAATGAGACCTCGAAACTGTTCCCCCTGTACTCCCGCGCCAACGTCGGCGAGATTTTCCCGGACCCGATCACCCCGTTGAACGCGTCCCTCGGGTTCCAGCACACGCTGGAACCCGGATGGCGCGACGCGTTCGTGGCGTGCGGCGTCTGGGACGACGACCTCTACGACGACGCAGTGGCCTTCAACATCCTCCCGGCCTTCGGCAGCTACCTCTACATCAACATGTCGTTGATGCGGCTGTTCGGCGTGCGCGTTCCCGGTATGAGCGCCGAGGCCGTCGATCTGCAGTACTTCGGGGACATGCCCGGCATCCCGAGTTACGAGAGCGAGAAGCGCGACTTCGACGAGAACGCCGAGTACGAGGCGAAAGCCGGTGCCTGGCTCAACGAGCAGGTGCTCGGCGCGACCGACCTGGCCGCATACGACGTCGATCGCGACGAGGTCGACGAGATCCGCCGCACGCGACCGGACCTGACACAGCTGTCGGACGGCGAACTCGTCGAGCGGATGAACTCGTTCGAGACCCTGCTTCGTCGGCTCTTCAAGCACCACATCGAGGCCAGCCTGAAGTGCGGTGTCGGACTCGGTGCCATCGCGCAGCTGGCGGAGGCGGTTGGCAAACCGGAACAGGCACTCACCCTGGTGGCCGGCCTGGGCAACGTCGACTCCGCAGGCCCCTCGCTGCGGATGTGGGAACTGAGCCGTCAGGCTCAGCATCCCGATGTCGCAGCCCTGTTCGATGCCGGCACCAAGGGGCTCTACGCCAAGCTCAAGGCCTCGGAGTCGCAGGCGGTCGGCGCCTTCACCGCGCAGTTGGATGCGTTCCTCGCCGACTGGGACTTCCGTGGACCTGCTGAGTGGGAGATCCGCGCGATCACATGGGGCGTCGACCCCGACCTCGCCCTCGCGACGATCGAGACGATGCGCGACGTTCCGGATGAGGAAGCGCCAGAGGCCAAGTCGGCACAGCGGTCCGCGCAGCGTGACGCCGCCGCGGCGGCGATCCGGGAGATGCTCGCCGGCGACGCCGAGACCGCAGGCCAGTTCGAGGCAGTGCTGAACGCGTCGGCACTGTGGATGCGCGGCCGCGAACGTGGTCGCACGACAGCGGCGATGCTGATTCACGAATTGCGCCTGCCCGCACTGGAACTCGGCCGTCGCTTCGCGGACCGGGGTGCGATTGACGCGCCACGTCAGATCTTCATGCTCTTCGCCGACGAGCTGGCGAGTTTCCTCGACGACCCGGCGTCGTACCGCGACACCCTCGTCGAACGCGAAAAGGGGTACCTGGACCTGTTCGACCGCACCCCGCCGTTCGTCGTCGACGGCACCCCGCCGCCGGTCTCGGAGTGGCCGCTGCGGTCGGAGTCCAACGTTTCCGCAGCCTCCGCCGGCGACACCATCACCGGTGTCCCCGCGTGTGGAGGTGTCGCGCGCGGAAGGGCGCGGGTGCTGACCGAGGCCGCCGACCCGTCGGCCCTCGAGCCCGGCGACATTCTCATCGCGCCGATCACCGATCCGTCGTGGACGCCGCTGTTCGTCACCGCGGCGGCGGTCGTCGTGGACGTGGGCGCTCCCTTCTCGCATGCCGCGATCGTGAGCCGCGAACTCGGCATCCCGTGCGTCGTGTCGGCCACCGAGGCAACACGGCGCATCACCGACGGCGCGACCGTCGAGGTCGACGGCACCGCAGGCACCGTCACTCTCCTCTGAGGTTCCTCCTCGGAATTCGACTCGGCCGGCCCCGAGAGGGCCCAACCCCTCGGGGCCGGCCGCTCCATTCGGCGCACCCGCCGCGATCGCCCGACTTGCTTCGCCGTGGGCATCGTGCCGGTCGGTCCCGCGCCGACCATCTCCATGTTAAGACGCCGAACCCGGCGTCGGTCTGCGCGTCAACGAAGGAGTCCGATGCACGCCTCTGACATCTGTCCCACCTGGCTCGACACCGTGCTCACCACGACCGGTACCAAAGACGGCACGGTGGCGATCACCGACGTCGCCACCAGCCCCATCGGTACCGGCCAGGTCGCCGACAGCATCCGGACGACGGTCAGCTACGCCGCACCCACGTCCGCCCCGTCGTCGTTCGTCATCAAGGTCACCTCCGACAAGGAGCAGAGCCGTGCGGCCGGCCGGAGTGAATTGAACTACCTGCGCGAGGTGCGCTTCTATCAGGAGATCGCGCCGAACCTGCAGGTCCGCGTCCCGCGCTGCTTTCACGGTGAGATCGACTCCAACAACACCGAATTCGCGCTCGTACTCGAAGACCTGACCCCGGCTCGGCCCGGGAACCAGCTCGCCGGGTGCACCGTCGGCGAGGTGCGGCTCGCGGTCGAGCAGGCTGCGGGCATCCACGGACCGTACTGGGGATCGGCGCAACTCGCCGGCACGTCGTGGCTCGACATCTCCGACACCTACTGGGCCCGCTTCACCGAGATGATGCCCGAGTGGTGGGCCGGATTCGTCGCCCGGTACCGAAACCGGTTGTCCGCGGCCGACATCGAACTCGGAACGGCCTTTACCGAGCGTATCGCCGATTACTACTCCGCACTGCGTACGATGCCGTTCACGATTCAGCACGGTGACTACCGGCCGGACAATGTCCTCTTCGATGCGGCAGGTGGCGACGTGCCCCTCGCGGTTCTCGATTGGCAGACGGTGATCTTCGCGCCCGGCGTCGTCGATGTCGCCTACTTCATCGGCGGCGCGCTGGATCCGGCGACCCGCCGGGAATCCGAAAGCGAGTTGCTCGCGCACTACCACCGATGCCTCGTCGAACACGGCGTCACGGATTACTCACTGACCGAACTGATGCGGGACTATCCGGTCGGCACCTTCCAGAACCTGGTGATCGGCGTCGCCGCCGCCATGCTCGTCGCGCGATCCGATCGGGGTGACGACCTCTTCACGGCCATGGTGACCAACTCGCTGGCGCATGCCCGCGACCACGATGCGCTCGCGCGGATCATCGCGCTGAGCGAGCAAGGAGCAGTGCATGTCTGACACGGTCACGCACGAGCATCGACCGCCGACCGGCACACCCGCAATCGGTACCGAACGACTGGGGTTCTATACGCTCGGCGGGCACGTCGCCGACCCACGGGACATGCTGGGAGAACTCGAGCACGCCGAGCGTCTCGGTCTCGGGCAGGCATTCATCTCCGAGCGGCTCAACGTGAAAGAGGCGTGTGCCCTGTCCGGGGCTGCCGGCGCCGCGACCGACCGCATCGGGATCACCACGGCGGCAACCAACATCAACACCCGCCACCCGGCGATCACTGCGGCCTTCGCGACCACCATGCATCGCCTCACCCGTGGTCGCTTCACCCTCGGCGTCGGTCGGGGCCTGCGTCCCCAGATCGCGGGTCTCGGCCTCTCGCACACGACCACCGCGCAACTCGAAGAGTTCGCTCATCTGATGCGTCGACTGTGGCGTGGCGAGACCGTGACCGACTACGACGGGGCGCTGGGCCGGTTCCCGGCGATCAAGCTCGATCCCACCTTCGACGAGGACATCAGGCTGGCCACGACGGCGTTCGGGCCCGAGACCCTCGCCATGGCCGGCCGAGCCTATGACCTGGTGGTGTTGCACACCTTCTTCTCCGATGAGACGACGGCCCGAGTCGTACGCACCGTCAAGGACGCCGCGGCTGCGGCGGGCCGCGACCCCGACTCGGTCGAGGTGTGGTCGTGCTATGCCACCGTTACCGATGAACTCGACGAACAGGTCATCCTGAAGAAGACCGTCGGCCGGATCGCCACCTACCTCCAGGTCTACGGGGACCTTCTGGTGTCCACCAACAGGTGGGATGTGGCCGCGCTGAACAGGTTCCGGGAATCCGAGGTGGTGCGCGAGCTACCGGGATGGGCCGATGCAGTCGGGGACACCGCGACCTTCGAGCGCCTTCGCGACGTGATCCCCGCCGAGTGGCTCGACTGCGCGGCCATGGGGACGCCGCGGCACTGCGCCGAGAAGGTCCGTGCCCAGTTCGACCTGGGTGTCGACGGCGTGATCATGCACGGTGCGACCCCCACCGAGCTCGACAGCACTGTCACCGAATTCGTCGCTCTCGGCAGTTGACCGATGAGCACCCACCAGAAAGTCATCACATGAGCACTGGCGCAGTACGACTCGTCGAACGCTACGTCTACGAACTGTACAACGACGAGCAGATCGACCTGGTCGACGAGATCTGCGGCGACCCGATGACGCGCCATGGGGCGGGCAGCATCCGGTCACTCAGTCGACGCGAGCAACGAGAGCGCATCGTCGCCGACCTCGCCGAGCATCAACCGAAGTTCACCGTGGTCACGCTCGTCGGCGACGAGACCTACGCATCTCTCACGTGGAATGCCGAACGACTCACGACGGGTGAGCGCCTCTGTGGCATCGAAATTTTCAAAGTTCACGACGGGGTCATCACCGATGTGTGGAATCCCGACTACCTCGAAGGGTCCTGGTCATGACGCTGACGACACCGAAGCTGATCGACACCACCGACGACATCACTGCACCCTGGCTGGAGGAGGTCCTCGGCCACGCCGGGCACGACACGTCTATTGCGTCCATCGCGATCGAGCCGATCGGCGCGGGCAACGTCAGCGACACGGTACGCGTGAGCATCGCCTATGCCAGGCAATGTCCCGGAGCGCCGTCCGCGGTCGTGATCAAGCTGCGGCCCCGCGACCCCGATGTACACGCGCACGGATTGCGCAGTGGCGCATACCACCGGGAGATCGGCGCGTACGTCGACATCTCGGCGCGGAACGCCTGCCGAATCCCGCTGAAGTACTGGGTGGCGGGAGACGAGACCACGATCAATCTGGTGATGGAGGACCTCAGCACGAGTGCCGTTGCGGGAAACCAGGTTCAGGGCGCGACCGTCGAGGACGCGACGGCGGTGCTGACCGAACTCGCCAATGTGCACTCGGAGTTCCATCCGATGGACACCGCCACCGCGCCGGCATGGATGATCCGGCTGAGCGATGTCTGCGACTACTGGTCCGACGCCGCCGAACGCGGGGCGGGTGAGGCGTTGACCCGGTTCGCCGACGACCTTCCCAACGATCATCTCGAGGCGATCCGGCGGGCGATCGAGCTCGTCCGGGTGTGGCACCTGCTCCCGCAAGAGCACCTCACCTTCACCCACGGTGACCCCCGCGTGGACAACGTGCTGTTCGAGTCAGTCGGAGACGTCCGACGCGCGGTCTTGATCGACTGGCAGGTCACCGGACTCCGCAACCCCATGTACGACGTCGGTTACTTCATGTCCGGCAGCGTCGACGTCGCAGATCGGCGAGCGCACGAACGTCGGCTGATCACCCACTACGCGGAGACCTTCGCGAAAAAGTCCGCCGGTTACGACGAGGCCACCGCGTTGCGGGACTACCGTGTGCAACTGCTCAGTGGCCTCTACATCACTCTCGCCGCGATCGACGTACTACCCGACAACGAGACGGTCAACACCCTCATTCTCGCGTTGCTGCGCCGAAACTGCGCCGCGGTGGTCGATTGGGACTCGGTGGCACAGGTTCGTGCTCACGCGGGGGACACCGCTTAGCCGCGTTGCGCCGCGGTCCGCAGGACCCGGACGCACGACACGACATGCCCGCCCCGGCCTCCGCGGTACCCACCGCGACATCGCCCCGAGCGTGGTGCGAACACGGCATCGCCGAGTCCGAATCGCACGGTTTCGGCCACGTTCCGACGCGCCGTACTCGCGCGTAGCGATTTGACTCGTAAGAATCACAGCGTCGAACCACCCCGCGCGTCCCGGATCGCCACTGAGCTGGGCCGCTGCGCTGTACCGTACCTGCGGACCTTCAACCGCACGACGACGACGTGAATGGAGCCGGTGTTGTTTTCTCGTATCGCCATCGTGAACCGAGGTGAGGCCGCGATGCGGCTCATCCACGCCGTTCGGGGCCTCTCGGAAGAGACCGGGCAACCCATCGAGGTCATCGCGCTGCACACCGACGTGGATCGCAATGCCACGTTCGTACGTGAGGCGGACGTCGCATACGACCTCGGGCCTGCCGCGTCGCGTCCGTACCTGAACATGAAGGTGCTCGAGCACGCCCTGCTGGAGACCGGTGCCGACGCGGCATGGGTCGGTTGGGGCTTCGTGGCCGAGGATCCGCTGTTCGCCGAACTCTGCGACCGCATCGGCGTCACCTTCGTCGGGCCGTCGGCCGAGGCGATGCGCAAACTGGGCGACAAGATCGGCGCCAAGCTCATCGCCGAAGAAGTTGGCGTCCCGGTGGCGGCGTGGAGCCGAGGCGGTGTGGACACCCTCGACGAAGCCGTGGCCGCGGCAGCCCAGATCGGCTACCCGCTGATGCTGAAGGCCACCGCCGGCGGTGGTGGCCGCGGCATCCGCAAGGTCACCAGCGATGCCGATCTCCGTGACGCCTACACCCGCACCCGCGAGGAGGCCGAGCGCGCCTTCGGCAGTGGCGTGGTGTTCCTGGAACGACTCGTCACCGGTGCGCGCCACGTCGAGGTCCAGGTCATCGCCGACGGCCAGGGCACCGCGTGGGCCTTGGGCGTCCGCGACTGCTCGGTTCAGCGGCGCAACCAGAAGATCATCGAGGAATCGGCGTCGCCGGTCCTGCCCGCCGATCGGGTCGCCGAGCTCAAGGCGTCGGCCGAGCGGCTCGCCGTGGCCGTGGGATACCGCGGCGCGGCCACCGTCGAGTTCCTCTACCACCCGGGCGAGAACCTGCTCGCGTTCCTCGAGGTCAACACCCGCCTGCAGGTGGAACACCCCATCACCGAGGCGACGACCGGCTTCGACCTGGTCCGTGCCCAGCTGCACGTGGCGTCGGGCGGCCGCCTCGAGGGTGAGCCCCCGGTCGAGCGCGGGCATGCCATCGAAGCCCGCCTCAACGCCGAGGATCCCGACCGCGACTTCGCCCCCGCGCCCGGCCGTATCGACCTGCTCGAGCTGCCCGCCGGCCCCGGTATCCGCGTCGACACCGGCGTCAGCGAGGGCGACACCATCCCCGCCGATTTCGACTCGATGATCGCCAAGATCATCGCCTACGGACGGAACCGCGACGAGGCCCTCGGCCGCCTCCGCCGGGCCATGCGCGAGACCCGCGTGATCATCGCCGGCGGCGCGACCAACAAGAGCTTCGTGCTGGAGCTGCTCGCGCAGCCGCAGGTCATCGACGGCAGCGCGGACACCGGCTGGATCGACCGCGTGCGTGCCGAGGGCGGCCTCGTCGCCAACCGGCACTCGGCGATCGCGCTGATCGCCGCCGCCATCGACGCGTACGAGGAAGAGGAACTCGTCGAGCGGCAGCGGCTGATGTCGACGGCCTCCGGCGGTCGTCCGCAGGTGCAGCACGACAGCGGCCGTCCACTCGATCTGAAGCTGCGCGGCGTCGCGTATCGCGTCCGGGTCGGGGCCATCGGCGCGCATCGTTTCCGCGTGACCATCGAGGCGCCGGGCGAGATCCGGACCGCCGATGTCGACCTCGAACGCTTCGACGAGCACGCCGCGCAGCTCGTGGTCAACCGGGTGCGCTACCGCCTGCTCACCGACACCCACGGACCGATCCACCTCGTCGACGTGGACGGCGTCACCCACCGCGTCAGCCGAGACGAGGGCGGTGTGGTGCGCTCGCCCGCGCCGGCGCTCGTCGTCGCGACGCCGCTGCAGGCCGGCGACGAGGTCGACGCGGGTGCCCCCATCCTCGTACTGGAGAGCATGAAGATGGAGACCGTCCTGCGCGCGCCGGTGCGGTCGCGCGTCAAGGAGTGCGCGGTGTCGGTCGGCACCCAGGTGGAGACGGGCGCGACCCTGATGCGCCTCGAACCGCTCGCCGACGACGAGGACGACGCCGTCGAGGAGGTGGCCGCCGACGCCGTCGACCTGGAGCTGCCTGCCGAGCTCGAGGTCGATCCCACCGAACGCACCACCCGTAGTCAGGAAGACCTCCGCAGCCAGCTGCTCGGCTTCGACGTCGACCCGAACCACCGGATGCGCCTGCTCGACGAGTACCTCGCCGTCCGGCGCGCCGCATTCGACAGCGGCCGTCGTCCGCTGGCCGACGAGCTCGAACTGGTGACGGTGTTCGCCGACCTGGCCGAGCTGAGCCAGAACCGGCCGTCGAGTCATGAGGTCGGTGTCGAGCACGTGCACAGCGCACGCGAGAACTTCCACACCTACCTGCAGAGTCTCGACGTCGAACGCGACGGCCTGCCCGCGGCGTTCCACGACCAGCTGAGCCGCGCGCTCAGCCACTACGGCGTGACCGACCTCGAGCGCACCCCGGAGCTCGAGGCCGCGGTGTTCCGGATCTTCCTCGCGCTGCAGAACCCGAACGACTCGGCCGCGGTGATCAGCTCGCTGCTCCTTGAATGGCTCGACGAGCCGACCCCGCGCGACGAACTGCGCGACGCGGTGGGCACGGCCCTCGACCGCCTCGTCGCCGCCACCCAGGTCCGCTTCCCGGCCGTCGCCGACCTCGCCCGCGGCGTCATCTACGCCTGGTACGGCCAGCCGCTGCTGCTGCGCGACCGCGCCCGCGTCTACAGCAATGTGCGCAAGCAGCTCAAGTACCTCGACGAGAACCCCGACGCCGCCGACCGCACGAGCCGCATCGACGACATGGTGCGCAGCACCGAACCGCTCGTCCGGCTTCTCGGTCAGCGCATCGAGCGGCACGCCGACAACACGGTGATGCTCGAGGTTCTGACCCGGCGTTACTACGGCAACCGCGGCCTCGCCGACATCCGGATCCGGGAGGCCGGCGGGGCGACGTTCGTGGTCGCCCAGCGAGATGCCGGTGACATCGCTTCGGCCGCAGTCGGTTTCGACGCCCTGCCGGCGACGATCGGCGGACTCGCCGAACTCGCCCGCGACACCGCCGCGGTCGATGCCGACATCTACCTGGCGTGGGAGCAGCAACCCGACGACTTCGACGTGCTCGCCGGGACACTGCACGACATCGTCGCCACCAGTTCGCTTCCGCCGCAGGTGCACCGCGTCACCATCACGGTCGCCGGCAGCGCCGATGCGCGGATGCATCACCACGTGACCTTCCGGCCGTCGGCGACGGGTATGGCCGAGGAACGCCTGATCCGCGGACTGCACCCCTACATCGCACAGCGCATGCAGATGGAACGGCTCCGCAAGTTCGACCTCACCCGACTGCCGTCGTCGGACGACGAAGAGGTCTACCTCTTCCGTTGTGTCGCACGGGAGAACGCGTCGGATCGCCGTCTCGTCGCCTTCGCGCAGGTCCGCGACCTGACCGCACTGCGCGACCAGGACGGCCGCCTGCTGACGCTGCCGACCGCCGAAGCCGCACTCGCGTCGTGCGTCGACTCCATCCGGCGCGCGCAGCGCGGCTCCACCAACCTGTCCAGCGCCAACCGGATCATCATGTACGTGTGGCCGCCGATCGACGTCGACGCCGACGTCCTCGACGCGATCGCCGACCACATCCGCGGCACGACACAGGGAGTCGGGCTCGAAGAGGTCCAGCTCATCGCGCGGCGCCGCGACCGCGACACCGGCGAGCTGAGCAAGGTTTCGGTCCACTTCTCGGTCAACCCCACCGGCGGGTTCGACGTCCGGGTCGTCGACCCGACCGACGAGCCGATCGAACCGGTCGACGAGTACCGCCAGAAGGTGCTGCGGGCAGCGAAGCGCAACACCGTCTACCCGTACGAATTGGCCGCCATCCTGGGCGATTTCACCGAGTACGACCTCGACGCCGAGCAGCGTCTGGTGCCGGTCGACCGGGCCAAGGGCCGCAATTCGGCGGCGATCGTCGCCGGTGTGGTCACCACACCGACCGAGAAGTACCCGCGCGGCGTCACCCGCGTGGTCTTGCTCGGCGACCCGACGAAATCGCTGGGCGCGCTGGCGGAACCGGAGTGCAGCCGGCTGGTCGCGGCGCTCGACCTCGCCGAGCAGATGCAGGTCCCGCTCGAGTGGTACGCACTGTCGTCGGGCGCGCGGATCTCCATGGATTCCGGCACGGAGAACATGGACTGGATCGCCCGGGCGCTGAAGCGCATCGTCGAGTTCACGCAGGCCGGCGGTGAGATCAACATCGTCGTGGCCGGCATCAACGTGGGCGGGCAGCCGTACTGGAACGCCGAGGCGACGATGCTCATGCACACCAAGGGCATCCTCGTGATGACACCGGAGTCGGCCATGGTGCTCACCGGCAAGCAGTCGCTGGACTTCTCCGGCGGTGTGTCGGCGGAGGACAACTTCGGCATCGGCGGTTACGACCGCGTCATGGGCCCCAACGGCCAGGCGCAGTACTGGGCGCCGAATCTCGGTGCCGCACGGGATCTTCTGATGGCTCACTACGAGCACACCTACGTGGCGTCGGGCGAGCAGACCCCGCGTCGCGCGATCACGAGCGACCCGGTGGACCGCGACATCTCCGACTACCCGCACGTCCTGGCGGGCAGCGACTTCACCACGGTCGGACAGATCTTCTCGGCGGCCACCAATCCGGACCGCAAGAAGCCGTTCGACATCCGCACGGTGATCCGCGCCGTCGCCGACCAGGACCACCCGGTGCTGGAGCGCTGGGCGGGGATGGCCGACGCGGAGACCGCGGTCGTGTGCGATCTGCACATGGGCGGAATCCCGGTGTGCCTGTTGGGTATCGAGTCGAGGGAGGTGCCGCGCCGGGGATACACCCCCACGGACGGTCCCGACACCTACACGGCCGGCACGCTGTTCCCGCAGTCGTCGAAGAAGGCGGCGCGCGCGATCAACGTGGCCAGCGGAAACCGACCGCTCGTGGTGTTGGCGAACCTGTCCGGTTTCGACGGATCGCCCGAATCGTTGCGCAAGCTGCAACTCGAGTACGGCGCGGAGATCGGCCGCGCAATCGTGAACTTCGAGGGTCCCATCGTGTTCTGCGTGATCTCGCGCTACCACGGTGGAGCGTTCGTGGTGTTCTCGAAGGCGTTGAACCCCAACATGACCGTGCTCGCGATCGACGGTTCGTTCGCGTCGGTCCTCGGCGGTGCCCCCGCGGCGGCAGTGGTGTTCGCCGGCGACGTGGCCAAGCGGGTGAGTGCCGACGCGCGGGTGCGTGAGCTCGAAGCCGAGACCGCCCAGGCCACCGGCCCGGACCGCTCACGGCTCAACGCCGAGCTGGCCGATCTGCGTCAGTCGGTGCGCGCGGAGAAGATCAGCGAGATCGCTGCGGAGTTCGACGCGGTGCACAGCATCCGCCGCGCCGTCGAGGTCGGCTCGGTCGACGCGGTCATCCAGGCCGAGGAGCTCCGGCCCCAGATCATCGGCGCGATCGAGAAGTCGCCGGCGTGGGGTCGGCAGGACTCGCAGGTGGCCAGCTCCTAGAAGTCCTTTGCTTCCTGAGGTGCGCGAATGCCGCGCACCTCAGGAAGCGGGATCACCCGCGCTCGGCGATCTCCTTGATCGCGGCGAGAGTGGCCGGGATGCCCGACAGTGCTGCGTCGCGACGCTGCTCGAGTTGGGCGTCGGCGTCGTCGCCGAACCGTTGCGCGAACAGCTCGAAACCGGCCGGTTGAACGGCCCAGGACTCGGTCAGCGTCGTCCCGTCGTCGTCGGGTTCGATCGTGTACGACCACCGCACGGCGTCGCCGTTGACCATCCAGGCGAACTCGACGGGCTCCTGTGCGGCGACCACCCGCGACTGGGTCTCCCACACCCGCTCGGGTGTCTCGTTGCGGCCGAAGAACCACGCGCCCACCTCCGGTCCGGTCGCGGGCTCCTTCCACCAGCACGCCTTGCAGATCGGGCTCCACTCGCCGGTGCGAGCGATGTCGGTCACCAGATCCCAGACCTGCTGCGGCGTGGCGTCGATGTGGATGGACTCGGAACGGGTGAATCGAGCACTGCGGTCGATGTCGCTGGTCGTCATGGGCCCTTCCTGCGGTCGCGTACCGACCATCCTAGGGAGGGCGCCGCTCAGGGCGCGATGGTCCGGTACCGGGACGGGCTGACCCCGAAGGTCCGGCTGAACGCACGACTGAAGTGCGACGGGTCGCGGAACCCGACCTGTGCGCAGATGTCGGCGACGCCCAGATCGCTCTGGACGAGCAGGTTACGGGCCCGGTCGAGCCGCCGGGCGTAGAGCCACGCCCGAGGTGTGGTGCCGGTCGTGCTGAACAGCTTGTGGACGTAGCGCACCGACATCCCGAGCTCTGCGGCCACCAGTGCGATGGTGTGGTCAGGATCGTGGAGGTGATCGGCCATCGCGTTCTGGACCGCGCGGAGGTCGGCGGCGTGTATCCGGTCGGTCGCGGTGCGAGGTGAGACCTGCTCGGTCATCGCGCCGGCGACCATGTCGAGGACCGCGCTCGCCACCGTGCTCGACGACGGCACGGAGACGCCCTGGACCTGGGCCGCGACATCGACCAGGAAGTTCGACACCAGCCGTCCGATGCCCGAGTCGACCGCGATCGCGCGGCCCGTCGCGTCGTCGACGACGTCGTGGGTTGCCCGCGCGATGAGCTGTTCCCGCGGGGCGCGCACGACGATCTGCTCGAACTCGGTTGCGCCACTGACGACGAAAGGTGCAGTGGCGTCGATGATCCCGAAGGCGCCGTGTTCCAGCAATCCGGTGCGCTCACCCTGTGAGATCGTCGCGGCCCCCTGGGTGATGAGGCACAGCAGATAGTCGTCGGCCGGATCGGATTCGATCATCGCCGGCGTGCGCACGACGGTGTGCGGATCGGCGCGGACCACGCTGACCGACAGGGCGCCGACGGGTCGGGCGACGATCTGTGCGGTGAACGGGCGTCGGTCCTGGGGCCAGTCGATGTCCATCTCGCAGAAGGTGGCGTCGAGGGCCTCGGCCCACCGCACCCGGCCCTCGGCACTCGCAAGCTCGCGGGTGCTCAGTTCCACGGATCCGGCGGTGCGCGCGGAGTCATCCATCGGTGCATTCGCAGTCATTCTCTCCCACCACCTCCACCCATAGTGTTCCAGATCACAAGATATCGCCGACGTGGCCGGCGGCATGACCGAACGAGCCGGCCCCAGACAACAGATATCCGGAACGACAACGGAGAGTCACATGACCGCAGTACAGCCCTCCTACGAGGTCACCCCCAAGTTCGTCGAAGAGATCACGATGGCCGAACTCGAGGCGGATCCGTACCCGTTCTACGAGCGGCTCCGGAAGGAGGCGCCGGTGGCGTTCGTGCCCTCCCTCGGGATGTACATCCTCTCGACCCGCGAGCTGTGCATGCAGATCGCGAAGGATTCGGACAACTGGCCTGCGGTGATCTCCCCGGCGGGCGGGCGCACCTTCGGTCACGGAGCGCTGCTCAACACGAACGGTCCCGAGCATCGCGATCTCCGCGACATGGTCGAGCCGCATCTGCAGCCGTCGGCCGTCGACAACTACATCGACGACCTGGTCCGGCCGTACGCTCGCGAACTGCTCGAACGGATCGAGGACAACGGCTCGGCCGACATCGTCGCCGAATACTGCGAACCGGTCAGTGTCCGGGCACTCGGCGATCTGCTCGGCCTGGGTGACGTGAGCACCGACAAGCTGCGGGAGTGGTTCCACAAGCTCAGCGTCTCGTTCACGAATTCCGCGATGACCTCCGACGGCGAGTTCGCCAACCCGGACGGCTTCGTCCCCGGTGACGAGGCGAAGGCCGAGATCATCGCGCATGTCGACCCCAAGATCGACGAGTGGATCGTCAACCCCGATCACAGCGCGATCTCGCACTGGCTGCACGACGGGATGCCCGAGGGGCAGACGCGCAGCCGTGATGTCATCTACCCCAACCTCTACGTGTTCTTGCTCGGAGCGATGCAGGAGCCGGGTCATGCGATGGCCACCACGCTCGCCGGCCTGTTCAGCCGGCCGGACCAGCTGGAGCGGGTGGTCGACGACCCGGGCCTCATCCCGCGGGCGGTGGGCGAGGGCATGCGGTGGGTCGCACCGATCTGGTCGGCGGCCGTAAAGATCGCCACCGACGAGGTCGTGGTCGGCGGGGTGACGATCCCGCAGAACTCCTTGGTGATGCTCTCCTACGGTTCGGCGAATCAGGACGAGAACGCCTACGACGCCCCGACCGCCTACGACCTCGACCGCGCGGTGATCCCGAACATGACCTTCGGCGGCGGTGTCCATGCCTGTGCGGGAACCTACTTCGCCAACAACGTGATCAGGATCGCGCTCGAGGAACTCCTGGAGACGATCCCCAACATCGAGCGCGACACCGACCACGAGGTCAACTTCTGGGGCTGGGGCTTCCGTGGCCCCAAGGAGCTCCACATCCAGTGGGAGGTCTGAGGCGTGACCACCACACATCGTGTTCGTGTCCAGGGTTCGGACACGCCGCTCGAGGTCGCCGCCGATCAATCGGTTCTCGATGCGGTTCTGCGCGCGGGGGAATGGCTGCCGCACTCCTGCACGCAGGGGACCTGCGGTACCTGCAAGCTCCGAGTACTCGACGGCGAAGTGGCGCACAATGACTCACCCGACTACACGCTGACGCCTGCCGAACGGTGTGCCGGGCTGGCGCTGGGTTGCATGGCCACCCCGTGCTCGGACCTGGTCGTCGAACCGCTGGGCGCCGCGGTCGACGATGGAACGCCCCGACATCCCCTGCGCGATCACGACGGCACCGTCGTCGTCCTGGACGACATCGCCACCGATACGCGCCGACTCGTCGTCGAACTGGACGAGCCGATGTCGTTCAACGCCGGCCAGTATGCGGAGCTGGTGATTCCCGGTACCGGTGTGGGGCGCCAGTACTCGATGGCCAACCCGCCGTCGGAGTCGAAGCTCCTGGAGTTCCACGTCAAGCGCACCGTCGGTGGAAGAGCAACGGAGGGTTGGATCTTCGGTTCGCTGACGGTGGGGGAGCGGGTAGAACTCCGCGGACCGCTCAGCCAGTTCCACCTCGTCCGCGAGCAGGCCGAGCCGGCGATCCTCATCGGCGGCGGTACCGGACTCGCCCCCCTGAAGTCCATCGCCCGCCACGTGCTGGACCACGGCCTGGTACCCGAGCTGTACCTGTACCACGGTGGCCGACGACGCGACGACCTCTACGACGTCGAGTTCTTCCGCGAACTCGAGGCCGGGTACAGCAACTTCCACTACCGGCCGGTCCTCAGCGAGGAGCAGTGGGACGGCGCCACCGGGATGGTCACCGACGTCGTCGTCGAGGACTTCCGGAGCTGTAAAGGGCTGAGCGCCTATCTCTGTGGCCCGCCGGCCATGATCGAGGCCGGCGTCCGGGCGCTGAAACGTCGCCGGATGGCGCCCCGTCTCATCTTCCGTGAGGAATTCACCGTGGCGGCCCCCGTGGCGACCACCGCGGCATCGTGACATCTCGCTCGAATCCGAAAGGCAAGCCATGTACCGACTCACCGTGATCTACGGACACCCGCTCGACCCGGCGGCCTTCGACCGGCACTATGAGAACGAGCATGCCGAGCTGGTCCGCCGTATCCCCGGACTGCGACGGTTCGCCGCGGGCAAGTGCGAGTCCCTGGACGGCACCGAACCGGCCTCCTACAGCGTGGCCGAGCTGTACTTCGACTCCAAAGAGGCGCTCGGCCAGGCCCTCGGCTCTCCGGAAGGCCAGGCCGCGGCCGGTGATGTCGCGAACTTCGCCACCGGTGGAGCCACCATGCTGTTCAGCGACGAGTCGTTGGTGGGGCCCTGAGATGGCTGCTCTGCAAACGGTTCAGAAGATCGGCCCGGTGCTGGACCTGTTCACCGTCGAACGGCCGGAGTGGGGAGTGTCGGAGGTCGCGGGCGAGCTCGGCGTCCCCCGATCGAGCGCGCACGCACTGTTGGCCTCGCTGGTCGACATCGGCCTGCTGCAGTGCCGCGCTCGCGGTCGCTACCGCATCGGCTGGCGCGTCGTCGAACTCAACCAGGCACTCCAGGGCACGGTCGACGTCAAGTCGTGTGCCGCGCCGATCCTGCAGGCGCTGTCCGAGAAACTCGGCGAGACAACCCATCTCGCGGTTATGGAGCGCTATCGGGTGATCTACGTCGACAAGGTGCTCGGCAACCACGTCATCAACGTGTCCGGCGCCCGGATCGGTGCCCAGCTCGATGCGCATTGCAGCGCGGTCGGCAAAGTGCTCCTCGCGCACTGCGATCCGGCCCAGCTGGCCCGCAATCTGACCGACAAGCAGCTCCGGCGGTACACGTCGTCGACCCTGACCGACCCGGACGAACTGGCCGCGGAACTGAAGGGTGTGCTGCGTCGGGGTTGCGCCGTCGACCTGGCCGAAGCTGTGCCCGACGTGCACTGCGTCGCGGCCCCGATCCGCGACGAGATGGGGGTTGTCGTGGCGGCGATGTCGATCACCGCGCCCGCGACCAGATTCGTCCCGGCACAACACGAATTCCGGCGTGCGGTCATCGCGGCCGCCGCCGACGCGTCCCGCGCGCTGAGCACCTCGTCGGGCGACGTGTCCACGCCCATCCGTCTGCCCGAGCGCGAGGTCTCCGTCCTGCACGCGGTGGCGGGATGACCCTGCGGTCACTGTTCCTCAGACCAGAAAGATCATGCCTTCCATGACCGACCATGCCGACCTCGTGCGCGACGCCGCCGATGCGCTGCTCGACGCCTATCGAGACCACGCCCCGATCGAACCCCTGGCCGCGCGGTTCGCGGGCCACCCACTGTCGACCGCGTACGAGATCGCGCTCGCGCAGGTTCAGGACTGGGAGAAGAACGGCGATGTGGTGAAGGGCCACAAGGTGGGGCTGGCCTCCCGTGCCATCCAACGGCAGATGGGTGTCGACCAGCCGGACTTCGGGCACCTCACGGCGAGCATGTTCCATCTCGAGAACGCCCCGATCCCGGCGGGCACCTTCATCCAGCCGCGCATCGAGCCAGAGGTCGCCTTCGTCCTCGCCAAACCGCTTCGCGGGCCGGGGGTCACGGTCGCAGAGGCCACCGCGGCCGTCGACTTCGTGCTCCCCGCACTGGAGATCGTGGACTCGCGCATCCGCGACTGGCGGATCGGCATCTTCGACACCATCGCCGACAATGCGTCGTCGGGCGGGGTGATCCTGGGCGGACGGCCGGTGCCGCTCGTCGACGTCGACCTGCGGATGGCCGGCTGCAACCTGCATGTGAACGGCGACCTCGTCGACACCGGCGCCGGTGGTGCGGTGCTGGGATCCCCGATCAACGCGCTGGTCTGGCTGGCGAACACAGTCGGGCCGCTGGGTGTCACCCTCGAACCAGGCCACGTGGTCCTGCCCGGTTCGATGACCGCGGCCGTGCCGGTCGCGCCGGGGGACACCGTGGTCGCCACCATCGCCGGACTCGGCAGCGTCACCGCGGTGCTGGCCGGCGCGTGAGTGCTCGTGTCCTCGAACCATCAGGAGAAGATGTGACAGACAAAGGAATCGACGATTGGAGTGCGGTTCGCGTCGCCGGCACGCTGCTCGCCGCCGAACACTCGCGGACGCCGCGGACCTCGATCCACCACGAGTGGCCGGGCCTGACACTCGACGTAGCCTATGCCGCTCAGGACATCGCGCTCGCCGATCGGCGCTCGCGCGGAGAGACCGTGACCGGAATCAAGCTGGGCCTGACCTCGCGGGCCAAGCAGAAACAGATGGGCGTCGACGAACCGTCGGTCGCCTGGCTCACCGACGCGATGGTGCTGCCCGCCGGTCTGCCGGTTCCGCGTGAGCGACTCATCCATCCGCGCGCCGAGCCGGAGATCGCCTTCGTGCTCGGGCGGCCCCTCACCGGTCCCGGTGTCACCGCGGCCACAGCACTCGCCGCGGTCGACCATGCGATGGCCGCGATCGAGATCATCGACAGTCGCTACTCGGGGTTCAAGTTCACCCTCGCGGATGCGGTGGCCGACAACAACTCCTCCGGCGTCTACGTGACGGGTCCGGTCATCCGAGATGTCGCGAACGTGGACTTCGGACTCGAGGCGTGCCTTCTGGAGATCGATGGCGACATCGTCGCCACCGCGACGGGCTCGGCGGTGCTCGGACATCCTGCCGAGGCACTGGCGTTCGCGGCCAACACCTTCGGCGCGCGGGGCGTCACCCTGGAGGCAGGGTGGGTCGTCCTCACCGGCGGCATGACGGACGCTGTGCCGGTCGAGCCGGGTAGCCGGGTCGCGGCACACTTCACCACGCTCGGCTCGATCACGATCGCGGGAGGGTGAGATGCCGTTCATCGATGTGACCATCGCCCAGGGGCGTTCACCCGACGAGGTGCGCGCGCTGATGCGCGAACTGACGGCGGCCGCCCACCGTGCGATCGGCGCGCCGATCGCGAACATCCGAGTATGCGTCCGCGAGGTCCCGACCACCCACTGGTCGGCGGGCGACGTCACCGTTGCCGAACGTCAGGCGGCGATCACGGAATCGTGAGGCGCGGGAGGAGCTGCTCGCTACTGTCCACGGGAACTGCAACAAATGGTCCCTGATTCGAAACCGCCGCTATACCTGCAGTCCGGCCGATGACCGGCAGACTTCAACTCGACCGATGGACTTCGATCGAAGTCTAGGAGTCGAGTTGAAGTCTGTTGGTCACGCGGCGCGTCAGCTCTGCTCCCTGGCCGTCCGGGTCGCCGACGTCGATCCCGAGAGTGTTGCGCCCGCTGATGATGCGTCGTTAAACACGGTGCACATGCGGGTGACCGAGCAGGGCAGAGTCGCGATCGCCGCGGACGTGACCGCGGTGATCGGGGAGAAGTCCTGTCGATGATCGACGAACGATCCTGCCCGCGGCCGGAACCCGACGGCGCCGAGGATCGTCGCAGTGTCGGATAACGCCGCGCCGACGGTTTGGAACTATTGCTGAATCAGGCGGCGGTCGGTGCGGCGATGACCACCGCTGGCGCGCCCCGCACCCAGGTGCTGGTGACCATCCCGGCCGACAACACCGATCCGGCGCGGCTGCCGTGGGTCGGTGCGGTCACGGCGTCGACGGCACGACGACTGTCCTGCGACGGTGGGGTGGCCGAGATCGTGCTCGACACCGAGGGCGTGCCGTTGCGGATGGGCACCACGAATCGGCTGTTCCCACACCACTTACGTCGAGCGATCATCGTTCGCGATATCTGCTGTGTGAAATGCGTTGCCCCCGCGGCGCATACGCAGGTCCACCGTCTCGTCCATTGGGCTGATGGTGGTCCGACTGAACTGGACAACGGGTGCTTGCTGTGTCAGCGCTGCCATACCCAGGTCCATCACCATGGCTGGGAGGTGGTGATGGGTCCTGATCGGCATCCGTGGCTGATCCCGCCGGCCGACATCGACCCCCGACGGTTACCCCGGCCTGCCTACAACCGCCGCACCATGCGACTCGACGACGCCCTCGTGTAGTCGCCAACCCTAGAACCACCGCGCCCAGACTCTCCGGCGTCGACTCCGGCGCCACACGACCTTTGACAACTCCACAGGGTGGATGTGTCGGGCTCAGCGAGCCGCGCGGAGTGCGATCTCCGACGCCCGGACATCACTCGCCGGCACGCCGGCGATGCCCCAGTTCTCCGGCGCCACCTCGACAATCTGTCCACGGACGCCCGAGCGTTCAACGTCCAGGTGCTCGACGACGAGGTCGGTGAACGCGGCCAGAAGTTCCGAACGTTGCTGCGGCGGACGGCCTGCGAGCACGATGGCGGTGAAATAGGGGGCTGCCGACCCGCCGTCGGCGACGAGCTGTCCGCCGACGGCGAGGTCGGTCGGGTCGTACTGCACGACGAAGGCGCGTACCCGCTCGATCGGTGAGTCGAGGATGCGGGAGTAGGCCGCACTCGCGGCGGTCAGCAGAGCGGCGCGCTGCTCGGTGGACGCGCTGCCGACGGGGATGTGGAAGTGTGCAACCGGCATGTTGGCTCCGTTCGGGAAGTGCCTGCGTCCGTTTCGGACCGGGCTACTGGATGCCGTGGCGAGTTCCGCCGTCGGCGTTGAGGACGCTGCCGTGCAGCACGGCGGCCTGGGGCTCGAGCAGCATCTCGACGAGCCAGGCGATCTCGTCCAGTGTGGGCAGGCGACCCAGCGAGGTCTTGGCCGTGTACCTGTCCCAGATCTCCTGCGGCGCGGCACCGGTCTCACGCGATTCGGTGTCGACGAAGGCGCGGAGCCGAGGGGTGTCGATGGGCCCGGGCGCGATGGTGTGCACGGTGACACCCCGGGGTCCATAGAGTGCCGAGATTTGTCGCATCAGATTGAACAACGCGGCATTGGCGGTACCCGGTCCCGCGTCGAGGGGCCCCGGTTCGAGTCCGAGTGAACCCGCGACCGCGACGAACCGCGAGCCGTCGGCGAGATGGTCGCGGACTGCTCGCAGCAACCGGACGGTGCCGGCCACCTTGATGTTGGCCGCGGTGGCCAGCAGCGATGGCTCGATCGCGTCCGCGGAGCCGCGCACCGGGAGACCGGCCGCGAACACCGCGAGTCGTACGGGCCCGTCGAGGCAGGATCGGATCGCGTCCACGGACCAGTCCTCGGCGATGTCGGCCGCGCACGGGATGATCAGCTCGTCTGTTGCCGCGAGCTGTTCGAGTTCCTCGGCACGGCGCCCCACCGCGAGAACCCGCATCCCGCGTGCCACCAGGCGTCGTGTGCACACGGTCCCCATCGCGCCGGTCGCGCCGACGACCACACATGTCTCGGTTGTGGACACGGGCCTACTTCCGGATGCGGAGCGTCACCGCGCGCGGCTCGGTGAAGAACTCCCGGGAGTACTGGCCACCCTCGCGACCCAGGCCGCTGATGCCCTCACCGCCGAAGGGCAGCCGGAGATCGCGTTCGAAGAAGGTGTTGATCCAGACCGTGCCGGCCTTCCAGCGAGCCGCCATCCGATGAGCCCGATCGAGGTTCTGCGTGAACAGGATTCCGGCGAGACCGTAGGGGGAGTCATTGGTGATGCGCAGCGCCTCCTCTTCGGTGTCGAAGCCCAGAACCGTCTCGACGGGACCGAAGATCTCCTCACGTGCCGTGCGGGAGTCATTGGTCAGGCCGGTGATGACGGTCGGCGGATAGTAGAAGCCGCCCGCCCGATCGGGGTCGGTGAGTCGTTCGCCGCCGGTGATGATCTTGCCGCCTTCATCCTGCGCGAGTTCGACATAGCTGTGCACCTTGTCGAGGTGACGCTGCTCGATGAGCGGCCCCATGAACGTCGTCGGGTCCTTCGGGTCCCCGACCACGAGCTTCCGCGCCTCCTCGACGAAGCGCTCGACGAACTGCTCGCGGATCGAGTTCTGCACCAGCAGTCGCGAACCCGACAGGCAGACCTGCCCGTTGCCGCCGAAGATGGCCCGAAGGGACATCGGCACGGCCACATCGAGATCGGCGTCGGCGAACACGATGTTGGCCGACTTGCCACCCATCTCGGCCGAGACAGGCGTGTGGTTCGCGGCGGCCGCCTGCAGGATCTTCACGCCCGTGGCACTCGATCCGGTGAAGGTGATGCGGTCGACGCGCGGATCGGAGGTCAGCGGTCCGGCGACGGCCTCACCACCGAAGCCGTGGACGACGTTGAGCACCCCGGGCGGCAGACCCGCCTCGAGCGCGATCTGCGCGAAACGGTTGGCGGTCAACGGTGTCTGCGGTGCCGGTTTGAGGACCACGGTGTTGCCGAAGGCAAGTGCGGGCGCGATCTTCCATGTCGCCAGCATCAGCGGCGCGTTCCACGGACTGATCGCGGACACGACCCCGGCGGGCGGGTAGAGGACGTAGGAGAGCAGATCGCCGTCCGGGTAGGCCTCGTTCGCGGCCATCGAGACGTAATCGGCGAAGAAGCGCAGGTTGTGGGCCACCCGCGGGATCTCGGCGTGCAGCGACTGCGTGATCGTCTTGCCGCCGTCACGGGTTTCGAGCTGTGCCAGCTCCTCTCGGTGCTCGTCGACGGCGTCGGCGACCGCATGCAGGATCGCCGCGCGTTCCTTGGGTGACATCTGCGGCCACGTCGCGCCGTCCGAGGCCGTCCGCCACTCGTTCCCGATGAGGTGGCGAACCTCGGCAGTACCGCTCTGATCGGTGTTTTTCAGATGGCTGGAAAGAGTCATTTCCTCACACCTCCGCCGCGACGGGCGTCTCGTACGTGCGACCCGCGAGTTCCGAGGCCACATCGATGATCATGTCTTCCTGGCCGCCGATCACCCCGCGCCGGCCGAGTTCGAGCAGGATGTCCCGGGCCGGGACCCCGAACTTCTTCGCAGCGCGCTTGGTGGGGTGGAAGAACGTGGAATACACACCCGCGTAGCCGAGCACGAGCGCGGTCTCGTCGACGATCTGCGGCTCGGTCATCAGTGGGGCCACGACGTTCTCGGCGGTGTCGATGAGCGGGAACAGCTCGACGCCGGTGTCCCAGCCCGCGCGTTCGAATGCGGCGGCGAGGACTTCGGTCTGGGCATTGCCGGCACTGGCGCCGAGCCCCCGTAGCGAGCCGTCGATGTAGGTGGCACCGTTCTCGGCTGCGGTGAGCGCGTTGGCGATCCCGACACCGAGGTTGTTGTGGGCATGGAAACCGATGTCCGCGGAGATCGCCTCGCGCAGTGCCGCGACCCGCTCGCCGGCCTGCCGCGGGACGAGCGCACCTGCGGAGTCGACGACGTAAACGACGTCGGCGCCGTAGGAGTCGAGCTTGGCCGCCTGCTCGGCGAGTGCGTCGGGTTCGAGTTTGTGGCTCATCATGAGAAAGGTCATCACGGTGAGACCGTTCTCCTTCGCCCATTCGACAGGCTGCTGCCCGCAATCGGCTTCGGTGCAGTGGACGGCGACGCGGACGGTCGAGATGCCGGCGTCCACCGCCGCCTGCAGTTCGTTCAGCGTCGCGATGCCCGGTACGTAGAGGGCCGCGATGTCAGCGTTGTCGACCGCGTCGACGGCGGCGCGCACGTACTCGGGGTCGGTGGCCGCGGCGAAGCCGTACTGGACCGACGACGCACCGAGACCGATGCCGTGTGCCACTTCGATTGTCGGGACGCCGGCCCGGTCGAGGCCGGCCGCGATGGCGGCGACGTCGCGTGTGGTGAACCGGTGCGAGACACTCGACATCCCGTCACGCAGCGTCGTGTCGACTAGGGTGACCGATCGTGGCCCGCGGGCCGGGGACTGGCTGGTCATCGCAGTGCTCCTGTCTGAAGTGTCACTGTTGCGGCCCTCTCCTGCGCCATCACCTCGGCGACCTGCACGGCGGCCGCGGTGATGATGTCGAGATTGCCTGCGTACGTGGGTAAGAAGTCGCCGGCGCCCACGACCTCGAGCATCACGGTCACCAGATCGCCATCGGTGTCGACGAGCTTGAGGGTGTAACCGGGGACGTAGCGCTGGACCTCGGCGACCATGTCGACCACGGCGCGTTCGATGGCCACGGGATCAGGGTTGCGCACTTTCGCATACACCGTGTCGCGCATGTTCATGGGCGGTTCGGCCGGGTTGATCACCGAGATCGCCTTGGCCCGGTCCGCTCCCGCGACCTGCGCCAGGGCGCGCCCCGTCTTCTCGCTGAACTCGCTCAGATTCTGCCGCGTTCCCGGACCCGCACTCGCCGACGCGATGGCCGCGACGATCTCTCCGTAGGCGGCGTCGGCGGCCTGGTTGATCGCGTGGAGGATCGGGATGGTGGCTTGCCCGGCGCAGCTCACCATGTTCACGTTGGGCGCGTTCACGTGTTCGCGGAGGTTGACCGCGGGGACGACGTAAGGGCCGACCGAGGCGGGCGTCAGATCGATCGCGGTGATCCCCGCGTCGGCGTAGCGGGGCGCGACGGCGGCGTGGACCTTGGCGGAGGTGGCCTCGAAGACGAGGTCGGGGGGCGAGGACTGCCGTAGCAACCAGTCCACGCCCTCGGCCGACGCCTCGAGTCCTTCCTCGCGCGCCCGGCGCAAACCCTCACTGGCGTAGTCGATCCCGACCATGTGGACCGGTTCTACGTACTCGGACCGCAGCAGTTTGTACATCAGGTCCGTCCCGATGTTGCCCGATCCCACAATGGCGGCGGTCAACCGGCTCATCGCATGTCTCCTCTGCTCGTGCGCACGTTCGGTCTCGGTTGCCGTCGGCGTGCTCGACACCGAACGTAAGGAGCGGTTGCCGTCTCCGGGGTCAAGGCACGGGCAGTCCGAACGCGGAGCGCATCGGCGGCACCGTTGTTCGGATATACCGAATGGGGGTGACGGCAGTCACAACTCGTCGCCATGCTGAGGCCCATCAGCCAGCAGCCACCGAGATCCGGTGTCGCACGATCCACAGGAGAACCGATGACCGAGAACGCCGCACGCTTCGATGTCGCGCACCTCGCGCGAGCCGAACTGTTGAGCCCCAAGCCCCAGGAGACCCTCGACTTCTTCACCAGGTTCCTGGGCATGTATGTCACCCAGCGCGAAGGCCAGTCCGTCTACCTCCGGGCCTACGAGGACCCCTACCCGTGGAGTCTGAAGATCACCGAGTCCGCCGAACCCGGGATGGGCCATGCCGGCATGCGGACCAGCTCCCCCGAGGCGCTCGAACGCCGTGCCGCCTCGCTGCAGGGTGCGAACATCGAGACCTCGTGGCACGAGGACGAGTTCGGCTACGGCAAGACGCTCGCGTACAAGACCGCCGACGGTCACGACTTCGCGCTGGTGTGGGAAGCCGAGACCTACGTCGCGCCACCGGAACTGCAGAGCAAGATCCTCACCCGGCCGTCGAAGAAGCCGTTGCAGGGGATTCCGGTCAAGCGCATCGACCACCTCAACCTGATGGCCTCGGACGTCACCGCGCTCAAGACCGAGTTCGAACGCCACCTCGGGTTCCGAACCACCGAGCGCGTTGTCGACGGTGACGTCGAGATCGGCGCCTGGATGAGCTCGAACATCCTCGGCCACGAGGTCGCCTGCATGCGCGACATGACCGGCGGGCGCGGCAAACTGCATCACCTCGCCTTCTACTACGGCACGGGTCAGCACAACATCGACGCCGTGGAGATGTTCCGCGAGTACGACATCCGCATCGAAGCCGGTCCGGACCGGCACGGGATCACCCAGGGGCAGTTCCTCTACGTGTTCGAACCGGGTGGCAACCGCATCGAGTTGTTCGGCGAGTCCGGATATCTGCATCTCGATCCGTCCGCCGAGACGAAGACCTGGCAGATGTCCGACATCGACACCGGTCTGGCCGTCGGCGGTGCGAAGCTGCCGTGGGAGACCTACTTCACCTACGGCACGCCCAATCCGCTCCCGCTCGACGAGCACATCACCGCCTTCGCCGACTTCGGACCGGGCGGGCCCGCGCCGGAGGCCGAGGCGGTCGTCGAACTGATGCCCGACGAGATCGAGCACTCCCGTGCCGTGGCCGATGCGCCGGTCTGAGCCGGGTCGATCGGTTCGATCAGAACAGGAGACTCCTTGACTGTCATCGACATCACCAGGGTGTCGTCGTCCGACGACATGCCCGACCATCCGCCGCGGATCGCCGACACCCTGTACCACGACCTCGTGTCGCCCGAGGAGGTAGTCGAGGTCCGTCGCAGGGTTCGGCAGGTCGCGCTTCGCGACGTCGCGCCGGTGGCCGACCGGGTCGCGCGGGGCGACGAGCGACTCGACGGCTTCCCACGTGACGTGTTCGATCGGCTGGCCACGGCGGGGATCTACCGCATCCCCTTCGCGGCCGATGTCGGCGGCGACGGACTGGCTCACCCGGCCACCGCGACGGCCACCGCCGTCGAAGAAGTGGCGTACTTCTCCAACAGCGTCGCCGCGATCTTCGACGTCCACTGCATCCTCGCGGGCAATGCCGTCAACCAGGGCACGCCGGAGCAGCGCCGCAGGTGGCTGGCCCCGGTCGTCGCCGGCGAGATCGTCGGCTCCTTCGCCACCAGCGAGCCGGCCGCGTCGAGCGATCTCTCACCCGAGGCGGTCCAGACCGTGGCGCACCGCCGCGGCGACGGATGGGTGCTGAACGGGCGCAAGCGGTGGATCACCAATTCCGTCGTCGCCGCGTTCGTCGTGGTCCTCGCTCGCACCGGTGACCGGCTCTCGACGTTCATCGTCCCGACCGACACCCCGGGGGTCCGGGTGGGTACGCCGGATCGCAAGCTCGGGAACAAGGGCCAGATCACCGCCGACGTGCACCTCGACGAGGTGGAGCTGGGGCGTGAGTCCCTGCTCGGGACCGAGGGCGGCGGGCTGAAGGTCGCCCTGCAGACGCTGACCTACGGACGTATCGGGATCGCGGCGGCGGGTGTGGGCATGGCGCAAGCCGCCTTCGACCGCACCGCTGCCCACCTGCGCACCCGGGTGGCCTTCGGCGAACCGCTCGCAGCCCGGCAGCACTGGCAGTTCCTGATGGCCGACCGCGCGACCGAGATCGCGATCTCGCGCGACCTGTACATCAAGGCCGCGATGCGGCTCGACGCCGGAACGCGCTTTCCCGAACCGGAGGCGGCGATGGCCAAGCTGCGCGGCACCGAGGTCGCGGTCCAGATGGCCCGCGACGCGGTCCAGGCGTTCGGCGGCTTCGGATTCACGCAAGAGCTCGGCGACGACGACTCGTCGGGTCCGGTCGAGGCCCTGTACCGGGACAGCAAGATCGGGGAGATCTACGAGGGCGCCAGCGAGGTACAGCGGTGGGTGCTCGCGCGGCAGATCTTCGGTCGCGACGTCGTGGGCTGATCGACGCGCTGACGACCCTCCGGGCCGTCGTCCACCCCGGTGGGCGGCGGCCCTTGGCGTCGCGGGACCAAATCGGGGCATGGTGGTGTTGTGCACGGTGACGCCCTCCGAGCGCCGTCGCTCGACGGAGCCGGGGGAGCGTCAGCAGGAGGAAACGTGAGCAACACCTACCGCAAGACCCCCGAGGCGTTGAGCCGCCTCACCGACATCCAATACCGCGTCACCCAGCGTGACGGCACCGAGCGTGCCTTCGACAACGAGTACTGGGACAACCACGAACCCGGCCTCTACGTCGACGTCGTGTCCGGACAACCGCTGTTCTCGTCCACCGACAAGTACGACAGCGGCACCGGCTGGCCGAGCTTCACCAAGCCGATCGAGCCCGACGCGGTCG
Source organism: Gordonia sp. SGD-V-85 (assembly GCF_001456905.1). Classification (NCBI taxonomy): domain Bacteria; kingdom Bacillati; phylum Actinomycetota; class Actinomycetes; order Mycobacteriales; family Gordoniaceae; genus Gordonia; species Gordonia sp. SGD-V-85. The sequence goes on from NZ_LNQO01000001.1 coordinate 181,780, forward strand.
CCACCAAGACCGACCGCACCCTGTGGATGCGACGCACCGAGGTGCGCTCGTCCGGCGCCGACAGTCACCTCGGGCACGTCTTCGACGACGGGCCGCGCGAGGCCGGCGGACAGCGCTACTGCATGAACTCCGCCTCGTTGCGGTTCATCCCGGTTGGCGAGCTCGAGGCAGAGGGGTACGGCGAGTACGCCGGCCTGTTCGGCGGCACGCACACCACGAATTCCCACACCACCGATACCCAGGAGGAGAACGCATGACGACCGACCCCGGCCAGATCACCGTCCGTCCCGGCACCGAGACCGCGGTCCTCGCGGGCGGATGCTTCTGGGGGATGGAAGACCTGATCCGCAAGCAGCCCGGCGTCCTGGACACCCGGGTCGGCTACACCGGCGGACAGAACGACCACGCCACCTATCGCAACCACCCCGGTCACGCGGAGGCCGTCGAGATCGTGTTCGACCCGACCCAGACGTCGTATCGCGACATCCTGGCGTTCTTCTTCCAGATCCACGACCCGACCACGCGCAACCGGCAGGGGAACGACGTCGGCACGAGCTACCGCTCGGCGATCTTCCCGGTGACACCGGAACAGGAGAAGGTCGCCCGCGACACCATCGCCGACGTCGATGCGTCGGGGCTGTGGCCCGGCAAGGCGGTCACGACGATCGAGGAGCTGGGTCCGTTCTGGCAGGCCGAGCCCGAACATCAGGACTACCTGCTCAATTTCCCGAACGGGTACACCTGCCACTTCCCGCGCCCGGGATGGGAGCTGCCGAAGCGGGACGCGGCGTCCACGCGGTGACGCGCGAGGCCGGCTGACAGTGCCGACGCCCGTCGACGGTCATGCGACAACGACCGTCGACGGGTTCGTCGGCGTATGCTGGGGCGATGTAGCACTCTGCTACACACGCGTGGGAGGTGTGCGATGAGCACCGGTACGGACAAGGTGACCCGGCTGTCTGCCGCGTTGGTGACCGATGCGGCCCGGGAGGGCGCGCGAGAGCAGCGGTCGGCGCGGCAGCAACTCGAACACTGGGCGCGTCTGGGGCGCAGCGTCTCGCAGCGCACCACCGCGTCGCGTCAGCGGGTCGAGGCCGCGCTGGCGGGCGATCTGCCGGGAGAGGTGCTGACCGCAGAGGAAGCCGTCGTCTACGACGCCGAGATCGACGCTCATCTCGAAGCGCGGCTCACGACCGACGACCATGTGGTTCGTCGTGCCTCGGCAGGGTTGTCCTCGGTGGTCGTCGATGACGCCGGACGGCTCGTCGAACACCGCCCCGACGGGACGAGCGTCATCCTCGAGCAGTGACTCCGCGGCTCGATCTGGTCGTCGGATGCAACGGCGCGGGCAAGTCGACGCTGGTCGAGCGTCATCTGCAACCCCTGCTGCATGTGCCCTTCGTCAACGCCGACCTGATCGCCCGGCAGCGGTGGCCCGACTCCGCGGAAGCCCATTCCTACGACGCCGCCCGGTTGGCGGCGGCGACCCGCGACACTCTCATCGAGCGCGGCACCTCGTTCATCGCCGAGACGGTCTTCTCGCACCCCTCGAAACTGGAGCTCATCGAACGTGCGCATACCGCCGGACACCGAGTCGCGCTGCACGTCGTGATGATCCCCGAGGCTCTCGCGGTCCATCGCGTCCGATTGCGCGTGGACAGTGGCGGGCACGCGGTCCCCGAGGTCAAGATCCGCGAGCGGTTCCGACGCCTGTGGCCGCTCGTCCGGACGGCCATCGCGCGGAGTGACCTGGCAACCGTGTACGCCAACGAGCAACCGACCACGCGCATCGTCGCGCGGTACGTCGACGGTCTGGTCGCCGGCGTACCCGACTGGCCGGACTGGACGCCGGGTGCGCTGACGGATACGAAGGCACGATGACTTCCCTCGATCGAGCCGGCCGGCTTCTCGTCGTCGGCGCTGTCAACGTCGATCTCGTGGTGGCGACCGACCGTCTGCCGGGGCCCGGTGAGACGGTCGTCGGTCCGACCGTGACACGTCACGGCGGCGGCAAGGGTGCGAACGCCGCCGTCGCCGCGGCGCGTGCGGGTGCCGGGGTGCGATATTGCGGCGCTGTGGGTTCCGACGACATGGGCGCGAGCGCACTCGCCGAACTGCGGGACTCCGGTGTCGACGTGACGGACGTGGACGTGCTCGACGGCGTCGCCACCGGGATGGCGCTGATCGTCGTCGATCCGCACGGGGAGAACCAGATCGCCGTCGGGGCAGGCGCGAATGCCGTCCTCGGCACCGACGAGGTCCGTGCCGCGGTCGACCGTGCGGCGGGCTGGGCCGGCTGTGTCCTCGTCAGCACCGAGATCCCGGCCGACGCCGTCGCCGCGGCGGTCACGACGGCCGCCGCCCGGGGTATCCGCTGCGTCGTCAACCCCGCCCCGGTGTTGCCGTCGACCGTCGACCTGATGGCGTCGGCGCCGGTACTGACGCCCAACTCCTCTGAACTTCGGGACCTGTACGGACTCGTCTCCGAGGGTGTGGCCGCGCCTGAGATATCGGCGGCCGCACAGGCGACGGCGGTCGCATCCCGAACGGGCGCACCGGTTCTCGTGACCCTCGGTGCCGATGGCGTACTGATCGCCGACCCCGCGTCCGAGGTGATCTCGCTCCCCGCCGGACAGGTCGTGCGGGTCGTCGACACGACCGGTGCGGGTGACACCTTCAACGGCGTGTTCGCGGCCGCGCTCGCCGCCGGCTCGACGGTAGTCGAGGCGGCGAGACGTGGTGTCGCGGCGGCGTCGCTGTCCGTCGCCGCGGTCGGCGCCCGGACCGGGATGCCGAGCGACGACGAGATCCGCCGCGCGATGTGAGCGGAACCGGCCGGGAGGGAGCCGCTAGCGGGTGGCCGGTTTCGGCCGTTTCATGAACCGGTGGTGGTCGTCGCTGGGCAGGAAGTAGTCGCCCTGCCCGCCCGCACGCAGCAGTGGTCGGGCGCCGGCCGTGTCGTAGGTCTGGTCGTCGCGCAACAGATGGGTGGCGATGTGGATCTTGACCACCTCGCCCAGCACCATCCAGGTGTCGACGAGGTCGCCTGCGGCCGTACGTAATTGGAACGACTGGGTGGTTCGGCACTCGAAACTCACCGGACTTTCGCCGACCCGTGGCGGGGCCACGAGATCAGAGGCGAGGCGCGTGAGGCCGGCGACGTCGAACTCGTCCTCGCCGGCGGGCACCGCAGCCGAGGTGGCGTTCATCTGCTCGCCGAGATCGTCGGTGGCGAGGTTCCACACGAATTCGCCGGATTCGATCGCGTTCGCCGCGGTGTCCTTGTATCCGACGCTGGCGAAACCGACGATCGGCGGCGTGTAGTTGAAGAGGTTGAAGAAGCTGTAGGGAGCCAGGTTGCCGACGCCGTCGTCGGACACCGTCGAGATCCAGCCGATCGGCCGCGGCGCGACGATGGCATTCACCGGGTCGTGAGAGAGCCGGTGGCCCTGCGACGGCTCGTAGGAGTGGTAGGTCGTCACCATCGCCACGGTACGTCAGCCGTCACCCGTTCCATCGCCTGCGTAGGGTGAGGTGCGACCGACCACCGCGCACATCGACGATCGGGACCGCCGTGACCCTCTCCTCCGCCTCTGACCTGCGGACCTTCGCCAACATCCGGGACCTGGGCGGTATGCGGGTCGCCGGCGGCGGCGTCACCGCCGCCAACGTGCTGATCCGCAGCGATGCCCCGTATCCCGACGACGAGGACCCCGTCGGCCTGCCCTGGCCGCCGGCGACCGTCGTCGATCTGCGCGACCCCACCGAGCTGGGCCGGATGGCCGTCACCTGGCCGCCGAACGTTCGCGTCGTGCACCGTCCGGTGTCCTCGGGTGCCCGCGTCGACCGCCTCGCCGACACCGCGCTCGTCGAGATCTACACCGCGATGATGCGCACGGGCGGGCATCGACTCACCGCCGCGCTGAACGAGTTCGACTCCGAGGGCGCGACGCTCGTGCACTGCGCTGCCGGCAAGGACCGGACCGGGGTGATCATCGCGATCGCCCTGCTGTTGGCGGGCGTCGACGAGGAAGCGGTCGTCACCGACTATCACCGGACCGAGGACGGCATCGCCGGGGTGTTCGCGCGTCTGCGGTCCCGCAAGCGGATCCCGGCGGGCACCACGCTGGACGCCCCGATCCTGCGCACCCCGCGCGAGGCCATCGAACTCGTCGTCGAGGACGTGACCGGTGCGCGCGGCGGTGCGTGGGGATGGTTCGAGGAGCACGGCGGCGACGTCGACCACTTCCGGGGCTGGGTCTCGAGGTTCGTGCGTCCCGAGGGCGAGGAGGCCGGGCGTGACTGACGAGAACACTTCGGAATCAGCGCAATTCAGCCCGGATGTCGTGGCAGCCGTACTTGCACACATGAATGACGACCACGCCGACGACTCGTTACTGATCTGCCGTGTGCTGGGCGGGCGGCCTGATGCGGTCGCGGCGCGGATGACCGGATTCGACCACGAGGCAGCGACGTTCGACGCCACGGTTCCCGAGGGGGTCGTCGGGGTGCGGCTCGCCTGGGATCGCCCGGTCCGCGATCGTGGCGACGTCCGCACCGCGGTCGTCGCGATGTTCCTTGCGGCGCAAGAACGTTCGGGTACCTCTGCGCCCTGAGGGTCACGTGCTCCCGCGAACCATCAGTTCGACCGGGAGGCGGCGGGATTCGACGTTCCGCCCGGCCGCGAGGTCGAGGAGGCCGCGCACCGCGGTCTCGCCGATCTCCCGAGCGGGGGAGCGGACCGTCGTGAGCGGCACGGGGAGCTGGGCGGCCACCGGGATGTCGTTGTAGCCGATCAGGGCGAGGTCGTCAGGGATGCGGAGTCCGAGGTCGCGGGCGACACCGAGGACTCCGATGGCGATGGTGTCCGACACCGCGAAGATCGCCCGGGGACGGTCCGGACGATCGAGCAGTGCACGCCCGGCCGCCGTCCCGCCGTGAACCTCGAAGTCGGACGCGACGATGCGGTCGTCGGACAGCGTGATCCCGGCATCAGCCAGCTGGGCGCGGAACCCGCGGAGCCGGTCGGTGGCCGTCGTGGCGTGGCCGGGTCCGCCGATGACGGCGAGGTCGGTGTGACCGCGCTCCAGGAGATGTCGGGCGGCGATGCGTCCGCCGCGCACGTCATCGCCGCCGACGAAGGGGAGTCCGGCCTCGGCGTGCCGGGTGAGGGTGAGCATCGGGAGGTCGCCGACCCGCAGGGACTCCACGAAGTCCCGGCCCGGCAGGTGTAATCCGCTCAGCAGCAGACCGTCGACCTGCCGGCCGACGAGGAGTTCGATGGCCCGTCGCTGAGCGGCCTCCTCGTCGGGCGGGGACGACAGCAGGACCGAGTACCCGGCCCGGGTGGCCGCCTGTTCGATGCCCTGGTAGGTCGTGGCCACGACGCCGTCGGTGAGGCGGGTCATCACGACCCCGATCGTGGTGGTTCGGCGGGTCCGCAGGCTGGCCGCCCACACATTGCGCTGGTAACCGAGTTGGTCGGCCACCTCCCGCACCCGCAGAGCCGACGCCGACCACCCGTCGGCGGGCTCGGACTGTCGCAGCACCCGGGAGGCGGTGGACACGTGTACGCCGGCACGTCGGGCGATCTCCTTCAGCGTGGGGGCGCGCTGACCACTGACCACGCTGATCCTCTCTCTTCCTCATTGACCCGATGGGCATCGAACACCTACCTTAGGCGATGCAAACGTTCGTGCAAACGTTCTCGTCGACGGCCCTCGGTCCGCGCGAGTCCCATTCTCGACGGAGGTCCGCCATGTCCCGCACCAGCACGTTGACCCAGCTCTTCGCCCTGGACTCGTTGCTCGACGCCGACGAGATCGCCATCCGTGACAGCGTGCGGGACTTCGCGGCGTCGAAGTTGCGTCCGCACATCGCCGACTGGTTCGAGGATGCCCGGCTTCCGGCCCGCGACATCGCCCGCGAGCTGGGCGGGCTCGGAGCGCTCGGCATGCACCTCGAGGGCTACGGCTGCCCCGGGATGAGCGCGATGTCCTACGGGTTGACGTGCCTGGAACTCGAGGCCGTCGACTCCGGCATCCGAAGTCTGGTCTCGGTGCAGGGCTCGCTGACGATGTTCTCCATCCACCACTGGGGTTCGGAGGAGCAGAAGAACGAGTGGCTCCCGCGGATGGCGGCGGGCGAGGCGATCGGCTGTTTCGGCCTGACCGAGCCCGACTTCGGGTCCAACCCGTCCGGTATGCGCACCCACGCCAAGCGGGACGGCGACGACTGGGTGCTCAACGGGACGAAGATGTGGATCACCAACGGTTCGATCGCCGACGTCGCGGTGGTGTGGGCGCAGACCGACCTCGCCGACAGTCCCGGCGGCATCCGCGGGTTCGTCGTCCCGACCGACACGCCGGGGTTCTCGGCGCCGGAGATCACCAAGAAGATGTCGCTGCGCGCCTCGGTCACCTCCGAGCTCGTGTTCGACGACGTGCGCCTTCCCGCCTCGGCGATGCTGCCGAAGGCGGAGGGGCTGCGCGGACCGCTGACCGCTCTCGGCGAGGCCCGCTTCGGGATCATCTTCGGGGCGATGGGTGCCGCCCGCGACTGCCTCGAGGCGGCCATCGAGTACGCGCAGTCCCGCCAGGTGTTCGACAAGCCGCTGGCCGGCTACCAGATCACCCAGACCAAGATCGCCGACATGGCGCTCGAGGTGGGCAAGGGTCACCTGCTGGCCTACCACCTCGGCCGCCTGAAGGACCGCGGCGAACTCACACCCGAACAGGTCAGCACCGGCAAGCTCAACAGCACACGCGAGGCGATCGCCATCGCCCGCGAATGCCGAACCATCCTGGGCGCGAACGGCATCACGCTGGAATATCCGGTGATCCGGCACGCCAACAACCTGGAGTCGGTGCTCACCTACGAGGGGACCTCGGAGGTCCACCAGCTCACGATCGGTCGTGCACTCACCGGGTCGGCGGCGTTTCGCTGAGGCAGTCAGGCGCCTGGCGGTAACCACCGGCGCCCACGGAACGTGGCGCAGTGGGTTACGTTGGACGAGCACGCCGAACAATGCGCGTCCGTGGTCGTTCGGTCACGTCGGGCGTCGAAAGGGGTTCGACCATGACCGATCCGGCTGACGATGACGTTCACCGCAAGATCGCGGATCTGGCGCGTGAACTCCACGGCGACGACTCCGACGAGCAGGTTGCGAAGACGATCGTCGAGAACGCGCTGGTCGACATCCCCGGAGTCGCGTACGCCGGCCTCACCGTCGCAATCGAACGAAAATCGATCGCGTCGTTCGGGTCCACGCACGACGTTGCCGACGTACACGACCGTATTCAAGCGGAACTCGGTGAGGGACCGTGCATCTCGGCGGCGCTCGCCGATCGCATCGTCCGAGTCGACGACCTCGAGAACGAGCAGCGCTGGCCCGAGTACCGCCGCCGCGCGCTCGTCGAGACGCCGATTCGTTCCGTCCTGTCGTTCCAGCTCTTCGCCGACACCACGTCGATCGGGGCGTTGAACCTCTACGCCGACGAGCCGTTCGCCTTCGACCTTCACGCCGAGGACATCGGCGTGGTCTTCGCGACGCATGCCGCCCTCGCGTGGAACAAGGTGAAGAAGGACAAGCAGTTCCACAGCGCCCTGGCCAACCGGGACGTCATCGGTCAGGCCAAGGGCATGCTGATGGAACGGTTCGACATCGACGCGGTGGCCGCCTTCGACCTGCTGAAGCGCCTGTCGCAGGACTCGAACACCAAGCTGGTCGACATCGCGCGGCAGATCACTGTCACACGGTGACCTGACGCGACCCTTCGAGGCTCGTCGCTTGCGCTCCTCGCACCTCAGGGGGCAGGGGTAGTCGCTTGCACTCCCTGCATCTCACGGGGCAGGGGCGGTCACTCGGTGACGGTGAACTCCATCGTGCTCGGGCCGACCTGATCCTGGGTCAGAGCACGTCCCGCGTCCTCGATGGACTCGAAAGTCTTGACATACGGCGCCATTCCGCAGAGTTCGAGGGGGCGGGTCACCGCGCGGCCACCCACTAACACCACTGGGACGAACCGGCGGCCGGCGTCGTCGATGAAGGAGCGCAAGAGCACCAATCCGACGGTCCCGAAGAAGTTCAGGCCCGAGAAGTCGAGGACGATGCCGTCGACGGGGCCGCTGATCACGCGATCGAGAGCGGCCGCGAAGTCAGCCGCCGAGTCGCGGTCGACGCTGCCGGAAAAACCCTGCACGCAATACGATTTGGGAGAGACCAACTGGTGCGGGTGCGGATTCGGCGTGGACTCCGTCGTGGGATCGAACGCCGAACGGAAGATGGTTGAAGAGGTGAGAGCCATGATGTTCTCGATTCAGTCAGGGTGCGTCTGGCCACGACCGTCACTTCTGGATCGGAAGCCTTGGTGCTACGCCGATAGGCGCCAGTACCCCAAGTTCACGATCACCCGGTAAGGGGGATTGGACGTGATGGTGGGAAGCGAGAAGGCCCTGGGCGCCCAACGCTTAGAACGCAGCTTCTACCTGAACCGCATCTCTTACCCTACGTTGCCCAGGCATTGCCGACAAGGTTGTGCCCACTTCGGCAGCTTCTATGCGGTCTGTTCCTGCCATGCGACGCCTTGACCAGCCGAGGGCCGCTGTGGCTGGACGCCGCCGGGCGACCGTGGTTGGCTGGACTCGGATATGCGTCGAACCCGGTGCGCACATCAGTCCTGTTCTGGATGCGGCACGAGGTCTGCGCATCGATCTCGAGCTGTCTTCGAAGTCTGGTGGTGAGAATGGCGTCGGGTGACCGGGGCGATCACGACGATTACAGTGACGTCCTTCCTTCTCTTCGGGAGATGCACGACGAGAAGGACGACGATCGCCGTGCCCGGCTGCGGGAGGACGTCATCGCGAGGTGCCTGCCGTTGGCAGACCATGTCGCCAGGCGTTTCTCGGAGCGCGGTGAACCCATCGACGATCTGCGTCAGGTGGCGCGGATCGGCCTCATGCATGCCGTCGACCGCTTCGACGTCGAACGCGGCAACAACTTCCTGGCCTTCGCGGTCCCGACCGTCATGGGCGAGGTCAAGCGCTACTTCCGCGACAGCACCTGGTCCATCCGCGTGCCACGCCGGGCCCAGGAGGCGTCGCTCAACATCGCCAAGGCCAGCGAGGAGTTGCTGCAGTCCCTCGGACGGTCGCCGCGCCCGAGTGAGATCGCGCAGCACCTCGGGCTGCCGGTGAGCGAGGTGATCGAGGGCATGGTCGCCCGGTCGGCCTACACGGCGAGCTCGATCGATGCCGAAGCCGGTTCGTCGACCGATGGCTGGACGCTGGCCGACACCCTCGGCGACGAGGACGCGCGACTGGAACTCGTCGAGGAATTCGTCACGCTGCAGCCGGCCCTCGAGCGGCTGACCGAACGCGAGCGCACCATCCTCACGTTGCGGTTCTTCAAGTCCATGTCGCAGAGCGAGATCGCGCGTCAGGTGGGGATCTCCCAGATGCATGTGTCGCGCTTGCTGACGCGGATTCTCGAAACCCTACGGTCCGAGGTCGTCGTCGACGGGGACGACACCGGGAACGAGAACGGTGGCGGTGGATCGCAGGCCGACAGCGAGCGTGCCGCGACGAAGAGCCGCGGCACGCCACGCGGGTTCACGGCTTGAGAATCACCTTGACCATCCCGTCGTCCTTCTTCTGGAATGTCTCGTAGGCTTGCGGGGCCTCGCTGAGCGGTAGTTCGTGGGTGGCGAAGGTGTCGACGCCCAACGGGTCGTCGTCGGTCAGCAGCGGCATGATGTCGTCGACCCAGCGCTTCACGTTCGCCTGACCCATGTGCAGCCGGATCTGCTTGTCGAACATGGTCAGCATCGGCAGCGGGTCGGCCGCGCCGCCGTACACCCCGGAGAGCGAGATCGTGCCGCCGCGTTTGACGATGTCGATCGCTGAGTAGAGCGCGCCCAGCCGATCGGTACCCACCTCCGACATCGCCTTGCGGGCGACGGCGTCCGGTAGAAGGCCGACGACGCTCTGCAGCGCCTTGTTGATCGGCGACCCGTGGGCCTCCATGCCGACAGCGTCGATGACCGAATCGGTACCCAGTCCTCCGGTCAGGTCGCGGATGGCGTCGCCGACGTTGTCGACGGCGTCGAAGTTCACGGTCTCGATGCCGCGGGCCTCCGCGCGGGCGAGTCGCTCGGGCACGCGGTCGACGCCGATGACCCGCGCTCCCTGGTGCGCGGCGATGCGGGCAGCCATGTCGCCGATGGGGCCGAGGCCCAGCACCGTGACGGTTCCGCCCTGGGGGATCTCGGCGTAGGCGGCGGCCTGCCAAGCCGTCGGCAACACATCGGAGAGATAGACGTACCGCGAGTCGGGCTTCTCCAGCGGCACCTTGATGTGGGTGAACTGGGCCTGCGGCACGCGCAGGTACTCGGCCTGCCCGCCGGGCACGGAGCCGTAGAGCTGGGAGTAGCCGAACAGTGCGGCACCCGTCCCCTGTTCGGTGACGCGGGTCGTCTCACACTGCGTCATGAGTCCGTCGTGGCAGAAAAGACACGTGCCGCAGGCGATCTGGAAGGGGATGACCACCCGGTCGCCGACCCGCAGGTCGCCGGTGTCGCTGCCGACCTCCTCGACGATCCCCATCGGCTCGTGCCCGAGGATGTCGCCGGCCTGCATGAACGGGCCGAGAACTTCGTAGAGGTGGAGGTCCGACCCGCAGATGTTGGTCGAGGTGACCTTGATGATGGCGTCGGTGGGCTCGATGATCTTGGGGTCGGGAACGGTCTCGACCGACACGTTTCGCTTGCCCTGCCAGGTGACTGCACGCATTCTCTAGGCCTTTCCGTTGTCGGCTCGACGCTCGTCGCGAATCTCCTCGAGGCGGTCGTCTCGTCCTCGTTCACTCTTTCCGGCGTGTTCCACCGGGAAGTCGTGGAACCGCTCCTCATAGCGTTCGGCTTCCTCGGCGGTGGTCTCGGGCTGGATCGGGTCCTGATGGGCCCGATCGCCGTCGCGGGCTGCGCGACGTCGCAGCAGGACACGGCTGCCGATCAGCAGTCCGATCGCGAGCAGACCCATGACGACGGCGCCGACCGCCAGCCACACCGTCGCATCGCGGTCGGTCGCACCGGCGGCGATGGCGATGCCGGCGAGCACCAGCATGAGTCCGAGGCAGACGAAGCCGAGTAGGCCGACGGCCTTCAGTCCTCGCGACTTTCGTGCCGGGCGCCGGGCGATGGCCTCACGCGACGCGACTTCTCGTTCGGGTGTCAGATCTGGCATGGTGCACTCCCTGCGCTGTCTGGTCGGGGCTCGGTGGCCGGCGTGCTCGACACCGGCCTCGGTGCGGAGGGTTTACCGCGAGCGGCCGACGATGAAACGTCGCCGCGCCGCGACCGCGGTCGTTCATGGGACGGATGGAGACGTGAATCTCATCGAGTCATGATCTGGGTAAACGCTCTGCTAACGTGTCGACACGTGTTCGGGGGGCACGTTCAGCGCGGCAAGGTCCTCCGGCCGCGGTTTGGAACACGGAATCACGGGGCACTCATGACCAGACCAGCCGAGATCGGCACCACCAATCAACGGGCGAAGAAGACTCATTCGATGACCGATTCCGACGCAACGTCCCAGCTATCGATCGACGGCGGTACGCCGACGGTCCTGCGGGTTCCGGCCGCCACCGATCGCCTCGCACTGGTACGCGCTCTGGTCGAGACCGCGCTGTACATCGACGACTGGGCTCTCGACGACGTCATCGACGCCAAGGTGGCGGTGGACGAGATCTGCTCGCAGATCATCTCCGCCGCCGCGGAGGAGTCGTCCATCGAACTGACTCTGCACATGTCGTCGCAGGGCGTGATCGGTGAGATCCGGGGCGAGCTCGTACCGGACGTGACCCTGAAGCAGTCGACCTTCGGATGGCGGATCGTGCAGACCGTCACCGACACCCACACGATCTCCTACGACGAACCGCTCCCGGGTGCCGCCTCCCGCGGCGTCGTCATCGGGTTCTCGAAGTTCCGTCGCTGACCCGGAGCCACTCGTCGCCTGCGGTGTCGTAGGCGACCAGGCCGCGGTCGGCGAACGCGCGCAGCCACCCCTCCATGGGCCAGGTGCCCCATCGCCGATGAAACACCCGTGCGTTGCGGAGGATGTCCGCGAGGTGTTCGACCGGCGGGTTCGAGACCGGATGGTGCTGGTGGTAGGCGTGCGCGCCGCCGACCCAGGCGATGCGAAACCCGTTGTCGCGCGCGGACATCGCGAAGTCCGTGTCCTCGCCGCCGTAACCGCGGTAGCCGGGGTGGAAGCCGCCCAGGGCGAGCCAATCGGTAGCCCGGACGGCGAACGACAGTGACCAGAAGAGCATCAGCTCCGACGAGAGTTGTGTCTGCCCGGCTCCCGGCGACGGACGCGCCGGGTGTGGATCGGTGAACCGGGCGAGCTCGCGCGCATCGAAGGTCGGCTGGTCGCAGGGGAGATAGGTGACCGGGCCGCAGTAGAGGACTTTCAGGCCCGGTGTGGCCGTGCAGGAGCGGAGATAGCGCTCGAGCATGTCCGGGGCGGGGATGCAGTCGACGTCGAGGAACACCAGGAGCGAGGCCCCCGCGGTCATGGCGGCCGTGGCGCCGGCGTTCCGGGCATCGGCGAGTTGCAGGGTGTCCGGGTCGTCGTTGGCGAACCGGATGACCTCCACCGGGTGACCGTCGGTGACGGATGTGATGTCGGGGTCGTCCATGGCCACCACGAAGTGCAGGTCGGGCCGCCGGGTCGAATGGGCGAACGCCTCTAGTTGTCGTCGAAGGTGGCGGTGCCGCCCCGACACGATCGTGATGACGGCGACCACCTCGGGGACGCCGGTCATCGGTGCGCGACCGCCTCGATCGCCCGCGCCGCACGTTCGGCGGCGCCGGCGGTGTGCCACCGCGACCACTCCGGCGACGAACTCCCGGCGGTGTCGAGGATCAAGCGCCAGCGTTCGGTGGACGGCCATGACGACGTGACGAGAGCGAGTTCGGAGCGTGCGAGGGTGTTGCCGGTTGCCCGTTGTTCGGCGAAGGGTCGGTCCTCGGGGATGACCACCGCCGGGCGCCCGGCCGCGGCGGCGTCGGCCACGCTTCCCTGACCCGCGCCGATGACGGTCACCCGCGCACTGCACAGGAAGGGCCACGGGTCGTCGACCCACGTTCCGAAGGCGGGTCCGAGCCCGACGACGGTGTGCTCCGGGAGCTCCTCGCCGAGTGTGGTCGCCGGATGCGGGGCACCCGGTACCCCGCCCGCGCCGGTGACGACGAGGATGTCGGCGGCGAAGGTGGGGTGGGACACGGGGAGTCGTCCGTCGAACCGCGAGATACCGCCGGTGAAGACCGTTTTCGGCAGATGCTCCCGGAGCCAGTCCGGTTGATACAGCTCGGCGGGCCAGGGCGCGATGATCGCATGGGCCGCCCGGTAGGCGAGCTGATGCGGCAGATCGTCGCGAACGCCGGGCTGCGCCGTCACGATCACCGGCACGCCCATCAGCCGGAGGAACAAGGTGACCTCCACCGATACGTCGACGACGACGGCGGCCGGTCGGCGCGTCTCGACGAACTCGGCCAGCTGCGCCATGCGTGTGCGTAGTCCGCCATCGTGCCGTGGTGCCCAGTGCAGCAGGCCGCCGGCGTCGACGTCCCGCGGCTGCGGGTCGGAGTCGTCGCGCTCGAGCGTGATCACCTCGCTGAACACCGGGGCGGTCAGCGACGCGCTGGTCAGCGCGACGACGTCGGTGCCGAGATGGCCGGCGACGGCGGTGGCCCGGGAACAGTGTCCGCGGCCCTGATGGTGGACGTAGTAACCGATCACACCCCGACCTCCCGGGGGAGCGAGGAGTCGGCCAACGGCCGCCCGGCGACCAGATCGGCGTAGATGTCGAGGTACCGATCGATCATCGCGATGTCCGAGCAGTGGTCCTCCGCGCGCCGACGTACGAGGCCCCGGTCGAGGGTGAGCGCATCGTCCACCGCGAGGGCCAGCGCATCGATGTCGCCCGGAGGCACGAGGACGCCGGCGTGCTCGCCGACGATCTCGGGGATACCGCCACGGGCGAAGCACGCCACCGGGGTGCCGCAGGCGAGGGATTCGGCCACCACGAGGCCGTAGGGCTCGTCCCACACCGGGGTCACCAGGGTCGCGCCGCAGGAGCCGACCAATCGCGCCAGGTCGTGCTGGTGGAGGTGTCCCTCATAGTGGACGAGCCCGCCCAGCGACGGGGCGATCTGTTGCTCGAAATACCTTGTGTCGCTGATGGGTCCGGCCAACCGGAGCCGACGACCCGCGCGCTGGGCGGCCTCGATCGCGAGGTGGGCGCCCTTCTCCGGTACGAACCGGCCGAACCACACCAGGTCGTCTCCGCCGGGGCCGGCGGGCCAGCGGTCCAACTGAACCCCGTTGTGCACCACCGGGATATCGCCGAGCACATGCGACCAGGACTGTGCCGTGTGCCGACTGACGGCGACACAACGCGTACCGGGCGCAAGGGTCAGGGCCGACTCGAGCCACGGCGTCGGCGGGGTGTGCAGCGTGGTGACCATCGGGGTCTCGACGGCCGGACCCATGGCGACTGGGAGGTAGTGCAGGCTGTGGTTGTGGATCACGTCGTAGTCGCCGGGGTTGTTCGTGAACGACAGCATGAGCGACAGGTACGCGTGATGATCCTGCAGTGCTTCGAGTTGGGGCATCGACACATCCGAGCGTGCGGCCGCGGAGGGCTCGAACAATTCGCCGCGCAGGCGATCCGAATCGACCGGCAGATCGCTGCCCGCGCCCGCGAACAGCGTGACCTCGTGACCGGCGAGGGTGAGGGCGCGAGTGAGATGCCAGACGTGGGCCTCGAGTCCGCCCGCGAACGGCTGGGCGATCGGGTAGCGGCTCGACGCGACGATGGCGATCCGCAACGTGTCAGGCATCCAGAGCCCTGGTGTAGAGGGCGGCGTGCTGGTCGGCGAGGGACTCGCGTTGCGCGCGCCGGTCGGGCCATGAGGCCGCCGCGGGACGAGCCGAATAGGCCTGTGCCAGGGCAGAAACGAGTGAGTCCGGATCGAAGGTGTCCTCGGTGAACCCGAAGGACAGGCAGTCCTGCTGCTCGCGGTAGTAGCCGCAGCTCGGCGCGATCACGGTGGTACCGAGATCGTGGCAGGCCTCGAGCCACCCGGAGTGGGTTCCGAATCGGTACGGCAGCACCGACACGGACACGCTCCGCAGATAGTCCCACAACTGATCATCGGTGAAGTACTCATGCACGAGCACGCGGGCATAGGGGTGCCGGGAGAGTGCCAGCGCAGTGGTGCCGAAGTCCGGGTTGTACGCGTGCTTTCCGGGGACGAACACCTCGTCGTGCAGGTTGATCTGAACCGTCATGTCCGGGTAGTCCGCGGCCGCCTCGAGCAGGGTCATGATCACCGGCAGCGGATCCATGTTGGCGCGAATGCTCTTGGCGTGCACCCCCACCACGAAGTCGTCGGCGTGCGGCGCGCGCGGACCGAATCGGCCGGGCGGCACGACATGCGGGTGAGGCAGCACGGTCGCCTCGCGCTGCCAGCGGCGCGCGATCTCCCGGGAGACGCCGGGGGTCAGGGTGATGACCTCATCCGCCGCCGGTACGAGGAGGTCCAGGACCTCCTCGTGGCGTCCCGGTTCGGCGTGGTGCGGATTGCGCAGATCGTGCAGCGTGTACACGAGTGGTTTGCCGTGGGTGCGCAGCTCGTCGATCACCTTCGACATCTCGGCCGGCTCGACGGCGTCGAACCCGAAGTGGAGGTGGAAGACGTCGAACTCGTTGTGGTTGCGGGCGATCCACGCGGGGTCGAGCATCAGCGGGGGCCACCAGCCGCCCGGCACCTTGGCGCCGTCGGCCGGAACCGGGTCGGGCAGGCGGACGACCGAGACCGGGCCGGAGTCGAGCCCGCTGACCGTCCCGTTCAGCGGCGACAGGTGGCGGACGTACACATGGGAGTGCGGCACCGACGCGACGCGCACGCGGGTCGCACCGCCCCTCTGCGAACCGAGGCCCGCCGACATCGTCGACAGACCTCGTGTCGTGTTCGACCCCGTTGTCTCGAGGGTTGCTGTTCCGCCTGGCTGCGCACTGCTCACTGCCACATCCGTTCACTAGGGTCGCAACGGCTGTGTTCTCAACCGGGCCTGCACGATCGCGGCTTCGGCGAGCCGCAGATGACTGCCGGTTTCCGGCACCTGTCTCGTGCCGGTCCGGATACCCCGGAATGTCGGCGGTGAAACCGCCCGTGGACGCGATGAACGGTGGTGCGTCGGTGCTACTTCGAGGACGAGGCGTTCTCGTTGTCGGAGCGGTGTGCGTTGAGCAGCAGATGGTCGAACGACTGCCGGACCGGGTCCGGTAGCACCACGTATCGGTGGACGCCGGTGACGATCGACCGCGCGAGCTCGTTCACCTTGACGTTGGCCGTCTGCGAACGCCAACGCATGACCTCGAACGCGCGATCGGCGCTCACGCCGTAGGCCAGCGAGATCATGCCCTTGGCCTGCTCGATGACGCCCTGGTGCTCGCGGAATCGCGCGACGTGCTCGTCGACGCGGTCCTTGACGGCCTTCTCCTCGATTGCCGTCAGATCGAGATAGAACCCCTCGGCGCCGATCACGGCGCCGGATTCGTCGGTGAGTTGCTGCGACACCACCGCGACGTGGCGGACCTCACCTTTGGTGTCGACGATGCGATGACGGCTCGAGAACGGGATCCGGCGGTCGAGCATCGTCGCGAGCAGCTCTTCGAACGACTGCCGGTCGTCCGGGTGCTTGTGCCCCGCGATCAGCTCGGTCGTCGGAGTGACCTCACCGGGCCGGTAACCATGCATCTCGGCGACCTCGTCGGACCACTCCCATTCCTGGGTGTCGAACAAGAACCGGAAGCTGCCGACGTGACTGATACGGGACTCGCCGGCGGTGTGATCGTTGGCGTCTGTCACCCTCACCCCTACAAACCACAAATCAACAGGAATGCCAGCGGTCTCGGGCGAAAGATGAGCTTACCTGGCTGACGCATTTGGCGGGAATCGACCCGGTGCGTGTCCCGGGGCAGGACTCGCGGAGATCGTTTCGGTGCCGTGTCTCGCGGGTATCCGCCGTACTCGCAGGGCCGACGGCGAGACCAGGCCCGACCGACACCGATCTCGGCTACGGCCAGGAGGACGAGAATGAGTACCGACAACGTGGGCGACAGTGCGACAGCGGCATCCGAGGGCATCAACCCCGATCTGACGTCGACAGCCGGTTTCGAGGATCTCGACGAGGACCGGCTCGGTCAGGACCCGCTCGAGGAGGGGATGGACCCGCCCGAGGACTGGTCGGCCAGTGATCGGACCGGCACGACCGCCCGGGAACAGCGGGAAGGCGAGTCCCTCGACGAGAAACTCGACCAGGAGATCCCCGACCCGAACCCCTGACGACGTCCGCGCCCCGGTCCGCGCCGATGTTTCCGCACGCTTCTCAGCGGGCACTATCTCGACCATGAGCGACGAGAACCCCGAGCACGAACCGAAGACGATCTCCTACCCCGGTGAGACCGACGAGATGGGCGAACGCCCCCGGGACGAAATGCGCGACTATCGCGGCCGCGATCTGCTGGCCGGCAAGACCGCCCTCATCACGGGCGGCGACTCGGGTATCGGTCGCGCGGTCGCGGTCGCCTTCGCCAAGGAGGGCGCCGATGTCGCCATCGCCTACCTGGAGGAGGATAACGACGCCCGCCACACGGTCGAGCTCATCGAGGCCGAAGGACGGCAGGCCCGCGCGTACCGCGGCGACCTCGCCGACCCGGCGCACTGCGCCGACATCGTGAAGCGGACCGTCGACGAGCTCGGCGCATTGGACATCCTGGTGAACAACGTCGCCTATCAGGAGATCGTGGACGACTTCCTGGAGCTGACGCCGGAGCAGTGGCGACGCACCTTCGACGTCAACATCGACAGCTTCTTCCACACCACGCGAGCGGCGGTGCCGCACCTGACCGGCGGCGGCGCCATCATCAACACTTCGTCGATCAACGGTCTGCGTGGCAACGACAGCCTCATCGACTATTCGGCGACCAAGGGCGCGGTGCTGGCCCTGACCTACTCGCTGGCGCAGGCGCTGATGGAACGGAAGATCCGCGTGAACTGCGTCGCGCCGGGCCCGGTCTGGACGCCGCTGATCCCGGCGACGATGCCGGCCGAGGCGGTCAAGGACTTCGGCACCCAGGCGCCGATGGGACGGGCGGCCCAGCCCGACGAGATCGCACCGTCGTACGTGTTCTTCGCGGCCGAGCAGCTCTCGTCGTATTACACCGGCGAGGTGCTGGCCCCGATCGGCGGCGAGACGCTGCCGGGGTAGGCCGCCGGGTCAGGGCACCGGCAGCGGCGCCAGGCTGTTCCCGTGCGGCAGCGAGCCGCAGTTGCTCTGTGTCGGGGCACCCGCGAACCGCTCGGTGAGGTACTGCAGTGCCAGCGGTTCGAACGGGAGGAACGCCTCCTGATGGGTCAGGCCGTTGAGCTGCCGGTAGGTGATGTCCACGCCGCGTGAGCAGTACTCGTTCGCCAGGCCGATCACGTCACCGGTGATCATCAGGGTGTCCCCGATCGCGTTGTAGTGGCCCACCGCGAGAAGCATCTTCGTCGACGGGGTGCCCGACCGTCCCATGATGTTGTCGTTGATCGCCCGCACCACCTGCGGCACGTCGAGCAGGCCGGCGTACGGCGGCTTGACCATGTCCGCGCTGGTGAGTCCCGGATACTTCGACGCGAACTCCGAGATGCACTCGTCGCTGACGTCCTGGGCGACCTGTCGGCCGCGGGTCGAGAGGAACGTCGAGGTGTCGAGCCGGTAGGTCCGCTGGTAGGCGACCACGAGCGCCGGGATGACACCCGCCCACTTCGCACTTCCGTTGATGTAGGGCAGGTTGTGCGCGAGGTCCACCGGCAATCCGCCCGCGGCGGCGCCGACGATGTTCAGTTCGGGCGCGTAGCGCGGCGCGACCTCGGCGCCGAACTGCGTGGGGATGGACCCGCCGGAATATCCGACGAGGCCGACCGGGGTCGACCGCGGCAGCCGCAGGAACGACTGTGCGGCGCGGACGCCGTCGAGTGCGGCATAGCCCGACTGCCGGCCGATGGTCCACTGCAGCTTCTCGCCCTCGTAGTCCGGGACCACGACGGTGTACCCAGCGGCGAGATAGCCTGCGATGACGCCTTGTTCGGCGGTTGCGGTGCCGTTGGTGTAACCCCCGCTGAGCGTGTACGACGGATCGCACTGAGACCCGAGCGCGTCGTAGGCCATGTGGTACGAGACCAGGCGCGTCGGGCCCGGGATCAGCGGTCGTAGCACGGTCGCGACCGTCACCACGCTCCCGCCGAACTGGTCGGTGGTGCGATAGAGCACCTGGGAGCCGGTGATCGGGGTGGACATCGTGGGCGTCTGGAACCGCATGGGACGGCTGCGGAGCACCGCTCCGGGAGCCACGCCCGACAGTGAGGCGTTGTAACGGTAGAACGGGTCGGCCGACGGCAGTGGCGAGCCCGGCCCGGGTGCGGCCTGGGCGGGGGGCGTGCCCGCGAACACGCCGAGCAGCACGCCGACGACCACACCGATGACACCCACGCGCAGCCAACTCGTGCGCACCCCGAACGACATGGCTCATCTAAGCACCGAATGGGTGTCTGCGTCAGCGATCGAGCAGGCGGATGTCCGTTTTCGGCTCTGTCACCCCTACGGTGTACGGGTGGGCAGGGCAGGAGTGAGCAGACCGACCAAGATCGCATGGACGGCCCTCGCGGCCGTCGTCGTCGTCCTCGGTGTCGCGGTACTCATCGACCGCGAACCCGCGCCTGCCCCGGCAGACACCGCCGTCGCGGCCGATCTCGTGGTGCGCCCGGACAGCCACCGCCTGACGTCGCCGGAACGTGAGCGGGCGCGTTTTGTCGAGTTCCTCGACTTCGAGTGTGAGGCCTGTGGCGCGGTCTACCCGATGATCGAAGATCTCCGGCGCACCTACGGCGACCGGATCACCTTCGTAGTCCGCTACTTCCCGATGCCCGGGCATCTCAACGCCGAGCGCGCGGCCCGCGCCGTCGAAGCGGCTGCACAGCAGGGCCGATTCGAGCAGATGTACCAGCGCATGTTCACCACCCAGGCCCGATGGGGGGAGCAGCGGGTTCCCGCCGACGACGTGTTCCGTGGTTTCGCGATCGATCTCGGGCTGGACATGACGGCCTTCGACGCCGCGTACGACAGTCCCGCCACGCTGGAGCGGATTCGTGCCGATGTCGCCGATGGGTTGGCCCTGGGCGTACAGGGCACCCCTACGTTCTTTCTCGACGACCAGCGCTTGGTGCCGACCTCCGTCGACGACCTGACCGGAGCGCTGGAACGGGCGGCCACCGGCTGAGGCTACGGGCGGGGGAGACCGTGCGGCACCGACCGGGACTGAAACATGGGATGTTAGGTTGTTTGGGTGTCCGGTCAGATCACCCCACCTCGCCGAACGAGTGAGCTCGTCGTGCAGCGCATGCAGGAGTTGATCGCGGACGGCACCTGGCCCCTGGGCGAACGGATCCCCGCCGAGCCCGAGCTCGTGGCGCAGTTCGGCGTCGGCCGCAACACGATCCGGGAGGCCGCCCGGGCCCTGGAACACGCCGGCATGCTCGAGCCCCGGCGGGGCGACGGCACGTATGTGCGCGGCCGGAGCCCACTCGCCGGTGCGATCGCGCGGACCTCCGCGCCGTCGGAGCTCCGGGATCTGCTCGAAGTGCGACGTGCACTCGAGAGCGAGGCCTCGGCCGGTGCGGCCGCCCGGGGCGAAACCACCGACGTCGAACGCCTCCGGCTGTTGCTGGCGCGCACCGAGGGCGCGATGGCCGACGGTGATCTGGATCGATACACCGAGGCGGACATCGCATTCCACGCCGAGCTCGTCGTCGCGTCCCGCAACGCGCTGCTCATCGCGATGTACGACGGAATCGCCGAGGCGATCGCCCGTACTCATCCGTCGGTCTTGCGACGTCCGCTGGCCGAGCAGTCGCACCCGCGCGGTCATCGAGATGTCGTCGACGCGATCGAGCGCGGCGACGCCGACGCAGCGCGCGCGGCGGTGTACGCCTACGTCGACTCCACCGAGGTGGGGGGATGAGTGCGCAGGCTCTGTCCACGCGCGAGAAGTCCGCCGTCGGGGTCATCGTCACCGCGGTCGGAGTGATGTTGGTCGCCGCGAACCTGCGACCGGCCGTGGTGGCCGTCGGACCGCTCATCGGCGTGATCTCCGATGACGCCGGCTTCAGCAGCGCCGTCGCCGGTCTGCTGACCGCGCTGCCGGTGCTGTTCTTCGGGGTCTCGGCGCCGGTGGCTCCCCGTCTGGCCAACCGGTTCGGAATCGAACGGGTCATCTTCGGGGCCCTGCTCGTGTTGATCGTCGGCATCCTCGTCCGGCTCATCCCGTCGCCGGCCGCCCTGTTCGGGGGTTCGGCGGTCATCGGCGCCGCCATCGGCACCTGCAACGTCGTGCTCCCGGCGCTGATCAAACGCGACTTCGCGCACCGCTCCGGGCTCATGACCGGCCTCTATTCGATGACTCTCTCCGGCGGGGCGGCGGTCGCGTCCGGGGTGAGCGTGCCGATCAACGACGCACTCGGCGGGGACTGGCGGCTGGCGTTGGCCGCGTGGTCGCTGCTCGCGGTGGTCGCCGTGGTCGTCTGGATTCCGCAGCTGCCGCTGGTTCACCGGGTGACCTCGGCGGCGCCGACATCGTCGTTGCTGACGAACCCGATCGCGTGGGCGATCACGGTCTTCATGGGCACGCAGTCGCTGATCTTCTACACGTTCGTGGCCTGGCTGCCGCAGTACCTCGTCGACGACGGCATGTCGCCGTTGCGGGCGGGTGCGGTCCTGGCGTCGGCGCAGGTGGTCGCCCTGATCATGTCGCTGGTCGCGCCGATCGTCGCCGGCCGCTTCGCCGGTCAGCGGGTGGTGACCTTGTCGGTGATCGCGGTCTGCGCCGTCGGCTTCGTGGGTCTGCTGAGCACTGATGTCTGGCCGGGATTCTGGGCGGCCTGTGTGATGGTCGGGCCCGGTTCGTCGATCAGTCTGGCCCTTCTCTTCATGGTGCTGCGCAGCTCGGGATCCGAACAGACGGGCCAGGTGTCCGGGATGGCGCAGTGCGTCGGCTACCTGGCGGCGGCGGCCGGCCCGATCATCATCGGCGGCATCCATGACGTCACCGGCTCGTGGACCCTGGCCATGGCGGTGCTCGGTCTCGTGCTGGTGCCCCAGGCCCTCTCCGTCCTCGGCGCCGCCAAGGACGTCAAGATGACCGGCTGACGAGGTCTGCGCCGGGCCCCGGACGATTCGTCGCACAGCCGGTATCGGTCAGCCCTGACCGCTAATCTGTCGCCATGCATTGTGTGGTCGTGGGTGGGGGACTGGCCGGACTGGCGTCGGCGGTCTGGCTGTCGGAGGCGGGGCAACGCGTCACCCTGCTCGAACGGCGGGGTTCACTCGGCGGACGCACCATCTCGATGCCGCTGCACGCCGTCGACGACGTGCCCGACAACGGGCAGCACGTCTTCGCCAGCGGGTACGAGCACCTCATGCGCTATCTGGACAGCGTCGGTACGCGGGAGCACGTGGCCTTCCCGGGTCACATGACGGTCCGGATGCCCGGTGGGTCGACGCGCCGATCGGCGTTCACCGGCCTGCCCGGACTGCGGGCCGCACTCGGCGACCTGCCCGGGGTGACCGGCCTCGACCGGTTGCGCACGGCGCGTGCGCAGATCAGGTTGATACGGCAGGCATTTCGGCAACCCGACTGGCTCGACGAGGTCACCGCCGACGAGTGGTTCCGTCGCATCGGACTGCCGCAGTCGGCCCGGGATGCGTTGTGGGACGGCATCGTCATCGGTCTCACCGGCGACAAGCCCGACATCTCCTCGGCCAAGGTCCCGGCCGATCTGCTCGTCACGGGAGCCCGCCGGGCGCGGGAGACGCGTACGCCGATCTCGATCGGGTATCCCACCGTCGATCTCGACACGTTGTTCATCGACGGCGCCGAGAAGCGCTTCGCCGACGCCGGTGTGGAGGTCCGACACCGGGCGGTGGTCTCGTCGATCGACGTCACCGACGGGACGGTGAGCGGGGTGACGCTGGCCGACGGCGAGAAGATCGCAGCCGATGCCGTCATCTGCGCGGTACCGGTGTGGAGCGTGAAGGGTCTGCTCGACCAGGTGCCCGGGCACGAGCGGATCTATCGCGCCGTCGAGAACCTGACCCCGGTGCCCATCGTCAGTGTGAACCTCTATCTCGACCGCTCGATCGGGATGACCGACTGGGGCGAGATCCTCTACGGCGGTGAGGGAGTGCTCGAACAGGTCTGGGACCGCCAGCGCATGCACGGGCGCGAACCACGCGACAACTACTTCTACTCGACGACGGTGTCGGCGTCCTACGATCTGATCTCGAAGACGAACGCCGAGATCACCGAGATCCAGATGGACATGCTGCGCCGCTACTTCCCGCAGGCGGCGAACGCGCAGGTGGTCCACAGCCACGTGGTCCGGATGCCGAAATCGACCTTCGCGCAACGACCCGGGACCGCCGGCCTCCGCCCAGACCAGCGCACCGAGGTCGACGGCCTCGCCCTCGCCGGTGACTGGACCCGCACCGACTGGACCACGACGATGGAGGGCGCGTGTCAGAGCGCGGCGCGGGCCGTCGACATCATCCTGGAGTTCGCCCGGCTCGGTTGAGTCGAGGACTTTCTCCGCGGCGCATACCAGCATGGTTGCGGGGGTTTGTCGTCCCTGGCAGGGTGCACATATACGGCCGTTTCCCGAAGGGCGTGCAGAACTCCGCGCCGCGGACGCCGTACCTCGCGACGCGTCGTCGTGCGACGGTCGCGCACAACACAATCACCTTGCCTGCCGCCGGGGCAGAACTGCTCCGCGAGCGGCCCGCCGGATGAGGGAAAGGATCGTTGCGATCGTGGTGACTCACACAGCAGCCAGAACTCCAGAAGCCGCCGATGTCTCGCCCGGCGCGCAGTCGACGAGCACACCCGTCGACGTCTACCGCACCCGGCTCGCGCAGCGCAGCCAGATCGAACCGCGCCCACACAACACCGTGTGGGGGAGCATGGGAAACCCGGGCCCGCTGTCCGCGCCCGAACTCCGGCACTATGCCGATCGCGGATACCACACGGAGACAAACATTCTCTCGGACGCCGACATCGCCGACTGCCTACGCGAGGTGGAGTCCATCACCGAGCGGCTCGGCGACGACGATCGGGTGATCCGCGAATCATCGAGCGGGCAGGTGCGATCGCTGTTCGCGGTGCATCAGCTCAGTGACGTCATCGCCGAGATATGTTCGCGTGAAACGATTGCCGGGGTGGCCCGGCAGATCCTCGACGACGACGTCACGATCCACCAGAGCCGCATCAACCTGAAACCCGGGTTCGCGGGCGGTCCGTTCTACTGGCACTCGGACTTCGAGACGTGGCACGCCGAGGACGGCATGCCCGCCCCACGTGCGCTGAGCGTCTCGCTGGCCTTGACGCCGAACCACACCACCAACGGTCCGCTGATGATCATCCCGGGTTCGCACCGCCGGTTCGTCAGCTGTGTGGGCGAGACACCTGATGACTACCACCGGGAATCGCTGACGTCGTATCGGCCGCCATTCGGGACACCGGAGGAGGAGGATGTCGCGAGCCTCGCCGACGAACTGGGCATCGACACGATCACCGGCCCCGCCGGGTCCGCACTGTATTTCGACTCGAACTGCCTGCACGCGTCCGGCGGGAACATCACGCCCTTCCCGCGCAGCAATCTGTTCGTCGTCTTCAACGCGAAATCGAACGCCCTCCGGGCGCCGTTCGGCGGGACCGCGCCACGCCCGGATCATCTGGCGCACAGGTGAGTTCGTCGTCCCCTGCTCCCTGAGGTGTGAGCGGCACGGCCCTGCTCCTTAATCCGAGAGAACGACTTGCCCCCTGCTCCCTGAGGAGCGCCCGGAGCTTGCGGAGGGCGCGTCACGAAGGGTCTTCGCAACCCGACTCACCAGGACCCTTCGTGACGGCCTCCGCAAGCTCCGGCCTCCTCAGGGAGCGGGGGTGGCCGCGCCCTCCGCGAGCTCTGGGCGCTCCTCAAGGAGCGGAGGGGTCACGGGTGAACGACCTTCAGAACCCCGTCGACGAGCCCAGCTCTGGGGCCGGCCCGGCGAAGTAGTGCTCACCGTCGAAAATGGCCGGCAGGCCGGCGGCCAGGTAGGTGCCGATGCCGGGCTGCTCCAGCTCGGTGAAGAGCGGATTGCGCTGGAGGACACCTGATTCGACGACCTTGTCAAAAGTCCGGTAGCGCTCCCAGAGCACGGAGTTCTGCGCCAGCGCGGCCTCGACCTCGGCAGACGTGTGTCGCGCGAACCACGCCGCGAACAGCGGTGTGAGGACACCGCGGTGAATGTACCGGTCGTCCTCCCTGGCGAAGTCCGCTCCCAGCGCCCGTTCGACGGCCGCGACCGCCTCGCTGGTCCCGGTCATCTCGACCAGCCCGCGGAAGTGACGCGGGGTCAGCGCGACGAGCATGAACCGGCCGCCGTCGCCGGTCACGAAATCTGTTCCGTACGTGCCGTATACGTCGTTCCCGGTGGCCGGTCGGGTGCCGCCACTTAGCTGCGGTTCGGTGAGATATCCGAGCGTCCCGGCGATGGCGAGAGCGGTGTCCTCGAGGGGCAGGGTGATCTGCGCCCCCACCCCATTCTGGTCGCGGCGCCGGACAGCGGCCGTGATCGCCAATGCGGCATAGAGGCCACACGCGACATCCCACGCCGGCAGTACATGATTGACGACGCCGGCGTAGTAGGTGGGGCCGGTGATCGACGGGAATCCGAGTGCCGCGTTGACCGTGTAGTCGACTCCGGGAGTGCCGTCGGTCCGGCCGAGCAGTTCCAGGGTGATGACGTCGGAGCGCCGCGCCGACAGCGTCTCGTGACTCATCCACGACCGTCCGCCCGCATTGGTGACCAGGATTCCGCCGCCCGGCCCGCTGTCCGTGACGAGATCCTGGATCATCCGCTGTCCTTGGGGGTCACGGAAGTCGACGGTAGCGGACTTCTTGCCGCGGTTGAGTCCGGTCCAGTAGATCGAGTTGCCGTCATCGGTGACCGGCCAGCGGTTGACGTCGGCGGCCCCACCGATCGGGTCGACCCGGATCACCTCGGCGCCGAGCTGCGACAGGGTCAGGCCGCACAGCGGTGAGGCGACGAAGCTCGACACCTCCACGATGCGGAGGCCTTCGAGCGGACGGGGATGCGAGCTCATGCGCGGAAACTCCTGGAGTGTGGAATGGGGGATTCGGCAGACGATCAGGCCATCAGGACGCGGAAACGCCAGTCGAGGACCTCGCGATCGGAGTCGTCGCCGTGTGCGACGACGGTGGAGCGCAGGCGCAGGACGCCGCCGCCGGCGGCGAGCGGCGTCGCCTCCTCGACGAGGATCGTCGAACTGAGGGTGTCGCCCTCGTGCACCGGTCCGGTGTGGTCGCACGAGTCCCAGCCGGTCACCGTCACCAGGTTCGGCAGCGCCCGGTTCGCCTGCGCGAGGGCCAGTCCGATGGTGTGCCCGCCGTAGACCAACCGACCGCCGGCGGCCGCACCGGCCACCCGCTCGTCGTGGTGCGTGGCTGCGATGTTCAGCGAGAGCCGGGCGAGTTCGGGTGCGCTGGACACCACGTCGGCGCTGGAGGAGAAGGCCCGTCCGGCCAGTTCGGGTGAGAAGTGCTGTCCACGTGCGGATTCGCGGTAGGCGGCGAGGTCAAATTCGGGAATGACGGGTTCCGCGTCGATTCCCGGTCCGATGGTGCTCAGGTCGTCCGCGTGCACGGTCCGCCCGGGATCGGCGTCGGGTGACAACGGCAGCATCGCGCACCGGTAGAAGTCGAGGACGGTGACGCCGCTCTGATCGGTGGTGACCATGTGCAGCGCGGCGAGCCCGGTCGGCGTACGTCCTGGCTTCGGTGTGTTCTCCCGCAGCCCGACCACTTCGGTGACGGTCGTCAACGTGTCGCCGATCCGGGGGTGGCTCAGGAACCGCAGGCCGCGGTAGAAGAGGTTCGCCTTCACGTGGTGGGTGGCCAGCGTGGATTGACCGATCGCGACGTCGGTGACCAGGCCGGGATGGGCGAGGACGCCACCCACCACGCGATCCGAGAGATGGGCGTCGAGCGAAAGTCGAAGGCGGTCACCGAGAATTGCTTGGTGCGTCGCGGCGAGACCGGATGTCAACGTGAGCGACGGCGCGTCGTCGAACAACTGTCCATGGGACAGTTCGTCGAAGCACGGGCCGCCCACGGCGATCGGCTCGGACGCGCTCATTCGGACGCAGCCTTGGCGAGGACGCGCCGCGCGGACACGGCGAGCGCCTCGTCGAGCATTCGGCCGTCGAGCTCGGCCGCACCGGCACCCGCGGCGGCTGCCTGCTCGAGTGCGTTGAGCACCCGTCGAGCGTCCTCCACGGCGGCGGCGTCCGGGGTGAAGATGTCGATGGCGGACTGCAGTTGAGCCGGGTGGATCACCCAGGTGCCGTCGAAGCCGAGGTCGCGGACCCAGCGCTTGGAGTCGCGGAAGGTGTCGTCGTCGGCGATCGTCAGATGCGGTCCGTCGATGACGTCCACGCCGGCCGCGCGCGCGGCAAGCAACACCGAGTCCTGGACGACGTGCCACGTCTGCATCGGCAGGCCGGGGCTGCGTCCCAATGATGCGGCGAGATCGGCGTAACCGATGAGGACGGCATCGAGCCGGTTCGTGGCCGCGCAGATGGCGCCGGCGTCACGGATGCCGCGCGGTGATTCGAGCAACGCCTGCAGGCGGACCGGCGCTCGGCCGAGCTGCTCGTCGGCCGACCGGAGGTCGGCGGGCGAGTCGGCCTTCGGCAGCACCACCGACGTCAGGTTCGGCATCTGGGCGCAGGCGGCGAGATCGGCGCCGGCCCAAGGCGTGTCGATCGCGTTGATGCGCAACGAGATCGCGCGGTCGGCGCCGAACTCGGCGACCAGGTCGGCGGCCGCCGCGCGTGCGGAGTCCTTGTTCGCCGGGGTCACCGCGTCCTCGAGGTCGAGCACGACCTCATCGGCGATCGAAGCCAGCGCCTTGCGGGCCTTGCGGTCGTCGGAGGCGGGCGCGACCAGGACGGCTCGTCTTCTCTGCACGGTTGCTCCAGGGGTCGAGATCAAATGTGCGGCCATATGTGATGCCTTTCCGGTTGTATCAGACCGCGCCGAGCTATGGGAAGTGTTGACAGGTGCGGAGGGGATCGACAAAATGGCCGTACAAATCTGGCCGTAGATCGTAGGGGCACCGTCATGAGCTCGCTTTCCGCCGAAGAGACATTTCTGGTCGACACCGTGCGCTCCTTCGTCGACCGAGAGGTGAAGCCGTCGGTCCAGGAGGTCGAGCACGCCAACGAATACCCCGAGAAGTGGATCGACCAGATGAAGCAGATCGGGATCTACGGTCTCGCTGTGCCCGAGGAGTTCGGTGGCTCACCGGTGTCGATGCCGTGCTACGCGCGGGTCACCCAGGAACTCGCGCGCGGGTGGATGAGCCTCGCCGGTGCGATGGGCGGGCATACCGTCGTCGCGAAACTGCTGACGCTGTTCGGCACCGACGAGCAGAAGCAGCGCTATCTGCCGCGGATGGCGACCGGCGAACTGCGCGCCACCATGGCGCTCACCGAGCCGGGTGGCGGCTCCGATCTGCAGGCGATGACCACCGTGGCGAAGACCGATGGCGACGAGTTGGTCATCAGCGGCGCGAAGACCTGGATCAGCAACGCACGGCGCTCCGGCTTGATCGCCCTGATGTGCAAGACCGATCCCGGCGCGCAGCCGCGGCACAAGGGCATCTCCATCGTGCTCGTCGAACACGGTCCGGGACTGACCGTCTCGCGCGACCTGCCCAAGCTCGGCTACAAGGGTGTCGAGAGCTGCGAACTGTCCTTCGACGGCTATCGTGCGCCACGGTCGGCGATCCTGGGCGAGGTTCCCGGCCAGGGGTTCGGCCAGATGATGAAAGGGCTGGAGACCGGTCGTATCCAGGTGGCGTGCCGCGCATTGGGGGTGGCGACCGCGGCGCTGGAGGACTCGCTCGCCTACGCGCAGCAGCGGGAGTCGTTCGGTCAGCCCATCTGGAAGCACCAGTCGATCGGCAATTACCTGGCCGACATGGCGACGAAGCTCACCGCGGCGCGTCAGCTGACCTGGCACGCGGCCGAGCAGTACGACAAGGGTGAGCGCTGCGACATGGAGGCGGGGATGGCCAAGCTCTACGCCTCCGAGGTGGCGATGGAAATCGCCCTGAACGCCGTCCGCATCCACGGTGGTTACGGGTACTCCACCGAGTTCGACGTCGAGCGATACTTCCGGGACGCGCCCCTGATGATCGTCGGCGAGGGCACCAACGAGATCCAGCGCAACGTCATTGCGGCGCAACTCGTGTCGCGCGGCGGGATCTGAGCGGCACGCCGTCGTCCGGCGGGAGAGTGGGTTCCATGCGCGAGTCCGAGCAGTCCGCACCTGCGTACAAGACGCTGGCCGCGGAATTGCGCGCGCAGATCGTCGCGGGCAGATACGCCGGCGGTGTGCGGCTGCCGACCGAATCCGAGCTCTCCCAGGAGTACGGGCTCAGCCGGCAGACCGTCCGCCGCGCGTTCCTCGAACTCGTGACCGAGGGCTCGGTGTACCGCGTGCCCGGCCGGGGAACATTCGCGACCGAGACCGCGGGTCAGTACCTGCGCCAGCTGGGTTCGATCGAGGACCTCATGAACCTGTCGACGGACACCGAGATGCAGGTGATCGAATCACCCTCGCGTCGCGTGGATCTCGAGGCGGCCGGTCGCCTGAGACTGGACACCGACGTGGTGTACCGCATCGTCTTCCAGCGATTCCACGACGGCGTCCCGTTCGTGGTGACCACCGTGTGGTGGCCGGAGTCGGTCGCACGCCTCGTGATCGACGCCCCGGAAATCGAGACCGGAGCGCGGAGTGATCACACGATTATCGGCCTGCTGGAACCTCACCTGGTGCACCCGATCGAGGAGTGTGCGCAGTCGATCACCGCCACCGTCGCCGATGCCGAGACCGCCGCCCGGCTCGGATGCCCGGTGGGGCACACGGTGCTCCGGGTGGACCGGTTGTACACCGATTCACGCGGCCGGGCAGTCGAACTCGCGGTCAGCCACTTCCTTCCCGAGCACTACACGTATCGGGTGACGCTCCGTCGCACCGCCGACCCGCGGCCGGAGTGAGCCGGCGCCCTCTGCTCCCTGGCGAGCGCGACCCCCTGCTCCCTGAGGAGCGCGACCCCCTGCTCCCTATCCGAAAGAACGACATAGCCATTGCTCCCTGAGGTGCGAGGAGCGCAAGCGACGAGCCACGAAGGGCTTGGCGACGTATCTCACCAGGACCCTTCGTGACGGCCTCCGCAAGCTCCGGCCTCCTCAGGGAGCAGTTGGTGGCTCGCGGGGACTCGAGTTAGCACTTTTTACATCAGCCCCGAGCCGGGAGGGGTTGCTCCTCCGGCACATTCGACGATCCGCGACGCGAGGGGATGGTCAGTGTGATCGCCATGCCGACGAAGGCGGCGGCCGCGGCGACGAGGAAGCACCAGGTGAACGTCGACTGGTCGGGCACCTCGGTGCCGCCGAGCGAGATCGTGGCACTGGCCAGGATCAGTGCCATCACGGCGGAGGCGACGGTGGTGCCCAGCGAACGCATGAGTCCGTTGAGTCCCACGGCGGCACCGGCGTCGGTGGCCGGCACCGATCCCATGATCAGGGTCGGCATCGCCGCGTAGCCGACCCCCACACCGATGGCACACACGATCGAGGCCAGCATCAGCTTCCAGGCCGCGTCCATGAGGAAGAAGGCGAGCAGGTAGCCGCATCCCAGGATGGCGGCGCCGATCGCCAGGGTGATCTTGGCGCCGATCCGGTTGATGAGGATGCCCGAGATGGGCGCGAAGATCATCATCATCAGTCCGCCGGGCGCCATCCACAGCCCCGCGGCCAGAAGCGACTGTCCCAGACCATAACCGGTGGCCTCCGGGAGGCGCAGCAGCATCGGCAGCACGATGGACTGGGCCATCATGCCGAAGCCGATCGCCGCGGCGGCGATGTTGGTCAGCAGGACGGCGGGCCGTGCGGTGGTGCGCAGGTCGACGAGCGGCTCACGCTGTCGCAGTTCGAAGAATCCCCATCCGATCAACACCAGGATTCCGCCGATACCGAGTCCCAGTGTGGCGCCGGACGTCCAACCCCAGTCGTTGGCCTTCGAGACGGCGATGAGGAAGGCGGACAGTCCCACGGCCAGCCCGATCGCGCCGGGGATGTCGATGCGGCCGCCCGCGGCGTCGTTCACGCGCGGGACCAGGACGAGGACTGCGACCGTGACGAGGACGCCGAGACCGGCTGCCACGTAGAACAGGGCGTGCCAATCCCAGGTCTGCACGATCCAGGCCGCCAGCGGTAGGCCGATCGCACCGCCGACGCCGAGCGTGGCACTCATTGCGGCGACGGCCATCGAGGTGATCCGGGGCGGGGTGATCTCGCGGATGAGGCTCATGCCGACGGGGATGAATCCCATGGCCAGACCCTGCACGCCGCGTCCGATGATCAGCGGGATGAGCGAGTCGCCCAGCGCGCAGATCAGCGAACCGAGGGTGAGCAGTACCGCACTCACCAGGAGGACCCGCTGCTTGCCGAACATGTCGCCGAGGCGTCCGGCGATCGGCATGGCCACGGCGGCGGCGAGCAGGGTCGCGGTGATGATCCACGATGCGTTGCCGATCGATGTCCCGAGCAGACGGGGCAGGTCGGGCTGGATCGGGATGATCAGCGTCTGCATCAGCGAGGCGACCAGGCCGCCGAAACACAACACCACGACGCTGCCGATCGCGCCGGCGGGTGCCTTCTCGACGGCGTCGGACGCGTCGTCGGTCAGCTCGGGCGCGGAACCTCGTACTTGGCTCATGGGGAGACCTCCTTCGAGGTATGCAGCATACATATGTAATGTACACAAGCAAATCGGACAGTAGATTGTCCACGTCGACAGATGGAGGAGAGATGTCGGAGGACCATGCGCCCTGGCAGTCGCCGGTACATCGTGACCTGGCGCAGGAGTTGCTGCGGATGTCGCGGCGTCGCAGCCTGGTACACCCCGGCGTCGGGCTGGAACGCTCGGCCTTCGCGATCCTCTGGATTCTCTCCGACGGTCGGCCGCGGACGTTGCGGGAGCTGACCGCCGACCTCCAGCTCGAGCAGTCGACGGTCAACCGGCAGGTCAACGCCGCCATCAAACACGGCTACGTCGAGCGGTTCGAGGTCGAGGACTCGTTGTCGAAGTTGATCCGCCCGACCGAAGCCGGGCGAGAGGCGTTCCGGCGCGACGGTCTGCTGCGTGCCGAACGGCTCGAGCAGGTCTTCGCCGATCTGGCCCCGGGCTCGCCGCAGGCCCTGCTCCACGAGCTGCGTGCCTTCAACGACGCCTACGAGCGGACCCAGCACCGGCACGGTGCGGCCGATGAATCCGACCGCGGGAAGAGGGGATTGGCGTGACATGACATCGGCCGGCACATACGTGGTGACGGGCTCGGCGTCGGGGATGGGTGCGTCGGTGGCCGCCGCCTTGCGCGCGGACGGTCACACCGTGATCGGGGTCGATCAGCGCGATGCCGACGTCGTCGCCGATCTGTCGACACCCGATGGCCGACGCCGCGCGGCCGACGAGGTCCTCGCCCGATCCGGCGGGCAACTCGACGGGGCCGTGCTGGCCGCGGGCATGGGCCCCGCGGCCGGACGGGAGCGGATGATCGTCGAGGTCAACGTGTTCGGGGTGACCGAGCTGCTGACCGCTTGGCGGCCCGCCCTGGCCGCCGCGGCGAAGGCGAAAGTGGTTGTCTTCGGTTCGAATTCGACGACGGTCACGCCGCTGGTCCCGAAATCCGCCATCCGACGCCTGCTGGGTGGCGACCCCGAGGGGGCCGTCCGGGTGATCCGACGCCGGCGCGGCGTCACGGGCCCGGTGGCGTACGCGTCGTCGAAGATCGCGGTCACGCAGTGGTGCCGCCTGCACGGGACGGCGACCGAATGGGCCGGTGAGGGCATCCGGGTCAACGTCCTCGCTCCCGGGCCGGTCATGACGCCGCTGTTGCAGTCGCAACTCGACGGTCCGCAGGCCGGGCACGTGAAGTCGTTTCCGGTTCCGGTGCGCGAGTACGGAACTCCTGACCAGCTCGCCGCCTGGGTCATCCTGATGCTGTTACCGGCGGCGGACTTCATGGCCGGCGCGGTCGTCACCGTCGACGGCGGCACCGAAGCCTTGATGCGCGCACGCGACTGGCCCGCTCGGCTGCCCCTGCGGGCCATACCCTGGTTCCTGTGGACGATGTATCGTGCCCCCGACAAGGGCATGGTCGCCGAGTACTAGAGGCCGGCCCGCTCGAGCGCCTCGTCGAACTCTTCCGACGCCTGCTTCTCGCTCTTGCCGTCGTCGAGCGCCTGGCGGTAGACGGCGAACAGTTCCGCGCCCCGCTCCACATAGGCCTGCGTCCATCGCTCGGCGTCGACACGCCAGTAGCCGATGACGTCGTAGGACCGGCGGTCCCAGCGAAGATTGCCGCGCAGGTGCTTGCGGATCGCACGCGACTCCGCCGCCTCGCCGGCGAACCAGCAGTACGCGCCCGAGGTCGGCAGGGTGAGTCCGCAGACCGTGTCCGCGAGACGGCTCGGCGTGCGGGAGTTGCCGCCGACCAGCGTGATCAGCTCGACGTCGCGCTCGGGCAGATAGGCCAGTTCGGTCGGGGCGGGCACCTCGACCACGGCGGTGACACCGTCGGTCGACGGCAGTTCGTCGAGGATTCGGGCCAGGGCGGGGAGTCCGGCCAGATCGGCGGCGAGGATCAGGCGTTCGACGCCGGCGGGTGGTGCGTACCAGCACCGCGCGTGCGTCATCACCACGTCGTGCCCCGCTTCGGCGCGCTGGGCCCACAGCGTTGCAGGGCCGGCGGCATGGATGACGAAGTCGACGACCATGGTGCCGGCGGAGTGGTCGACCGAGCGGATCGAGTAGTTGCGGCCGTCGGGTGCGGGGTCGGTGTCGTAATAGGCCCACGTGCCGTCGCGACATTCCATATCCGGTGTGACACGCTCGGGGTCGTGTGGGAAGTAGATGCCCACGGCTTCGTCGGCGCCGCCGGGCAAGCCGAGTCCTGGCAGATCGTTCACGTCGAAGACGATGCGACGCAGATTGGGCGTCAGGTCGGCGACGTCGGCAACGCGTGCTCTGGAATAGCCCATGAGGTAACCCTAACCTGAGTCGGGCTGGACCCCGGTTACTAGGATATGCAACCATCGGAGAACTGTCGGTGTGGAGAGGAGTTCGCCCGTGTCGGAACCATCGGTCTTGACGGAGGAGAACGGGTCGGCGCGGTCGCTGATCCTGAACCGTCCGAAGTCCATCAACGCGATCGATCACGAGATGGTCGGCTCAATGGCCGAGCACCTCGCGGCCTGGGCCGCCGATGACGCGGTCGAGGCCGTCGTTCTCTCCGGCGCCGGTGAGCGGGGCCTCTGCGCCGGTGGCGACATCGTCGCCATCCATCGCGACGCGTCCGCGTTGAGCGGTAATCCCGAGTCGACCGATCGTGACGCCGAGCAGTCGCCGTCGGCGAGGTTCTGGTTCGACGAATACCGTCTGAACGCGCTGATCTCGGGCTATCCCAAGCCGTATGTCGCGATCATGAACGGCATCGTGATGGGCGGCGGTGTCGGGGTCTCCGCGCACGGCGACATCCGCATCGTCACCGACCGTACGAAACTCGCGATGCCCGAGGTGGGTATCGGCTTCGTGCCCGATGTCGGTGGTACGCATCTGCTTTCGCGCGTTCCGGATGGGCTCGGAACCTACGCCGGCCTCACCGCCGGTCACCTGCGCGGCGCCGACGCCATCGCGATGGGCCTGGCCGATCACTTCGTCCCGTCGGAGTCGCTGCCGGCGTTCCTCGCCGTGATCGGCGAGTCGGGAATCGAGGCGGCACTGTCCGCGCACGCCGTCGACGCGCCGGCTTCCGAACTCGCCGAACATCGCGGATGGATCGCGGAAGCGTTTGCGGCCGATTCGGTCTCGGAGATCATCGAACGATGCCGCGCGGTGGGCTCGCCCTTCGCGGACAAGACCGCCGACGCGATCGAGGCGAAGAGCCCGACTGCACTGGCCGTCACCCTGCGTTCGCTGCGCGAGGCGGCCGGCGACGCGACCCTGGAGGACACCCTGGTGCGCGAGTATCGCGTGTCGGTGCGTTGCCTGCTGCATCCCGACATGGCCGAGGGCATCCGCGCCCAGGTCATCGACAAGGACCGCGATCCGAAGTGGGCCACGTTCTCCGGGGACGCCGTCGACGCCTTCTTCGCGCCACTGCCCGACGACCTCACGTTCCCGACCGTCTGACCGAGACCTTCCCCGGGTGGGAGTCAGCCCGTAACATCCCGCCCGTCACCGAACCGAAAGAGGACTGACCGTGACCGAACACCAGACCATCATCGTCGAGACCAGCGGCCGGGTGGGCATCATCACCCTCAACCGCCCCAAGGCACTGAACGCCCTCAACACCGAGCTGATGAACGAAGTGGTCGGTGCCGTCCGGGAGTTCGACGTCGACCAGGGGATCGGCGCCATCGTGATCACCGGCTCGGAGAAGGCGTTCGCCGCGGGTGCCGACATCAAGGAGATGTCGTCGAAGTCCTACGCCGACGTGGTCAACGAGCAGTTCTTCGGTGCCTGGGATGAGCTGTCGCGGGCGCGCACGCCGATCATCGCCGCCGTCACCGGCTACGCCCTCGGCGGCGGCTGCGAGCTCGCGATGCTGTGCGACACCATCATCGCCGGCGACAACGCCGTCTTCGGTCAGCCCGAGATCAACCTCGGCGTCATCCCCGGGATCGGCGGCTCGCAGCGTCTCACCCGCGCCGTGGGCAAGGCCAAGGCGATGGACATGGTGCTGACCGGCCGCCAGATGAAGGTCGACGAGGCCGAACGCCTCGGCCTCGTCTCGCGCGTCGTTCCCAAGGAGGACTGCCGCGCCGCCGCCATCGAGGTCGCCGAGGTCATCGCCTCCAAGTCGCTGATCGCCTCCGCCGCCGCCAAGGACGCGGTCAATCGCGCCTTCGAGTCGAGCCTCGTCGAGGGTGTCCGCGCCGAGCGAGCGCTGTTCTACTCCACGTTCGCGACCGACGACCAGACCGAGGGCATGGCCGCCTTCGTCGAGAAGCGGGACCCGAACTTCACCCACCGCTGATCCGAGACAGTCGCAGACCCACCGTTTTTCGGCATTCCCACCCCCTGTGTGGTGGGTGGATATACCGAAAAGGGGTGGGTTTGCGGCGTTCAGGAGAGGGTGCGCAACACGGCCAGGACCCGGTCGACGAGCGGGGACTGGCGCCCGTCGGGGAACGCGACGGCCAGTTCGACCTCGTCGTCGGTGTCGAGCGGGCGGTAGACGACGCCGGGTATACCGAGCGCTGAGGTGGGTTCAGGGACCAGGGCGACCCCCACCCCCGCGGCGACGAGTGTCACCAGCGTCGACGTCTCCTCGACCTCGTGCCGGATGCGCGGGACGAATCCCGCGCGTCCGGCGGCCGCCGACAGGACCCCGTGCATGACCGACTTCCCGCTGCCCGCGTGCACGATGAAGTCGTCGCCGCCCAACAGCGCGAGGTCGACGGGCGTATCCGATGCGCCGTGGGCGAGCGGATGATCGTGGGGCAGTGCCACGATGAGGCGGTCGCTGCGGATCGACTCGACCCGCAGTCCGGTGGTGTTGATGGGCATGCGCAGTAAGGCAAGGTCGATGTCCCCGGACTCGAGCGCGGCGATCTGGGCCGGTGCCAGCATCTCGCCGCGAACGTGGACGTCCACATCGGGCAGTTCGTCGCTCAGTGCGCGCACGAGCGCGGGCAACAGCGAGTAGGTGGCCGAACCCACGCACCCGATCGCGAGGTTGCCCTGCCGCCCGTCGGCGATCCGTTGCGCCTGTCGTGCAGCGGCGTCGACCGAGTCCAGGATCGCGACGGCGCGCTGCAGGTAATCCGCACCTGCCGGGGTCAGCTCGACACGACGCGTCGACCGGACCAGCAGTGCGACACCGAGCTCGTCCTCCAGCTGGCGGATCTGCTGAGACAGCGGTGGCTGGGCCATGTGGAGCCGCTCGGCGGCCCGGCCGAAGTGCAGCTCCTCGGCGACGGCGCGGAAGTAGCGCAGGTGTCGCAGTTCCATGGAGTCAGTCTAGAGCGTTGATATCTGCTCCATATCAAATGCCGGGATATGGATACTTCTGCATATCGCTGTTGCTTCCTAGGGTGGACTCATGGCTTCTCTCACCACGGACGCGGGTACCGACATCGTTGTCTGTTCGCCACTGCGTACCCCGGTCGGGCGCATGGGCGGGGCGCTGTCGACCGTGCCCGTCACCCGACTGGCCACCGACCTCCTTCGCGACCTCGTCCGACGCACCGGACTCGGGGAGGGTGATGTCGACGACGTGATCCTCGGGCAGGGCTATGCCAACGGTGAGTCGCCGGCGCTCGGTCGCATCGCGGCTCTGGACGCCGGTCTCGGAGTCGGCGTACCCGGAATGCAGATCGACCGTCGCTGCGGTTCCGGGTTGCAGGCGATCCTGACCGGGGCATCGATGGTCGCGACCGGCGGTGCGCGCCTCGTCGTCGCCGGTGGCGCCGAGTCGATGTCGACCGTCGAGCACTACGCGCTGGGTCTTCGGTCGGGGATCAAGCAGGGTGGCGTGGAACTCCGCGATCGCCTCGACCGCGGGCGTCTGACCGCGGGCGGCGAGTCACACCCGGTTCCGGGCGGGATGATCGAGACCGCCGAGAATCTCCGTGCGCGGTACGGCATCTCGCGGACCGAGCAGGACGAGTTCGCGGCCCGATCCCACGAACGGGCGATCGCGGCGCACGACAGCGGCCGCTTCACCGACGAACTGGTGCCCGTCACCATCCCGGGCCGACGTGGCCGTCCGGACACCGTCGTCGACCGAGATGAGCACCCGCGAGCGGACGCGACAACGGAATCGCTTGCAGCGTTGCGTCCAATCAGGCTCAAGATCGACGCCGAGTCGACGGTCACGGCCGGAAACGCCTCGGGCCAGAACGACGGTGCGGCCATGGCCGTGGTCACCACGCGCGCCGAGGCGGAACGGCGCGGACTCGAACCCCTTCTCGCCCTGCGTTCGTGGGCCGTCACCGGTTGCGAGCCCGAGGTGATGGGAATCGGCCCCGTCGGGGCCACCGCCGCCGCACTGGACCGCGCAGGGCTCACGCTGGACGAGATCGACCTCATCGAACTCAACGAGGCCTTCGCCGCCCAGGTGCTCGCCTGCCTGGCGGAGTGGAAGGTCGACCCGACCGATGAACGACTGAACCCCAACGGGTCCGGGATCTCGCTGGGTCATCCCATCGGAGCCACCGGCGCCCGCATCCTCGCCACCGCGGCCTACGAGGCGCGCCGGCGCGACGCGCGATTCGTCCTGGAGACGATGTGCATCGGCGGCGGACAGGGACTCGCCGCGATCTTCGAGGCGACCCGATGAGCGCGCAGGTCCACGCCGTCGTCACCGGACGTCCCGACGGACCGGCGGTCGTACTGTCCAACTCGCTGGGTTCGACGCATCGGATGTGGGATTCGCAGGTCGCCGCGCTCGAAGAGCGATTCCGCGTGGTGCGCTATGACACCCGGGGGCACGGCGATTCGCCGGTGCCGCCGGGGCCGTACTCGATCGACGAGCTGGCCGACGACGTCATCGCGCTGCTGGACCGCTTCGACATCGAACGAGCACACCTCGTCGGGCTGTCGCTCGGCGGGATGACCATGATGCGCGTCGCCGCACGCAATCCCGAACGAGTGGATCGGCTGGCCCTGCTGTGCACGGCGGCGTATCTGCCACCGGCGCAGGGCTGGACAGACCGTGCCGCACTCGTGCGCGCCGACGGCACCTCGGCGGTCGCCGCGGCCGTGGTCCAGCGGTGGTTCACTCCTGGCTACCTCGCCGCGAACACCGAAGCCCGACAACAGTTCGAGGCCATGGTCGCCGCCACTCCTGCGGAGGGATACGCGGCCTGCTGCGAGGCGATCGCCGCCATGGATCAGCGATCCGACCTGTCGTCGATCATCGCGCCCACACTGGCGATCGCCGGTGCCGACGACCCGGCCACCCCGTCGGATCTGTTGCGCGACATCGTCGATGCCGTGCCGAACGGCCGCCTGCTGGTGGTCCCGGACTCGGCCCACCTGGCCAACGCGCAACAAGCCGACACCATCACTCCCGCACTCATCGAACATCTGGAGCAGCAATGAGCACTCGCGACAGTGCCGCCACGGAGACGGTCGTCGACCGGCCCGGCGGCCCGATCAAACTCTCGGCGTCGGCCGCCGATGCGGTTGCCGACATCCCCGACGGTGCGAGCATCGCGGTCGGCGGCTTCGGGCTGGCCGGGATCCCGGGCTTCCTGATCGACGCGCTCCTCGAGCAGGGCGCGGCGAACCTGACCATCGTCTCCAACAACTGCGGGGCCGACGGCGCCGGCCTGGGGCTGCTGCTGGAGGCCCGCCGTATCGACCGGGTGGTCGCGTCCTACATCGGCGAGAACAAGGAGTTCGGCCGCCAGTTCCTGTCCGGCGAGGTCACCGTCGAACTCACGCCTCAGGGCACCCTCGCCGAACGCATGCGCGCCGGCGGAAGCGGGATCGGGGCGTTCTTCACCCCCACCGGCGTCGGTACGCTCGTCGCCGAGGGCGGGCTGCCCTGGCGCTACCATTCCGACGGCACCATCGCGGAGGCGTCGCCGCCCAAGGAGGTGCGGACCTTCCACGGTCGGGAGATGGTCCTCGAGGAGTCGATCGTCACCGACTACGCACTCATCCGGGCAGCGGTCGTCGACACTGACGGCAACTGCCGATTCCACGCTGCCGCACGTAATTTCAATCCGCCGGCGGCGATGGCCGGGCGCATCACCATCGTCGAGGCGGAGAAGGTGGTCGAGGTCGGCGAGCTCGGACCCGACGAGATCCACCTGCCCGGCATCTTCGTGCAGCGGATCGTCGAACTCGCCCCGGAGCAGGTCGCGCGCAAGGGGATCGAGAAGCGCACCGTCCGTGAACGTCCCACCGCATCGCCGTCAGCCTAGGAGTGTCGACATGACCTGGACCCGTACCGAGATGGCCGCCCGCGCCGCCCGCGAACTCACCCCCGGTGACTACGTCAACCTGGGAATCGGTCTGCCCACCATGATTCCCGACCTCATGCCGGACAACTCCGGCGTCCACCTGCACGCCGAGAACGGCATCCTCGGCGTCGGACCGTTTCCCTACGACGACGAGGTCGACCCCGACCTCATCAACGCCGGCAAACAGACCGTGTCGGTGCTGCCCGGGGCGTCGTACTTCGATTCGGCCACGAGCTTTGCGATGATCCGCGGCGGCCACGTCGACGTCGCGGTCCTCGGTGGCATGCAAGTCGCGATGAACGGCGACCTGGCCAACTGGATGGTCCCGGGTGCCCTCGTCAAGGGCATCGGTGGCGCCATGGACCTCGTCAACGGCGCCGGCCGGGTCATCGTGCTGATGGACCACGTCACCAAGAAGGGTGACCCGAAGCTGCTCGAGGGCTGCGCGCTGCCGCTGACCGGCCGCGACGTGGTGAGTCGCGTGATCACCGACCTCGGTGTGTTCGACGTCGCCGGAACGGGATTCGACGTCGTCGAGTTCGCCCCGGGCGTGGACCTGGGGATGGTCGAGGACCGGACCGGTGCGCCGGTCACCGACCGCACCGCCGCCTACGCGACGGCCGGAGCATAGATCGCCTGCAGGTACACACGCACGGTCGACGGAGTCTGACGCACGGTCGACGTCACCGGCGGGTGGCTGCGAGTTCGGCGCGGGACCGCACACCGAGCTTTGCGTAGATCCGGGTCAGGTGGTACTGCACCGTCTTCGGTGAGATGTAGAGCTCGGCCGCCACCTCCCGGTTCGACAGGCCGCGCGCGACAAGGGCGGTCACTGCCTCCTCCTGCGGAGTGAGTTCGGCGGTACCCTTTGTGGCGGTGTGGTTCTCACCACGCGACGTCGCGAGACCGCCCGCCTTCAGTTCGCGTTCACAGCGTTCGACGTAGGTGGTCGCGCCGAGTGACAGATACAGGTCGCGGGCAGTCCCGATGACGGCGTCGGCGACCCGGCGCTTGCCCGCACGTCGCAACGTCTGGCCGTAGGCGAAGTTCA
Organism: Gordonia sp. SGD-V-85; assembly: GCF_001456905.1. Classification (NCBI taxonomy): domain Bacteria; kingdom Bacillati; phylum Actinomycetota; class Actinomycetes; order Mycobacteriales; family Gordoniaceae; genus Gordonia; species Gordonia sp. SGD-V-85. The sequence goes on from NZ_LNQO01000001.1 coordinate 223,104, forward strand.
CCCGCGCCTGGTCGTAGCGCAGGCCGAGACCGTCGAGGAGTTCGATGCCCTCCTCGAAGGTGCGTCGTGCTCCGTGGATGTCACCGGTCGCACCGAGGTGGCGGCCGCGTGCGTACTTCATCCGGGCGGCCGACGACCGGTGGCCCCGTTCGGCGGACCGGATCTCGTAGCGTCGCAGCAGATCGTCGGCGGCCTCGTGCCGTCCCTCGAGGACCAGTGCGTTGGCGAGGACGTCGACCCACGGCCACAGGCCCGGCTCGGACAGGGCCGGGACGGACTCGGCCATCGCGACGAGCGGCGTCAGTATCCGCCGGACCTTGCCGTAGTCGGCTGCGGCCTCCGCCAGTTGGGCCCGGGCCAGCAGGTCCGGTATCCGCATGATCTCGTAGTCGCCGATGGAGGTGCTGCTCTGCGCGATACTTCCATGCGCGTCCTCCCAGTTCCCGCGCAGCGAATAGATCTGGCTCGCAGTCCAGTTGAGCAGGGGTGTGGTGAGCGCGATGCCGCTGTTGCGGGCGAGCGCGCGGCCGGTCTCGACGCCGCGCAGCGCATCGTCCCAGTCGCCGGTGAGGAACTGGACCCGGGCGAGCCAGGCCAACGCCCACAACGTGATCCGAGTGGACCCGCCGAGCTGTGCCATCGACACGGCGGTTTCGAGATCGGTACGCGCCGCGTCGATCTCGTCGAGGCCGAGTTCGAGCCAACCGCGACCCATGATCGCACGCTGCGCCTGCGCGCCGTATCGAACCCGTTCCGACACCGTCTCGTACTCGGCGCGTGCGGCATCCGGGTGTCCCGACCAGGCCAGTCCGAGTCCACGGATGACGGCGGCCTCCACTCGGGCGGCCGATCCGGCGTCGGCCATCGCGTCCGCGCGATCGGCCCAGTCCACCAACTCGGTGCCCTGGCATCGGACCAGGTTGTGCAGGACGAAACGTTGCGCGATCAGGGCGGCGACATCGGGTTCCCGCTCGACGTTGACGATCGCCCACGCCCGGTCGAGACGCAGCTGTGCCTCCGCCGACCGGCCCCGCAGGATGGCGAGGTACGCCAGGGTCGCATTGCGCAGCGGTGTCTCGCGCAGGCTTTCCACGGTCGGTACGAGGGCGCCGGCACCGGTGCAGTCGCCCGCGGCGAGAAGTGAATCGACCGCGAGCGTCACCCGAGTGTCGCGCTGCAACGGATCGGGGGTGAGCCGGCCCGCCTGCCCGTACAGCCCGGCGGCCTCGGCCCACGCACCGTCGGCGCCGCGGGCGCGTGCCAGATCGGTGAGGGCGTCGGCGAGGGCGGCGCCGACCGTCGAGGTGGCCGCGACGCGGTGATGGAGCTGTCGGGCAGGGTCGTCGACGAGGTCCGCAGCCCGACGGTGGGCGTCGCCCACGGTCTTCATGCCGAGGACCTCGAGGACGGCGGCCCGCACCAGGGGACCCGCGAGACGCGGTTGCGCCTCCGCGGGTGTCAATGCCCTGTCGTCCGTCACCAGACCGGTTGCGCGCGCGTCGTCGATCGCGGCCAGGGGGTCGGTGATCCCGGCGAGCGCAATCGCGGTGGCGAGGGGCTCGGCCGGGTCGAGGATCGCGAGCGCTTCGATGAGCGCGCGAGCCGAGGTGCCGTTGTCCGGCAATCGCTTCCGCACCATCGCGATGACATGGGCCGGCGCAGGCAGTCCCACGCCGGTGCGGGACCAGGTGCCTGGCGGGACCTCGTCGAGCAGGGCCACGATGTCGCGGGGATTCCCGCCGGTGTGCCGGGCCAGTTCCTCCCGCATCGCCGGGTGCAGCACGATGCCGCGCTGCGCGGCGAGGTCGGCAGTACCCGTTGGGTCCAGGCCGTCGAGTCGTAGCTCGTCGAGTGCGTTGCCGACGAGCCGGGTACCCGGCCGAGACATGGTGAGGACGACCAGGATTCGGCGATCCCGGTGTTCTCGGGTGAGTGAGACCAACGCCTGCAGTGACTCCTCGTCGGCGAGGTCGGCGTCGTCGACGGCGATGAGTCCGGCGGTGTCGCCGGGCACCTCGGTCGATGACTCTGCAGGAGTGGTGACCGCTGCGAGTAGTGCGTCGAGCAGGTCGTCCGGGGTCGGGTCGGCAGCTGTCGCGGGTGTGGCGTCGGGCCGGTCCTGTACCAGCTGCCGGATGAGTGCGCCGGGCGTGTGCGCTCGCCACGGTGAGACCGCGGCCCACAACGTGGAACCGGTTGTCGGAGCGGACAGCCGCCGCCGGACCAGGTGCCTCAGCAGCGTCGACTTGCCGATTCCGGGATCTCCCGTGACGGCCAGAAAACCCGACTCCGACACGGCGTCGAGCCGCGAGAAGAGCAATTCGATCTCGCGGTCGCGGCCGACGCACCCGCCGGTGACCATCATCGGTCCATACTAGTCAGCAGCTCAACCCTGATCGCCGCCGGCGACGGGCAGCACGGTCCCGGTGATGTACGACGCCTCGTCGGAAGCGAGAAAGCAGATGGCGGCCGCCTGCTCGTCGAGGGTGCCGTACCGGTGCAGCGACGACGACGCGATCGTCTGGTCGATGTGGGCCTGATACCACTGTGACTCGATCTCGTTGCGCGGCTCCGGTGTACCGCGTGAGATCCGACGCGGCGGTGCCTCGGTGCCTCCCGGCGCCGTGGCGACCACTCGGATGCCGTCGTCGGCGTACTCCATCGCCAGTGACGCGGTCAACGCGTTCACCGCCCCCTTCGCCGCCGAGTACGGGATCCGGTGAATGCCTCGCGTCGCCGCCGAGGAGACGTTGACGATCACCCCGCCCCCGGCGCGTGTCATCGACGGCAGGACCGCCCGGCACGCGTACAGCGTCGTCATCAGCGACCGGTCGATCTCGGCCCGGATCTGCTCCTCGGTGAACTCGACGAACGGTTTGAAGTTGATGGCGCCGCCCACGTTGTTGATCAGCACATCCACCCGACCGTACGTGGACAACGCCTGCCGGATCACCGACTCGGCGCCGCCGAAACCCTCCAGATCGGCGATGGCGGCTGCCGCGCCGGGACCGTTCGCTTCGAGATCGCGGGCCACCTCGGCGACCAGTTCCGATCGGTCGGCGAGGACGACCTTGCCGCCCTCGGCGCTGATTCGCCGGGCGGTCTGCTCGCCGATCCCCTGCGCGGCACCGGTGATGACGACGACCTTGCCGGCGAACCGGCCCGGGGTGACGAAACGCGGTCGACGCGAAACCGATTCGTCGGCCATCGCTCGGCGCATGGTCTGCTTCGACCGGTCGGCATGTGCGGTGATGAGTGCTCGTGCCGCGTCGTGGTCCCCGGCCTCGAACGCCGAGACGATATCGATGTGGTCCTGCGCGCACAACGGGTGACACCAGGTCGCGTTCCGTAGCACCTCACTCATGCGGCCCTTGACGCCGAGCGCCTTGTAGGCCTCGAGCAGGTGATCGTTACCGGTCTGGGCGAAGAGGTAGTCGTGGAACGCGGCGTTGGTCTCGGTGTACTCCGCGGCATCGACGAAGCGATCACCGTCCACGTACGGCACCGTGGCGTCGGCGAGCATACGGTAACCGGCCAGCTGTTGCATGGACAAGCGCCCGAACGTCAGCTCGAGTGCGCCCAGTTCCAGGGCGGCCCGGGCCTCGAACAGGGCGTCCGACTCGTGGATCGCCGGATGCTCCTCGCCGATCTGGTAGCCCTGCGAACCGACGACTGCCGGTCCCGCCACGGTGTCCCCGACGGTGGGCGTTTCGGTCGCCACCGCGGGAACCGCTTCGTGCAGCGGTTCCAGGCTCGACGGCGCGAACACCTCCTGCCCGGCGATCGACCGTGCCGGACCCGCCGGATGCGACGCCGTCGGTCGCAGCAACCCCGCATCGGATTCCAGTCCGCGGTCATCGGATTCGGTGTGCCACACGACCTGTCCAGCGATCCGGACCAGTGAATCGTCGCCGGCGACCGACGGACGTGCACCCGACCAGGCCGCCATGTCTGCGGCCGGGAGAGTCTGCTGTCCGGCGATCGACCGGGCGTTCGCGGCCACGATGATCGGGTCGTCGGCGTCCGGCGCGGACGAGTCGGACGCCGCGGTAGTCGCCCGGGCGGTTTCGTCGGTGAGCACCTCGGTCTCGTCGACTGTGCCGTCGTCGGCACCGGCCTCCGGACGCGCCGCGAGCGCGAACTTCTCGTAGTAGAAGCCCGTCGGCGCGATGCCGGCCTGGGCGACGTGCTTGCGAACCGACTCCACCATCGGCGGCGGACCGCACAGGTAGATCGCGACATCCCCGTCGTAGAGGTGGGCCGGCTCGATCAGGCTCATCACGTAGCCCTTGTTGACCGCGGAACTGGCCGGGTCCGAGACACAGTGGTCCCACGTCAGACCGGGCAGCTTCTCGGCGAAGAACTCGACCTCGTCGAGGGCAACCAGATCGGTGTCGGTGGACACCCCGTAGATGAGGTGGACTTTTCGACGGCTGTTGTCGGCGTGCAGCTTCCGCAACATCGACAGGATCGGCGCAAGGCCGGTGCCGCCGGCCAGCAGCAGCACGGGGCGGGTGGCCTCGCGCAGGAAGAACGATCCGTGCGGACCGGTGAACGCGATCTCCTCGCCGCGGGCGGCGCGGTCGGTCAGGTAGGTCGACATCGCGCCGCCGGGACTCAGCTTGATGAGGAAGACGAGACAGTCCTCGTGCGGGCCGTTGGCAAACGAGTACGACCGGGTCACCGGGGTGCCCTCGCCGTCGTCGCTGCCGGGGATCTCGATGTTGACGTACTGTCCGGGCAGGAACGCCAGCTCCCCGCGGTTCTCGATCAGGACCTCGAGACGCATGGTCGAGTCCGAGAGTCGATCGAGTTCGACGATGGTGCCGGTGAATCGGGACGCCTGGGTCTTGGCGACATCGGAGGTCGCCGGAATCTGCAGCACGAGATCGGACTTGGGCTTCATGCAACAGGGGAGCGCATAGCCCGCGGCGGACTCGTCGTCGGAGAGCGCGTCCTCGATGTATACCCCGCCGTCGAAATCGCCGGACTCGCAGAACGACTTACACGTTCCACAGGCCCCGTCGCGGCAGTCCAGCGGGATGTTGATCCGCTGACGGTAGGAGGCGTCGGCGACGGTCTGATCCTCGCGGCACGAGATGAACCGCGTGACACCGTCTTCGAAGGACAGCGCCACCTGATGGATGGTGGCCTCGCCGTCGGGGGTTCGCAGGTCGGCGCCGAAGCCGTTGTCGGTGGTGACAGTCATGGACGGGTCCTAGAAGTGGTAGATGTCCACCACGTGGTGGATGTAGTCGTTCTTCAGCACGATCGTCTTGCGCCGGATCAACGGCTGCTCGCCGGAGAAGTCGATCGTGTAGAAGGAGGTCCCGTAGTACGGGTCCACCGTGTTGTACCGGAAATACATGGTGTGCCAATTGAACCGGACGTCGACGAGATCACCGCGCCGCTCGATGACCTCGACGTTGCCGATGTTGTGGCTCGTCCGGGGTTCGGGCAGTGAGGTCGCCGACGACCGCTCGGTGCGGATGCGGAAGACCCGGTCCTCGAGGCCGCCCTTGTTGCCGTAGTAGATCAGCGAGATCTCGCGGTGCGGGTTCTCGGTGAGACGATCACGGTCGTCCCAGGCCGGCATCCAGTACACGACGTCGTCGGCGTAGCAGTCGAGCCACTTCTCGAATTCGCGGTCGTCGAGGTAGCGGGCCTCGCGGTACAGGAACTGCTCGATCATGTTCTGGGTGATGAGCGTTCCGCCGGTGGATGTGCCCGACCCGGCGGGATCGACAGCGGCGGAATTGGTCTCAGCGGTGGTCATGGCGCTCTCCTTCAGGGCGGTGGGCTGGGCGGCGGTCTACTGGGCTGGGGCCGCTGCTTGTTCGGCCGCCGCCTCTTCCTTCGCGGCAGCTGCGCGCATCCGCTCGAGCCAGTAACCGTGCTGGACCGGGTAGAGCCCCTCGTCCTCGTTCTTGACGCCGGCCGAGATGACCCCGGTCATGCCCAGCGATTCGGCGACGGGATCGGGACCGGTGAGCCAGTGCTCGGCACCGCGGCTCATGTCGTTCCACGGCGCGGCTTGCGCCCGGAACGTGAGCTGGCACGACCGAAACTCCTCGAGGTCGTCGGGAGTCGCCATTCCGGACGCATTGAAGAAGTCCTCGTACTGGCGGATGCGGTGAGCCCGCGCGGAGTCGCTCTCACACTTGGGCGCGATGCAGTAGATCGTCACCTCGGTCTTGTCCGGCGCGATCGGACGAAAGTGGCGGATCTGCGTCGAGAACTGGTCCATCAGATAGACATTCGGGTACAGACACAGGTTGCGCGACCCCTTCACCATGAACTCGCCCTTGGCGTCGCCGTGAGTCTCCTTGAGCTCGTCCATCTTGTCCCACAGCGGCCGGTCCTGAGGGTTCGCGGCCCACGTCCACAGGCACAGATGACCGTTGGGGTAGGACCAATAGCCGCCGCCGGACTTTCCCCAACCGCCGGCGTCGAGTGCCTTGGTGTCGTTCTTCGACTCCCCGGTACTGCGACGAGACGTGGTGGCCGCGTAGTTCCAGTGGGTTGCGGTCACGTGGTAGCCGTCGGCGCCGTTCTCCGCCTGCACCTTCCAGTTGCCGTCGTAGGTGTAGGTCGACGCGCCGCGGAGCACCTCGAGGCCGTCCGGCGACTGGTCGACCAGCATGTCGATGATCAGTCGGGTGTCGCCGAGATGCTCCCCTAGCGAGGCGACGTCCTCGTTGAGGCTGCCGAACAGGAAGCCGCGGTAACTGTCGAAGCGGGCGACCTTGGTCAGGTTGTGCGAGCCGTCGACGTCGAAGGTGTCGGGGTAACCGGCCCCATCGGGATCCTTGACCTTCAGAAGGGTCCCGTCGTTGCGGAACGTCCAACCGTGGAACGGGCAGGTCAGTGTCATCCGGTTGTCGGTCTTGCGCCGGCAGATCATCGCGCCGCGGTGCGCGCAGGCGTTGATCAGGCAGTGCAGTTCGCCGCTCTTGTCGTCGCGGGTGATGACCACGGGCTGCCGGCCGATGTAGGTGGTGAAGTAGTCGCCGGGCTCGGGGACCTGACTCTCGTGCGCGAGGTAGATCCAGTTGCCCTCGAAGATGTGCTTCATTTCCAGCTCGAAGATGTCCTCATCGGTGAAGATCCGCCGGTTGGCGCGGTAGACACCGGCGTCGCGGTCGTCGACGACCGCGTCGTCGAGGACCGAGTTCACGTGGTTCAGATGTTCCGATACTGACGTGGTCATGGCCGTATACCTCCAGAAGTGGGCTGCTCTATGAACTGTGGCAGCACGTGGTGGCCATCACACCAGGGCAAACACCAGTCCTGACCCAGTAGCCGATTGATCGATGAGTTCGATCAATCCGGGCAATTTGTGTCTTTGTCATGTATTGATCGACGCTCTACCGTGAGACGTGTCCGCGGTCACAACCGTGGTGGTCGATCGGTACGAGATGAGGCAGGTCATGGAGCTACGGCACTTGCGGTACTTCGCCGCCGTGGCGGACACCTGTCATTTCGGGCAGGCGGCGGAGTCGTTGCACGTGGCACAGCCCGCGCTGTCGTACGCCATCCGCCAACTCGAGGCCGAACTCGACGCCACCTTGTTCACGCGGACCACCCGCCAGGTGTCGCTCACCCCGGCCGGGCAGTACCTCAGGGCCCAGGCCGAGCGAATTCTCGCCGGCGTGGACGAAGCCGTGGACGGCGTGCGTCGGATCGCCGCCGGCCGCAGCGGCCTCGTCCGGGTCGGTATCACCGGTATCGCCGCGTTCTCCCATCTGCCGCGCATCGCGCGGGTCGTCAAGCGGGAGTTGCCCGATGTGGATCTTCGTATCCAGTCGGACATGCTCACGCCGGGCCAGTGCGACGCCCTGCGCGCCGGCACCCTCGACCTCGGGATCCTGCGCCCGCCGGCGATCGGGGAGGACATCGAGACGACGGTGATCGATGTCGAGCCGATGGTTCTCGCGGTGTCGGTCGATCACCGACTGGCCGCCGAGCCCGTGGTCTCGGTCGCCGACCTCCCCCACGAGCCGTTCGTGCTGTACGACAGCCGGGACTCGGCCGTCAACGACGCCGCAATACGGACATGTCGCGCAGCGGGTTTCGTTCCCCACCGGGCGCACCAGGCGCCGGGTACCGCGGTGCTGCTGGCCCTGGTCGCCGCCGGGCTGGGGGTCGCCCTGCTCCCGGCCTCGGTGCGGTCACTTCCGCTCGACGGTTTGGTGGTGCGCGACCTCGTTGATGCCGACACCGTCGAGGTGGCACTCGCCTGGCGATCGGGTTCCGGCGACCCGGTCGTCACCGCGGTCGCCGACGTCATCGCCGCTGCCTTCGCCGATTCCGCCTTCATCGATCCCGCCGCCGCAGAGTCGCGCGACGCCCAGCTTGCCGACCACCGTTCCGTGAGGACCCGACTGGGTGCTCGATCTGGAGAGAAACCGTGAAAATCACCGCTGTGGAGGCGATTCCGTTCGCCATCCCGTACGTGAAGCCGCTGAGGTTCGCCTCCGGCGAGGTGCACGCCGCGACCCACGTGCTGGTCCGGGTGCACACCGACGCCGGCGTGGTCGGCGTCGCCGAGGCGCCGCCCCGCCCGTTCACCTACGGCGAGACCCAGGACGGCATCATCGCCGTGATCGAGGGCATCTTCGCGCCCGCGGTCGTCGGCCTGACCTTGCTCGAGCGTGAGGTGGTCGCCGCCCGGATGGCTCGCACGGTCGGCAACCCGGCCGCGAAATCCGCTGTGGACATGGCGATCTGGGATGCGCTGGGCAAGGTGCTGGGACTCCCGGTCGGCGACATGCTCGGCGGCTACACCGACCGGATGCGCGTCAGTCACATGCTCGGTTTCGCCGAGCCGGCCGCGATGGTCGCCGAAGCCGAGAAGATGGTCGACACCTACGGGATCCGCACCTTCAAGGTGAAGGTCGGACGTCACCCGGCATCCCTCGACACCGCGGTCGTCCGCGCGCTCCGCGAGCGGTTCGGCAGCGACGTCGAACTCTACGTCGACGGCAATCGGGGTTGGACCGCAGCCGAGTCGGCGCGAGCCATGCGGGAGATGGCCGACCTCGATCTGCTGTTCGCCGAAGAGCTCTGCGACGCAGCCGATGTGCTCGGTCGCCGGTGGCTCGTCGAACAGCTGCCGGTGCCGTTCATCGCCGACGAATCGGTGCCCACGCCGGCCGACGTCACCCGCGAGATCCTCGGCCGGTCGGCGACCGCCGTCAGCATCAAGACCGCGCGGTCGGGTTTCACCACCTCACGCCGCACGCATCACCTCGCCGAGGGGTTGGGCGTCCCGGTCGTCATGGGCAACCAGATCGACGGACAGATCGGGACGGCGTGCACGCTCGCCTTCGGCAGCGCCTTCGAGCTGACCTCGCGCTACGCGGGTGAGCTGTCGAACTTCCTGGACATGAGCGACGACCTGCTGACCGAGTCGTTGCAAATCCGCGATGGCCACCTGCACCGGTCGACCGCGCCGGGCATCGGTTTCGAGATCGATCCGGACAAGCTCGACCGCTATCGCACCGACAACTAGACCCGCACGCCCACAACACGTCTCGTGGCAGCCCCACGAACCCAGTAGCAAGGAGAAGAACATGACCACCACCGAGCATCCCCAGGAAGTCGCCACCGCCGCGGCGTCCGGCGCCTCCGCCACCGAGCGGTTCCACGCGGACAAGTCTCCGTTCGAGGCAGTGAAGGACACTGCGCCGGAACGTGTCTCGACCCTCATCAACGAGGTCCTCGCGGGCGTGCACGAGGTGATCCGGAAGCACAAGGTGACCTACGACGAGTACAACGCGCTCAAGGCGTGGCTCATCAACGTCGGTGAGGACGGCGAGTGGCCGCTGTTCCTCGACGTCTGGGTGGAGCACGTCGTCGAGGACGTCGCGACCTCGCATCGTCAGGGCAACAAGGGCAGCATCGAAGGCCCGTACTACGTCCCGGACGCTCCGGAACTCGGCGCCAAGGGCACTCTGCCCATGCGGGACAACGAGCCCGGCGATCCGTTGGTGTGGACCGGTCAGGTCCGGTCGTGCGACGGCACCGCCCTCGCCGGCGCCACTGTCGAACTCTGGCACGCCGACGACGACGGCTTCTACTCGCAGTTCGCGCCGGGAATCCCGGAGTGGAATCTGCGCGGCACCTTCACCGCCGATGACGAGGGCCGTTTCGAGATCACCACCATCCGGCCCGCGCCGTACATGATCCCGACCGATGGCTCGTGCGGGAAGATGATCTCCGCGGCGGGCTGGCATCCGTGGCGTCCCGCGCACCTGCACCTCAAGGTCTCGGCGCCGGGCCACGAGCAGCTCACCGCACAGCTGTACTTCCCGGGCGACCCGCACAACGACGACGACGTCGCCAGCGCCGTCAAACCCGAACTGGTGCTCGACCCGCAGGACGACGGCAAGGGCGGCTTCACCGTCTCCTACGACTTCGTGCTGGACCCGGCGAAGTAATGCTGTTCCACGTGCGGATGGACGTCTCCATTCCCGACGACCTCGACCCCGACCTGCGGGCCGACACGGTCGCACGGGAGAAGGCGTACTCGCAGGATCTACAACGCGCCGGCAAGTGGCCGCACATCTGGCGGATCGTCGGGGAGTACTCCAACTACTCGATCTTCGACGTCGAGTCGAACGACGAACTGCACACCCTGCTGTCAGGTCTGCCGCTGTTCCCGTACATGCGGATCAAGGTCACCCCACTGGCAACCCATCCGTCGGACATCAACGGCTGACGGCCGCTGCTCCTCGAGAAGCGAGCCCGCCCATCTGCTCGCTAATCCGAAAAACAGCAAAACACCTGGTCCCTGAGGTGCGAGGAGCGCAAGCGACGAGCCACGAAGGGCTGGTGAGATACGTTGCTACACCCTTCGTGGCTTGCTTCGCTCGCACCTCAGGCAGCAGGGGTTGGGTCCCTATCGCTCCTCGCACCTCAGGGAGCAAGGGGCTGGGACCTGCGGTTATGTGGTTCTTTCGGATCAGGAGGCAGGCGGCGCCGATCGCAGCGTGAGGATCGTGATCTCCGGCGGCGTGAGGACACGGACCGGCGGGCCCCAGGCGCCGGCGCCGCGGGTGGTGTAGATCGTGGTGTTCCCGATCTGGTCGAGCCCGGTGATCGTCGGCTGCTGGGCACGGACGAGGTAGCGGATGGGCCAGAGCTGGCCGCCGTGCGTGTGCCCGGACAGCTGGAGGTCGACACCCAGATCCGATGCCTCGACGGCCTGCTTGGGCTGGTGGGCGAGGAGCAGGGTGAAGTCTTCGGGAGACGTTCCCGCCAACGCCGCCGGGAGGTCGGGCTCGTACGGTTCGGGGGCGGTGGCGTCGTGGACGCCGGCGAGTGTGATGGTCGCGCCGTCGACCTCGATGGGCGCTCGTGCGTTGCGCAGCGTGCGCACGCCGAATTCCTCCCAGACGTCGAGCCACCGGCCACCGTCGTCGGCGTAGTACTCGTGGTTGCCGCTCACACCGAAGACCCCGAGAGGCGCATCCAGATCCGCGAGGGGTTCGAGGGTGTCGCGGACGTTCGGGATGGTGCCGTCGGTGAGGTCGCCGACGAGGACGACGAGATCCGGCTCCTGCTCGTTGACGTCGTCGACGACGCGCTGGGTGAACGACGCGTCACGGGCCGGGCCGACGTGCAGGTCGGAGATCACCGCGATGCGCGTTCCGTCGAACTGCGGCGGCAGGCTCGCGAACGTGGCGTCGACGTCGACGACCTGGGGGCGAGATGCTTCCCACACCCCGTAGCCGGTGACCCCGAGCGCGACCACCACGACCGCGGCCGTGGCGACCCGGAGCTTGCTGAGCCGACGGGCCGCGAACGAGGGGTTGTCCTGCACTCCGGATCGACGTCGCCGGATCCAGCGGACGATGTGTGCGGCGAACGACACGAGGCCCACCACCGCGAGGCCGAGGAACAGGTAGAAGACGGCGGCGAGCCAGATCAGCCCGATCGTGCCGATGGGCCGCGCCCACGACGGGTCGAGCACCCGTCCGGTGGCGAAGCCGATGAGGGCGAGCGCCCACAGGACGACCAGCGCCACGTCGGCGATGATCGACCAGGGGCGCGGCATCGCGGTCGCGCGGACGATGCGCCGATGCAGCCAGAACGTGATGAGTCCGAAGACGACGGCAGGAAACAACGCCACGGGATGGACTCCTGAGGGTGGTGACGGCAGGGCGACGGAGGGCCAGGTGCCCGGTCATGGGCGGATTGCCCCATTCTGCCATCGGTTCGCGTTGGTACCCTCGCCGCCATGGCCGAGGTCCTCATCACCCCGCTCGAGCTGGCCGAGATGCTGCTGGCGACTCCGCCGATCCTGCTGGACGTGCGCTGGCAGCTGGGCGACTTCGATGGTCGGCACGCCTATCGCGAGGGTCACATCCCCGGTGCGGTCTACGTCGACCTCGACTCCGAACTGGCGGCCCCGCCCTCCGGGCCGGTCGGCGGCAGGCATCCGCTGCCCGACGTCGCCGACCTCCAGGAGGCGGCCCGGCGATGGGGGATCGACGACGCCGTCCCGGTGGTGGTCTACGACGACTCCGGCAACCTCGCGGCCGCGCGCGCCTGGTGGCTGCTGCGGTGGGCGGGTGTCGCCGACGTGCGACTTCTCGACGGCGGCCTCGCGGCGTGGCGTGCCGAAGGCCTGCGCACGACGACGGGCGACGGCGGTCGGCCGCGAGCGGGCAACGTGACCCTGAGCCCCGGACACCTGCCGGTCGCGACCATGGACAGCGTCGCGGCCGGGCCGGCACACCTGCTCGACGCCCGGGCCGCCGAACGCTATCGCGGCGACGTCGAACCGGTCGATCCGCGCGCCGGCCACATCCCCGGGGCGATCAGTGTCCCGACGGCGGACAACGTCGACACCTCCGGCCGCTTCCGTCCGGCGGAGGAGCTACGACGCCGGTTCGCAGATGTCGGTATCGACGGCGGGGCCGGCTCCGATGTCGTCGTCTACTGCGGTTCCGGGATCAATGCCGCGCACCAGATCGCGGCGCTCGCCGTCACGGGGATCGACGCCACGCTGTTCCCCGGTTCGTTCTCGCAGTGGTCGTCGGACCCGGAACGGCCGGTCGCCGAGGGCGACCGGCCCTGAGGCGAGAGGAGCGCAAGCCGCACTCTCTGCTCCCTGAGGAGCGCCCGGAGCTTGCGGAGGGCGCGTCACGAAGGGTTTGCCACGCACCTCGCCAGGACCCTTCGAGGCTCGCAACTCAGGGAGCGGGCGGTGACGCGCGCACGGGTCAGGCCGCGAACACCAACAGTCGGGCGGGTTCTTCGACGACCGAGTAGTGCGTCGCGTCGCCCTGGAGAACCTGGCTCGCCTGACCGTGGACGTCGACGGGCACATCGCCGGCGAGGGTGATGCGGTGCAGTTCACGCTGCTGGTTGCCGAAGTCGGCGATGCCGTAGTGCTGCGTGGCGCGATTGTCCCAGATCGCCACGTCGCCCAGTTTCCAGTTCCACCGGAAGGTGTTCTCCAGCTTCGTGATACGCGCCTGGAGGAGCTGGTAGAGGTCGGCGAACTCGGAACTCAGGAGGCCGCGGAACTCCTTGGCGAAGTGTCCGAGCAGCAGGCTGCGTTCGCCGGTCTCGGGATGGACGCGGACGACGGGGTGCAGCGTCTGGTACTCGGAGCTGGTGAACTCCTTGTAGTGCTCGGCCTTGCGACTGACGTCGACACCGCCGGACGGCTCCTTCTGGCCGACGTAGTCGTACAGATTGGTGTGGGTGGCCCACAGCTCTTCGGTCAACGCGCGCAGCGGTTTCGGCAGCTGCTCGTAGGCGGCCACCGTCGACGCCTAGGTCGTCGCGCCGCCGTAGCTCGGCAGCGTCACCGCCCGGAGGATGGACGCCTTCGGGATGCGATCGACGAACGTAACATCGGAGTGCCAGCTGTTCGCGGCGCCTTCGATGGTCAGCAGCTGTTCGCCGCGTGAGGTCACCGTCGGATGAGGTGCGGTGGGATCGCCCAGGAGTTCGGCGAACGCGTACTGGCTGTCGTCGTCGAGCTGGTCCTGGCCCTCGAAGACGATCGTCTTGTTGATCGCCAGCGCCAGGCGGATCGCCTCCACCTGCTCCGGGGCGAGGTCGCCGCCGAGCCGCACCTGGCCGATGCGTGCCCCGATGTGCTCGCCGAGCTTGTCGACGGTGATCCCCGCGTCGCGGTAGATCTACTGAGCTGCCTGCTCGCGCTCGGTCCGGTCCTCGATGTGCGCCAGGGTCATCTCTCGTCCTCTTCTGAATATCGTTTGATGGCAATCGAATTCATCAGACCACCGCGACGGTGGTGCGATCGAGGGAAACGCTCACGGTGATCGGAACGCTTCAGTCCGCCGAGGCCTCCGCCGCGTCGTCGATCTCGCGACGGACATCGGCCGGAACGCGCACCGTCCTCACCGCCCGAGGACCGGTACACCAGGGACCTCGTCGATGCCGTGCCGTTCCCGGACCCGGTCGTGCACCGGGCGCGTCGGGAACGGATTCGATGAGTTTGTCTCAAGCGTCCACCCCGGGCCGGGTGTAGATGGTGTGATCGGGTGACCGACGATCCCGGGAGTCGCCATGAGTATTGCCCTGACCGATGACCACGTCGAACTCGCCTCGGTGGTGCGCGAATTCGCCGTCGACCGAAAGGTGCGGGCGCAGGCGCGCGACCGACTCGACGCGCCCGAGGAGGCCAGACCCACGTTCTGGGCGGAGATCGCCGAACTCGGTTGGCTGGGTCTGCACGTCGCCGAGGAGTACGGCGGTTCCGGTTTCGGGATCGCCGAGTTGGTCGTCGTGACAGAGGAATTGGGCCGCGCGGTGGCGCCGGGTCCGTTCCTGCCCACCGTGATCGCCTCGGCGATCCTGACTCATGCCGACGACGAGACGCCTGCCCGCTGGCTGCGGCCGCTCGTCGACGGCACGGTCACCGCGGGTGTCGCGGTGGTGCCGGGACTGACCGAGGCCGGTGGGACGGTCTCCGGTCAGGTCGACGCGGTACTCGGCGCACCGCTCGCGGATCTGCTGGTACTCATCGGCGACGACGATGTGCTGGTGGTGGAGTCGTCGGACTCCGGTGTCGAGGTGGGCGCGCACGCCGATCTGGACCCGACCCGATTGTCGGCGAGGGTGTCGCTGTCGAGTGCTGCCGCCGTCCGTCTGCCGAGACTGGCGGCCACCGCGCTGGCGCTCACCCGGACGCTGGTCGCGGCCGAAGCCGTCGGCGGGGCGCGGGACGCGCTGGACGCCGCGGTGGCCTACGCGAAGGTCCGCGAACAGTTCGGCCGGACCATCGGTGCGTTCCAGGCCGTCAAGCACCACTGCGCGAACATGCTCGTCGGCGCGGAGGCCGCCACCGCGGTGGTGTGGGACGCGGCGCGAGCGGCCGACGAGAACGCCGACGCGCTCGGGCTGGTCGCGGCATCGGCGGCCGCGCTGGCACTGCCCACGTACACGACGAACGCCGAGCTGAACATCCAGGTGCACGGTGGGATCGGCTTCACCTGGGAACACGACGCGCACCTGCATCTGCGCCGCGCCACCGTGCTGCAGGCGCTGTTCGGCGGACAACAGCCGGCTCGTGACGTGTACGAGTTCTCCGCAGGCGGCGTCACCCGTGCCAACAGCCTCGACCTCCCACCCGAGGCCGAGGAACTGCGCGCGCGCGTTCGAGCCGACATCGCCGAGATCGCCGGCGTCGACGAGTCCGCGCTGCGCGAGAAGCTCATCGACACCGGTTACGTCATGCCGCATTGGCCCAGGCCGTGGGGACGCGCCGCGGATTCCGTCGAACAACTCGTCATCGAGGAGGAGATGGCGACCGCGGGTGTGAAGCGGCCCGAGTACAGCATCACCGGGTGGGTCATCCTCACCCTCATCCAGCAGGGCACGCAGGACCAGATCGACCGGTTCGTCCGGCCGGCGCTGCTCGGGGACGAGGTGTGGTGTCAGCTGTTCTCCGAGCCCGGCGCCGGGTCGGACGCGGCGGCGGTCAGCACGAGGGCCACGCGCGTCGACGGCGGCTGGCGCATCAACGGCCAGAAGGTCTGGACCAGCGGCGCCCACCTGTGCCGGCGAGGGCTGGCAACGGTGCGGACCGACCCGGAAGCCCCCAAACACAAGGGCATCACCGCCGTGTTGATCGACATGTCGGCGCCCGGTGTCGAGGTACGTCCGCTGCGGCAGATCACCGGCGGGTCCGAGTTCAACGAGGTGTTCTTCACCGACGTCTTCGTTCCTGACGAAGACGTGGTGGGCACACCGAACGACGGCTGGGCCGTGGCCCGCGCGACCCTCGGCAACGAGCGGGTCAGCATCGGCGGCGGTGCGCCGGGTAGCGAGGGTGCGGTCCAGCAGATGGTGGCACTCGTCCAGGGCTACGGGGACCGGGTCGAGGGGGCGGCGACGAAGGTCGGTGAGTTCCTCGCCGTCGAAGATGCGCTGCGACTCCTCAATCTGCGTCGCGCCGCCCGATCGGTCGTCGGCGCCGCTCCCGGACCCGAGGGAAATGTGACGAAACTGCTTCTCGCCGAGCATCTCAGCGACCGCGCGCATCTGGCCGCGGAATTGCTCGGACCCGACGTCGCGTTCTCGTCCGGTCCCGGCAAGCTGGCCGGCCTGCTGATCCTCGGGGCCCGCGGGATGTCGATCGCCGGCGGGACGTCGGAGATCACCCGCAACCAGATCGCCGAACGCATCCTCGGCTTGCCGCGCGACCCGCTCATCCGCTGAGCGCCCAGAGCTTGCGGAGGCCACCCCTCTGCTCCCTGCGCAGGGCCCACCTTCTGCTCCCGGCGGAGGGTCACCCCTCTGCTCCCTGAGGAGCGCCCGGAGCTTGCGGAGGGCGCGTCACGAAGGGTCTCGCAACCCGCCTCACCAGGACCCTTCGTGACGCTCGCAAGCTCGCTCCTCAGGGAGCAGGGGGTGACGCTCGCAAGCTCGCTCCTCGGGGGCGGTCACCGTCGCCCGGGCGGCCGGTCACCGGCCGGGCGCAACGCCCACGACGGCACCCAGTGCGTGACCTTCTCCTGTCGGTCCTTCGAGGTGATCGTGTAGGTGACCTTGCCGTACCAGGCACCCCATTCGTCGCGCCCCCACTCGGTGAGGACGCCGAGGTGCACCGACCGGATCTGCAAACCGTCGGGGTGGTACTCGCCGCTGAAATGCGGCGCATTGGGGTACAGCGCGCCAAGGTCGATGAGCACCGCCTTGTGGCCGACCCGCACGAAGGCGGGCCGGTGTGGTTGGCCGTTGTCCCCGCCAATCCACTTCATGCCCACCCAGTCAGTTTCGCACG
This sequence comes from Gordonia sp. SGD-V-85, assembly GCF_001456905.1. Lineage (NCBI taxonomy): Bacteria > Bacillati > Actinomycetota > Actinomycetes > Mycobacteriales > Gordoniaceae > Gordonia > Gordonia sp. SGD-V-85. The sequence goes on from NZ_LNQO01000001.1 coordinate 240,376, forward strand.
TGTGTTCGAGCGGTGTCACCCTCGGTCGGGTCGGCCGGGCCGCCCGGCGGGAACTAGGGTGTCACGATCGCGAAATCGGGATCGGGGTCGTCCAGGTAGCCGGCGAGTTCGCCGAATGCACTCGGATCACCGTCGACGCCGACGTCGCCCGCTTCGACGGCCGTACCGAGATCCACGAGCCCGAGGAGCAGCGTCAGCAGGGTCTGTTTCGTCAGGGTGAACGTGGCTGCGACGGGGTCGCCAGCGCTTGCCTGATCCACGTCGAAATGAACCAGGAGGCCGTTGCGCAGCTCCGATCGGTGGCGTCGGTCGACATCGGTGATGTGCCAGTCGAGGACGATGTGGGCGTCCCAGGCCGCCGGCCCGTCGACTCGCAGGGCGACGGCGTCGAAGAGCTGATCGACCGACAGGGCGGCGACGATGTCCGTGGCCGCCGTCGTGGTCGGCGTCCCGACGGGTCCGTGGCGCAACTCGTACGCCCCCATGAGGTAGAAGTTGCGCCACGTGCCGTTCTCCGAGCCATAGCCGAGCTGTTCGAGCGTGTCCGCTTGGAGACTCCGCGCCTCCTCGTGCGCCGGGTCGGCGAAGACGACGTAGTTCAGGACCTGTGCGACCCAGCGGAAGTCGCCCGCCTCGAACGACCGGCGGGCCTTCCGTACCACCTCGTCCGCGCCGCCCATGAACTCGACGTGCCGCGTCGCGGATTCCACCGGCGGGTGTTCCCAGAGGTGCGCCGGATTCCCGTCGAACCATCCCATGTAACGCTGGTAGATGGCCTTGACGTTGTGGCTCACCGAGCCGTAGTAGCCATGTGTGTGCCAGGCGTTCTCGAGTGCCGGGGGCAATCGGATGTCCTCGGCGATCTCGAGACCGGTCCGGCCCTTGTTGAGCTGCCGAAGGGTCTGATCGTGGAGGTATCCGTAGAGGTCGCGCTGGAGGGACAGGAACTCCGTGAGCTCCGCGGTGCCCCATGTCGGCCAGTGATGCGACGCGAAGAGCACGTCGGAGCGCGCCGCGAAATCGTTGATCGCCTCGGTCAGGTAGCGCGACCACACGTGCGGATCACGGACCAGGGCACCCCGCAACGTGAGCAGATTGTGCAGGGTGTGGGTGGCGTTCTCGGCCATACAGAGCGCGCGCATCTGCGGAAAGTAGAAGTTCATCTCGGCCGGTGCCTCGGTGCCGGGCGTCAGCTGGAATTCGATGGTGACCCCGTCGATGGTCTCGACCTGTCCGGTGGTGGTGATGTCGAGGGTCGGGGCGATCAGGGTCGCCGTGCCGGTGGACGTGGACTGGCCGAGGCCCGCGCCGATCGCACCGCGCGGGCCCCTCGGCAGCGCGGCCCCGTACATGTACGCCGCGCGCCTGCCCATCGCCGTTCCCGCGTAGACGTTCTCGGCGACCGCGTGCTCGACCATGCCTGCGGGCGCGATGATCTGGCACTCGCCGGCGTCGACGGCCTCCTGGGTGGTGACTCCTTTGACGCCGCCGAAATGATCGATGTGCGAGTGCGTGTAGATGACGGCGGTGACCGGACGATCGCCACGATGCTCCCGATAGAGGCGGAGGCCGGCGGCCGCGGTTTCCTGTGAGATCAGTGGGTCGATGACGATGACGCCGGTGTCGCCCTCGACGACGGTCATGTTCGACAGGTCCAGGCCGCGGATCTGGTAGATCCGATCGGTCACCTCGAAGAGGCCTTGTCGGGCAACGAGACCCGACTGCCGCCACAAGCTGGGATGGGCGGTGGCAGGCGCCTCCTTGGCGAGGAAGGAGAATTCATCGCAATCCCACACCGGCTTCCCGTCCTGGCCGGCGATGGCGGGGGGATCGAGTTCGGCGACGAGTCCGCGCGTGGCGGCGTCCAGGTCGCGGGTGTCCTGGAACGGGAGGTGATCGTGGGCGGACGAATTCGCCTGTGCCACAGCAGGGGATGCGTCTCGAGAGAGCCATGTGCTTGACCTCGTCGATTCTCGGTTGAGTGCGTACGGTGACGTTCTCGGTGAGCGATGCGTACGTACCACTCTGTCAGAAGCGCGGATGCCTCGCCGGGGTTCGGCACGCTCAGTTGACACCCGACCGCTCGCCGACCGTGTGGACGACGACGACCTCGGGGTCCCAGGGGACCAACTCGTCGACCGTCGTCTGGAGCTCGTCGATCGGCGGCAGGTCCTGCGGGGCCAGCACACCGACGGTGACCGTGCTGCCGGTCCAGCTGACGCCGGTCACCTCGGACGAGTCGTTCCCGCCCGATCCGAGCCACGACTCCGCCGCGGTCGCGATCTGCCGGGACCACAGTGACGAGAGCGAGTTCGCGACCATCGGGACGGTGACGACGACGAGAGCTACGGCCAGTGCCGCGTAGGCCCGGCGTCGAGGGGCCCTCGGATGTTCCGCACCGGCGAGATCGGCGGCCTCTCGGCCATAGCCTGCGATCGTCAACACGACGAGGCTCGTGATGATCATCGCGACCACGTTCGACGCGAACAGCACGAAGGCGCCCAGTGCGAGCGACGGGGCTCCCGACCCGAGGCAGACGCCGACGACCCCGAGTGGCGGCACCAGGGAGATGGCGATGGCCACGCCGGGCAGCACATCACCGACGTCGCGACGGGTGATGGCGATCGCGCCGACGAGGCCGGTGGCGAGGGCGGCCAGGAGGTCGACGAGCGTCGGTGACGTCCGGCCCAGCACCTGTGAGTTGGAGAGCACGTTCGTCGGGTTGGGTAGCAACTGGGCGAACACGACGCCCAGGATCGTCACCAGGATGACCCCGGCGAGCACGTAACCGACACTCGCGAGCACGAGTCGACCACGGCCGGTGGCGATCCCGAGTCCGATGCCGAGGATCGGTGTCGACAGCGGCGCGACGATCATCGCCCCGATGACGGTCGCCGTGCTGTCGGCGACGACTCCCGAGACCGCGATGATGCCGGACAGCGTGAGCATCAACCAGAAGGCGCTGCGTTTGGCGGTGCGGTCGCCGACGGAGAAGTCGAGGCGCTCGACGATCTCGTCCAGGCTGCGACGCTGTGAACCGGGGATGAGGGAGAGCACGATCGGAGCCCCTTCGTCTCGAGGTCCTCTGAAAGTACCCGTTCGCGGTCCGCTGTCCAGCAGAGTCGGCGCAACCGTGTGACCATGGATGAACGCCGGGGAAAGCACAGGGGGCGAACATGGATCGGTTCACCGGATGTCTGCTCGCCGGTGCTGCCGGCGACGCGCTGGGCGGGGCAGTCGAGTTCTCGACTCGGGACGCGATCCTGGAGAGGTTCGGACCCGCGGGCATCACCTCCTACTCCGAGGCGTACGGCGGCCTCGGCACCATCACCGACGACACCCAGATGACGCTGTTCACTGCGGAGGGTCTGCTGCGCGCCTGGGCCCGCGACTGCGCGGGAGGCATCTCCTGCTACGCGGCCACGACGGCCCGCGCATACCTGCGGTGGTTCATCACGCAGGGCGGCCATCCGCGGCACGGCGTGCTGGCGACGACCGAACGGTCCAGCTGGCTGGCAGGGCACCAGCAGTTGCACAGCCGACGGGCACCCGGCACCACCTGTCTCGAGGCGCTCCGGGTGACCACTCGTCCGGGCGTCCCGGCCGACAACGACAGCAAGGGCTGCGGAGGTGTCATGCGGGTGGCGCCGGTCGGTTTGTTCGCGGCCCGCGCGGACTGGTCTGCCGCAGGCACTTTCGACCTCGCGACCACACTCGCGGCGCTCACCCACGGCCATCCCTCCGGTTCGCTTCCCGCCGGCGTTCTCGCGGTCGCGGTTCGCGAGCTGATCGTCGGGGCCGGCCTGCCGGAGGCGCTGGCGACGGCGAAAGGCATCCTCCGGAATCGTTCCGGTCACGAGGAGACCCTCACCGCCCTCGATGCCGCGGAAAGCCTTGCCGGTTCGGGCCTGTCCCACGAGGCGGCGATCACGCGCCTCGGCGAGGGCTGGGTCGGAGAGGAGGCGCTCGCGATCGCCGTCTACTCCGCGCTGGTGGCCGACGACCTCGAGGACGCGGTGATCATCGCGGTCAATCACGACGGCGACTCGGACTCCACCGGCGCGATCGTAGGCAACCTGCTGGGTGCGCGCGACGGGGTCGAGGCCATCCCACCGCGCTGGCTGGAGCCCCTCGAACTGCGCGACGTCATCGTCGAGATGGCGGGCGATCTACACGAGTTCGTGGACTGGGACATCACCGAGACCGATGAGCCGGCCGGGTCGGGCAGTTGGGTCGAGAGGTACTGGGGACCCCGCCCGGGGGCGACTCCGGACCTTCGCCCGGTGGGCTGAGTCTCCGGCGCGACCGGCGCCATCGTCGTCACCCGCCAGAACGTGGCAGGTCAGCGCCTCGGCGTCGTGGCGACGAGGTGCGCAATACGACGGCCACGACGGGGTTGCCCGATGGTCACAGACGTCGGTTTGAGTTCTCCCCATGGCAGTCGCTCTGAGATCCGACCGTGGAATCCGTGTGCTCACAGGCGCTTCCGGGGTGGGGTTCATTCTCGCCATCTGCGGCTCGAATGCGATGACGCCACTGCTTCCGGGATACATGGACACCCATGAGTTCGGGCCCGCCGCGGCGTCGGTGCTGTTCGCCACCTACTTCATCGCCCTGATCATCATCCTGTTGATCTCGGCTCGCGGCCCGCTCATCCGGCACAGCCGCACGGTGTTACCGCTCGCTCTCCTCGCGGCGATCGTCGGCGACCTCCTGCAGATCGTCGGCGCATCGGTCGACGTGCTGCTGTTCCCGGGACGGTTCCTCACCGGGGCGTCGGTGGGCCTGAGCACGGGCGCCGCCGCGGCGATCATGGTGGCCGCCCGCGGCGAACGGGGTCGTGCGTTCATCGCCTCCGGTTCGCTCATCGGCGCCGGAAGCGGGCTGGTTGCGGCCATCGCGATAGCCGTGTTCCTGCCCTGGCAGCTGGTCACGGTGTACGCGATCCACGCCGCGGCGACCGCCGTATGCCTGATTGTCTTGCTCGTCGGTCTGCGTCTGGCTCCCGGTTTGCTTGCGTATGGCAATGATTCGTCGATGGACGACGGCTTCGCGCCGCAGTCGACACACGCTCATACCGGCGACCTCGACGTCCACGAAGGCGACCTCGACGTTGCGGGCACCCGTCGTCGAGATCCCGGTGCCTATCTGATCGGCGCGCTGGCGTGGGCGATCGGTGCGCTCGCGGTGGGCGCGATGCCCGCCGCGATCCTCACCACCGGAGCGAGCGACTCGCTCCTCGTGGCCCAATGTGTCGGTGGCGCATGTCTGTTGGTCTCGATGGTCGCGAGTCTCGCCGGCGTGGGGGTGCGGCTCGTGACGACGTTACCGGCGGTCGGGGTGCTCCTGGTCGTCGGATGGTCTACGGCGGTGGTGGGTCTCGTCCTCGGCCGGCTCGACGTGATCGTCCTGGGTACGGTCGTCGGCGGGATCGGTCAGGCCGGGGGGTACCGAGTGGCGCTCGCCGCTGTCACCCGCGGTCTCGGCGCCGTCGAGCAGGGCCGTGTGGCATCGCGGTTCTCCGCCTTCGCCTACAGCGGTGCGGGTGTGATGGTGGTGCTCGACGGTGTCGCCGGCCAGGCAGTCGGGACCCTCGGTGGCGCCATCGTCACCGGCGTCGTCTACGCCGCGGCCGTCGCCATCGGTCTGGTCGTTCGACGAGCTTCTCCGCGCCCCGATCCGAAAGTCCGCAGTACCGCAGGTGTGATGGCGGCTTCTCAGGGAGCAGGCATTGACGCTCGCAAGCTCGCTCCTCGGGAAACGGGTCATGAGTGACTCGGGCGCACCGGCTCTGACCAAACGTGTGGGACTGATGGGGCTTCTGTTCACCACAGTCCACCACGGTTCACCGCTGGGGCACGAGTGACAGCGACTGCTGTGCAACAGGATTCGATGACAATGAGGGCTGTGGAGAAACTTCGTCGTCGAACGTGATTGCGAGTAGCTTGGTGTCATGCCCTCGATCATCGAACTCCGCGACACCCTCATCTCACTGCCGTCACCACCCGACGACGGCAGTGGCCGTGCTCTGCACGAACGACTCGACGAACTACGGATGCTGCGCAACGTGCTCGATCACCAGATCGCCGTGCATACAGCACTTTTCGATGCCACGGGTGCCGCGGTACGGGCGGGGTCGACGACGCGAAACGTGTTGATCGAGATGGGCATGCCACCCGCGGCCGCGCACCGTCATGTGCGTATCGCCGGCGGGTTGGGGTTGGTGCCGAAGGTTGCCGACTGCGCTGCCGAGGGCTATCTGTCTGCTGAGTGTGTCGACGCGGTGATCCGTGGGATCACTCTGGTGGACAAGCGTTCGGCGTCAGCGTTGTCCGACGACGACCGGTCAACGTTCGAGAGCGAGTTGCTCGCGCAGGCGTTCTCCGGTGCCACCCCTGCCCAGATCGACGACCACGCCCGCGGGATCGCCATTCGGGTCGCCGACACCGACCCCGCCGCCTTGCCGGCGGCCGATGATGCGTCGCTGAACACCGTGCACACCCACATCACCGAGGAGGGTCGGGTCGCGATCACCGCAGATGTGACCGCGGTGATCGGGGAGAAGTTCGTGTCGATGATCGACGAACGGTCCTGTCCGCGTCCCGAACCCGACGGCGCTGCCGACCGTCGAGGCGTGGCCGAGCGCCGTGCAGATGCACTGGAACTGTTGTTGGATCAAGCTGCGATCGGCGCGGCGATGACCACCGCCGGAGCACCACGCACCCAACTGCTGGTGACCATTCCTGCCGATGGGGTTGGTCCGGCTCGGCTGCCGTGGATGGGTGCGGTGTCAGAGTCGACGGCGCGGCGGCTGTCGTGTGATGGTGGGGTGGCCGAGATCGTCCTTGACAACGAAGGGGTGCCGTTGCGGATGGGCACTACGAAACGTCTGTTCCCGCACCATCTGCGGCAGGCGATCGTCGTGCGCGATCAGTGTTGCGTGAAATGCGGTGCCCCCGCAGCACATACCCAAGTGCACCACCTCGTCCACTGGGCCGATGGCGGTCCGACCGATCTGGACAACGGGTGCCTGTTGTGCCAGCGCTGTCACACCCAGGTCCATCACCATGGCTGGCAGGTGGTGATGGGTCCCGACCGGCACCCCTGGCTGATTCCGCCCGCCGACATCGACCCGAAACGCCTACCTCGACCCGCCTACAACCGGCGCACCATGCGACTCGACGAAGCCCTCGTCTAGACAGTCCACGCGAACACTCCACAGACCCTCCGGCGTCGACCCCGGCGCCACACGATCCTTGACAACTCCACAGTGTGAAACCTCCTTCTGCTCAACGGGATGCTGTAACGAGCAATGGCGTATACCCGACGCTCCATGGGAGCAGTGGGCCCGGGCCTCCGCAAGCTCAGGGCGCTCCTCAGGAGCGGGGAGACGTCCCGCCGCAAGCTTCGGGCGCTAGGCGGCGGGGGTGTCTCGCTCGCAACCTCAATAGAGTTCGCGACGCAAACCGGACACTGGTGCCTACCTTGGATCACATGACACCCACACGCGTCTCCGGTCCGATCACCTGGCTTGCCGTGTTCCTGGCGGTCGCGCAGGTGGTCGCGCCCGTGGTCCCGTTCTCCGGCTTCGGCGCCTCGCCCAACGAATCGACCACAGATCTGTTGATCACCCCGGCGGGCTACACGTTCTCGATCTGGAGTCTCATCTACCTGCTGTCGATCGTCTTCGCCATTGCCGTGGTGTGGAAAGGTGCCACCGGGACCGACGACCCGCGGCGTCTGCTCATCGACCTCGAAGTCGCGTTCGCCGGCGCTGCGCTGTGGATTCTGGTGTCGGCCGCGGAGTGGACGTGGGTGACACCGATCGTGCTGACGGTCATGACGGTGGTCCTGCTCGACGCCGCCCGCATCGCCGCGAGACCGGCCGACGACGCGGCGCCCCGGTGGCTCATCGTCCTGACCCGCATCCTCGTCGGTGTCTATGCGGCCTGGGCCACCGCGGCGGTCTTCCAGAACTGGGCTGCGGCGATCGGTGCCGACCTCGCCGACCCTCGGTCCCTGGGATGGCAGCTGACCATCCTGCTCGCATGCGCCCTGCTCGGCCTCGCCGTGACCGCCGCCGTCGGGTCGGTGCTCGTCGCATACCCACTGACCCTGATCTGGGCGTTCGTCGGGATCACCGTCGCCGCCCTCGGCGAGACGGCGGCGGTCGTCGGCGTCGCGGTCGCGACGATCGTGGCGCTGGTGGTCACGACGGCGGTGATGATGGTGTCGCGGCGGCGGGTGGGCGCACCGCATGGATCCCCGACCGTGCCGCTGACGCGATCATCCGCTCGGTGAGTTCGGAATCAGCCTGTGCGCGCAGCGGATCGGCGACGTCGCGGTCCCATACCGTGCGGCCACCCACCACGACCTCGCGTAGGTTGCGCAGTCCGCAACCGAGCACGTAGGTGGCGACGGGGTCCCAGATCGGGCCGAGGTGGGGGGAACGGGGATCGACGACGAGCAGGTCCGCGAACTTCCCGACCTCCAGCGAACCGACCTTGTCGGCCACGCCCATCGCCGATGCCGACCCGAGCGTGTGCAGGGTGAGCATGTCGACGGGGGTGAGAATCGCGGCGTCGCTGTGCTTTCCGCGCTGCAGGAACAGCCCGGTGCGCATGTTCTCGAACGGGTCCGACACGTCGGTGCACGACTGGTCGTCCACACCGACGCCGACGGTCACCGAATCCCGGAGCAGACGGGGGATGTCGGCGATGCCGGAACCGAGCCGACCGTTCGACATCGGCTGCCACACCACCGCCGACCCCGTGTCGCGCACACGCGCGACCATGTTCTCGGTGGGGTGCACGAAGTGTCCGAAGGCGAAGCCGGGGCCCAGAACGCCTGCGGCGTCGTACCAGTCGAACTTCGACTGCTGGATCTCGATCTGCTCGGCAGTCTCGACGAAGTGCGCCTGATTGGTGATCCCGTACCGGTCCATCAGTGCCCGTTCGCGTTCGGCGGTCGCTTGCGACGACGACCACTGCACCGAGCCGTAGACCGAACCACCCAGATCGAGGTCGCGGTCGACGGTCGCCAGGTGGCTCATCACCTCGTCGAAACCGGCGAACGCGGCGTCCTCGCCGAGTTGCTCGTCGTCGAGTCGCACACTGGTGACGAATCGGATCCCGGTGGCCGCCAGGCCGTCCACCTGGGCGGTGACGAACTCCGGAGAATGCACCCGAGCCGCCTTGAGGACGGACTCCTCGTAGTCGAAGAGTGCCAGGACGCGGGACTGGGTGAAGTTGTACACGGAGGTGATTCCCGAGGACAGGTGATCGAGCCCGCCGGCCAGCGTCATCCAGTACAGGTCTTGCGCATCGGCGCCGAGCAGCATCGTGCTGTTCAGCGTGACCCATTCATAGAGTGGGCTGTTGGGCGCCACCCCGCGCATCCCGCCGGTGTAGATGTGACTGTGTGCCGAGACGAAACCGGGTGCGAGGAAGGCGCCGTCGAGGTCGTGGCGGGGGAGCGGTGCGTCGGCCGGCGGTGAGCCCTCGCCCATCCCGGAGATCCGGCCGTCCTCGCCCACCGACAGCCATCCCCAGAACCAGGGCCTATCGCCGCTGACCGGCAGTACGAGGGCGTTGTGGTAAGTGCCGGTCATCCCGGTAGAACCTCCGAATTCCAATGATTTCCGTTGTCGGTGAACCGTACTCGCTGCGACGGCCCGTCCGGGTCGCCGCGCCAGAAGGTGATCTCCCGCAAGTCGACGGCGTACCCGGTCCAGGTGGGCGGTGCGGGCAGTCGCGGGTGGGCCGAGTCGTAGTCGGACCATCGCCGACGCCGCTCCTCGGGTGGCAATGCGGCGAGGTCGTCGTCGTTCAACCACGCCAGGAGTTGCAGGTACCGGGAACGGCGCGAGTAGGCCTCGGACAGTTCGTCGTCCGACGCTCGCCGGACGTCACCGTGCGCGACGACCTGCCGGCCGACGGCGGGCCAGGCGATCGCGATCGAGGCCCGGGGGTTGTCGGCGAGTTCGGCCACCTTGGCCGACCGGCTGTCGGTGTGGAAGTAGACCGCGGTGTCGTCGGCCTCGGTGATCAGCACGTGTCGGACCCGGGGATAACCGTCGGGGCCGCACGTCGCCAGTGCCATCAACGGCCGTGGCTCGTCCGACGGGGGAAGCCAGCTCCGCAGCAGCGTCATCGGGTGGACCGAGAGCTGATCCGCGGTCGCGCAATCGGTTCCGAATCCGGTACCGCTGGTGATCAACGCCCCACCCGGCCCGGGTCGAAGGTGGCGATCTCCGGCAGCGCGGCGACGAGGTCCTCGACGCGCTCGTCGAAAAGCTTCGCGCCGATCGAGGCGTCGGCTCCAGTGGGGTCGCCGATCACCCCAGACTCGGCGAAATCGGTGGACAGCCAACCGAATCGGACGGTGCCGGCGAAACCGACGTGCCCGGCGTCGGCGACCGCGTCCGCCACCGTCGCGACCGCCTTGTCCATGTGCACGAGATCCGGCCGGAGGTGCAGCATCATCGAGGTCTCCGCCCAGCCCGCGTGGATACCGAGTCCGCGCTCGGTGGGACCGGGGTGACCCGGGCCGGAGGAGAAGAAGGTCTGCAGGTCGAACCGTCGTCGGAGTTCGCGCGCGGCGACCTCGATCAGTGCGGAGTTGCCGCCGTGCGCGTTGAGGAACAGCACACGACGCGCCGGGGTCTGTGCGAGCGACGCCCCGATGTCGACGATCGTCTCGAACAGGGTGCTCGCCCGCAGCCAGATCGTGCCCGGGAGCCGCGAGTGCTCGTCGGATTTGGTGTAACCCAGCGCCGGCAGGAGCCAGACATCGTGCCCCGCGGCGGCACCGCGGTCCACGACGGCCTCGGCGACCGACTCCGCGACGATGAGATCGGTGGCCAACGGCAGGTGCGGGCCGTGCGGTTCGATTGCGCCCGTGGGTAGTACGAGAATCGAGTCCCGCGACAGGGTGGTGCCGATCTGTTCGGTGGTCAGCTCGGCATAACGCCGGTGCGCGGCCGGGCGCGTCGTCCTGGTGGTCACCGTGTTCACATCCACCTTCCGGGATTGAGCAGACCCTTCGGGTCGGTCTGGTGCGCCAGCGCGCGGACGCGCTCGGCATCGAGATCGACGTACCACTGGTGCGGGGAGTGGACGCCGACCCCGAGATCCTCGAGTGCGGCGACGCCGTCGATGACCTGCTGCGGACTGCGGTAGATCCCGTTGAGCATCCCGAACATCATCTCGTGGCCGACCTCGAGATGCAGCATGCCGCCCTCGTACACCTTCTCCACCTCCTCGAGCCGGGTGACGAGTGCGTCCCCGCGTACCTCCATGTGGAACCACCTGTCCGGCTGCGACTTCTGTAACCACCACGTCGGGTGGTTGTAGGACAGCGTCGACAGCTTGACCGTCTCGGCGATGCCCTCGCGGACCGCTTCGACGCGGCCGCCGGCGGCGACGACCAGGTCGGTGGTCTCCGCCAATGCCCGGGCGTCGATGATCCCGCGCACGCTGGCGCGACCGCGGACGAGCGCGGGGTCGTCGGGCAGCGCGCCCGTGATGACGGGGCCGTCCGCGGACAGCAGACGCGGCTTCGGTTCGACCGCCGCCAGTCGGAGCGCCGCGTCGAACGCCTCGCGTGTGGAGCCGAAACTCGCGTACACGCAGCGCCATTCCTGCAGCGGTTCCACCCGGACGGTGGCGCCGACGATGATGCCGGCGACCCCGTAGGTGTGCACGAACGGGGTTGCGTCGTCGCCCTCGAGATGGACCACCTCGGCCTCGCCGGTCGCATGGACGACATCCAGTGCGTCGACGAACCCCTGATGGTTGCGGCCGTGCACGATCGTGCCGGTACCGGCCGAACCTCCCGCCAGGAACCCGCCGAGCGTCGACTGGACGGTCGACGGGTACATCCACAGCTGGCTGCCGTGCGACCATGCGGTCTGTTCCAGGTTGATCATCCGCGCGCCCGCCTGGGCGGTGACCGAACGGTCGGTGACGTCCCCGATCGCGGTCAGCGACGTCATGTCGAGGACGAGTCCGCCGAAGCGCGGGATGACCTGGCCGTAGTTCCCGGTTCCCTTGCCGCGCGTGGTGATCGGTACGCCGCGGGCGACCGCCGCGCGGACGATGTGGGGCACCGCGTCGGCCGTGCGCGGGTAGCACACGAGATCGGGTCGGCCGAGATCCTGCGCCGACAGGATCGGACTCATCCCCGAGCCGTCGCGGGCCGCGCGTTCGAGCGCGCGGGGAAGTGAGCTGATGCCACGCGGGCCGACGATCGCGAGCAGGTCGTCGGCCAGCGCATCGACGTCCTCGGGGCCGAAGTCGGGGCGTCCCTCGTCGGTACCGACCGCGACCACCGGAGCGGTCATGACGGCAGGCCCACCGAGGTGTCGATGAAGCGGTTGGTCGCGATCGCCTCGGGCGTCAGGCCGTCGGCTGCGGGCGTGCCCTGCTCGGTGAAGATCGGCCCGGTCACCTCCATCACCCGGGCGACGCGCGCGGTGTCGAAGTTGCCGATCGTCGTGTCGGTGCCGTTGCTCACCAGGTTGAGGTCGGCCATCGTCTCCCGCGCGTAGTCGGCGTTCCGCTGGGAGTACACCCACCCCGTGTCGTACTGCTCGACGGCGTCGAGGATGACCGCGTCGGCCGCCTGTGGCGACGCCAGATAATCGACCGAACCGCGCTGCAACACCGGCACCAGCTGCTCGAGGCAGGCGGCGTTGTCCTCCAGTGCGTCCGAGCGAACCGCCACCGACGACTTGTAGGACGGGAAGCCGACGTCGTGGATCAGCTGGTACTTCACCGGCTTCTGCCAGCCCTCGACCTCTTCCTGGTAGACCTGCGGCTCGGAGCTGGCGAACCCCTGCTGGGCGGTCTTGCCGCCGTCGGAGACGAAGTTGGCCGGCGACCCGTCGTAGCTGCCGTCGACCTGTCCGGGGGAGAGGACGCCCGACCCGGTCAGGTAGTCCATGTAGGTGGCCCCCTCGAAGTACAGGACGCGTGCGTTCGCCGCCTTGAGGTCGGCGATCCCCTGGACCTGCGGGTAGGTGGCGGGATCCCACATGATCATCTGCGGACTGATGTCGAGCGGTGCCATGACCGCCGTCGTCGGGTTGTCCTTCGAGTTCTGGATGGCCTGATCGGTGTCGACGTAGCCGAGGAGGATCTCCGGGTCGGAGTACATCTGCGAGGTCACCGACTGGAAGCCGATGGCGGGTCCGCCGGCCCGGATCTCGATGTCGACGCCGGTGTATTCGCCGCGGTCGAAGAGCGGACCGACGACGCGCTTGTTGCCGGCATTGATCGTGGGGTCGGGGCCGAGGAGTTGGTAGAGGTGGCCGTGTTCGGCCTCAGGGTTCCAGTCGGTCTGGATGACGACCTTGTCGGGACAGTTGGCGCTCAGGTCGACCGGGCCGACCGCCCCCGTGTAACCGGAGGATTCGGTGCTCTCCCCGGAACTGCATGCGGCGGTGAAGGCGAGGGCGGCGGCGACGACGGCGACACCGGTGGTCTTGGACAGGCGACGCCAGACGGGTGTGTTCATGAGATGAGTTCCTTTTCGGGCTGAGAGATTCCGGAAGTTGAATGGAGGATCAAGGGGTGTCGACGACAGGAGACCCACTCGCTGGTTGAGCCGGCACCGAGCGCAGCGAGGAGCCGATACCCCCGCTGGTTGAGCCGGCACCGAGCGAAGCGAGGAGCCGGTACCCCCGCTGGTTGAGCCGGCACCGAGCGAAGCGAGGAGCCGAGTCGAAACCACCCGGGGAGAGAAGATCAGGTCAGCGCTGGTACCAGCGTCCGACGATGCGGTTGCCCAGCCAGCCGAAGAACCAGAAGACGGCCACGCCGAGAAGTGAGGCGAGCACGATCGAGGCGAACAGTTCCTCGGCTTGCAGTCGCGACCGGTAGTTGTCGATCAGGATGCCGATGCCGGGATTGCCCTGCTTGAAGAAGAAGTCGCCCACGATGGCGCCGACCACCGACAGGCCCGCCGAGATGCGGAGACCGGCGAAGATGGCCGGCATGGCGGCGGGGAACTCCAGCTTGCGCAGGATGGTGACGCGGCTCGGACGGTGCAGGGCGAAGAGATCCCGCATCTGCCGGTCGACCGATCGGAGGCCGAACAGGGTGTTGGAGACGATCGGGAACAGTGAGATCAGTACACAAACGAAAACCCGTGCACTGAAGCCGAATCCGAACCAGAATCCGACCAGGGGGACGAGCGCCAGGATCGGGACGCACTGCAGCACCACGGCATACGGGAAGAGGGCGTTCTCCATCAGCCGTGACTGCGACATGATCACCGCCCACGTGATGCCGATGATCGCGGCGATCGCCAGGCCGGTCAACGCGACGGTGGCCGTGCGGCTCAGGGCCTCCCACATCGCCTGGGCAGAGTCGCCCAGCAGTCCGTCGGTGACGACCTGGTGCGGGGGCGGCATCAGGAATCGACGGCCGGGATCGAGCACCGCGTAGCTGACGAGGTACCAAGCGCCGATGACCAGGCCCAGGACGACGAGCGGCGCGGCGATCCCGACCATCTTCGATCGGGAGCGGCCGCGTCGGCCCGTGCGTGCGGCCACGGCGAGTTCGGTGGTGGAGCCGGGGTCGGGTGTACCGGCCTTGCCGGTTTTCGGGGTTCGCACGCCCGGGGCGGTCTCGGTGCCGGTGTCGGGGGCGCTCATGAATGTGCCTCTCGGAGTGCGCGGGAGATCCGGCCGGCGATCGCGCCGAACTCCGGCTCGAAACGCAGGTCGGGCGACCGGGGATAGTCGAAGGGGACCTCGATCTCGTCGACGATGGATCCCGGCCGTCCCGACATCACCAGGACACGCGTGGACAGGAACGCCGCCTCGGCGACCGAGTGGGTGATGAACAGGCCGGCAAAGCGTTTGACGGCGAACAGCTCGGTCAGGTCGGTGCCGAGCCGTTCGCGGGTCAGTTCGTCGAGTGCGGCGAACGGTTCGTCGAACAGGAACAGGTCGGGATCGAGCGTCAGCGAGCGGGCCAGCGACACCCGCATCCGCATGCCGCCGGACAGCATGTGCGGCAGGTGCTTGTCGAACCCGGTCAGCCCGACCGTCTCCAGCGCGGCGCGGACGCGTTCGCGCCGTTCGGCTTTCGGTGCACCGTCGAGTTCACCGAGCAGTGCGACGTTGTCGGCCACGGTCCGCCACGGGAGCAGGGTGGCGTCCTGGAACACGTAACCGATCCGTTCGGCACCGCTCTGCAGGTAACCGTCGGTGATCGTCTCCAGGCCCGACGACAACCGCAGGAGGGTCGACTTGCCGCATCCCGATGGGCCCACGACGCTGACGAACTCGCCCTCGCGCACGGTGAGGTTCACGTCGCGGAGGGCGTGGGTGCCGTCCGGATAGGTGAGCTCCACGTGTTCGAAGCCGACGAGCGGGTGACCGAGTGCCGGTCTGTGGGTCGTTGCTGGTGAACTCATCATCTCTCCATGCCGACGGGGGACAGGCCCAGCGGTGATGCTGCGGCTGAGGACATTCCGGCCGGTGATGCTCCTGCCGGGGACGGAACCGGGAACGACGGGAACGCCGTCCAGGTGGTGGACTCGGTGCGTGCGACCGCCGTTCCGTTCACGATCACGACCCGGTCGGCCGGCGCGGTGGCGATGACCTCGGTGAGATCGGCGCCGCGGATGGCGACGAGGTCGGCGCGGGCTCCGACGACGGGGCCCGCGGGCTCCAGTCCGAGCACGGCACGCGCCTCGGAGGTGACCAGTTCCGTAGCGGTGTGGGGGTTCTGATGTGCCGCGGTGATCAGCAGGGCGGCGGTCTCGAGCGGGTCGGCCCGGCCCACGGGATTGAACGGGTCGCGGATGTTGTCCGCACCACCGGCGACGCGGACGCCGTGGTCGCGCAGCACGTCGATCGGCGTGATGCCTCGTCGCCCCGCGGACGGTCCGGATCGGCCCTGGAGGTACAGGTTCGTCACCGGCAAGGCGACGACCGAGACACGGGCCCGTGCGAGCGCCCGTGCAACGCGCTGTAGATCCTCCGAGCTCAGGGTGTCGAGGCGGCAGCAGTGGCCGGCCGTGCGGATCCGGTCGTCGGGCCAATCGGCGACGCGGGCGGCGAAGGCCTCGATGGTCAGGTGGTCGCCGTCGAGGAACTCATCGACGTGCAGGTCGGCGCCGATGCCGCTCGCTTCGGCGAGGTCGAGCAGTCTCGTGAGCTCGGCGAGCGGGTCGTCGGCGATGTGCGGGGCCCCGCCGACGAGGTCGACGCCGGCGTCGAGCGCGGCCTCGATGTGCGCGGTGGGCGTGAGTGGGCTCGCCAGGACCGCGACCTGGATGTCCATCAGTCCGCGCAGGTGATCCCGGACCTCGATGAGTACGTGGACGGCTCGCAGCGGGTCGTCGTGCGACAGCACGTCGGCGTGGGTGCGCACCGCGGTGATGCCGTTGCGCAGCATGGACGAGGTCGCACGGAGGGCGCGCGTCCGAAAGGACTGCTCGTCGAGGGAGACGCTGCCGGCCCGCCAGGACGCGATCGCGGCGTCGAGGTCGCCGCTCGGCGGTGACAACTCCGGCCACGACAGGGCCTTGTCCAGGTGGGCGTGGGGTTCGGCGGCGGGTGGGAGCAGCAGGTGGTCGCGGAGATCCAGCCAGTCGGCGGGATGTGGGACATCGGGAGAAAACGGTGTGACGGCGCGGACGCGGTGGATACCGTCGGCATCGGCGGACAGCTCGACATCGACCACCGACCCGTCGGCCAGTGATCCGGTGATGCCCGGCACGGGCGCTGTCTGCTGAGTCGGCATTGATGACACTTCCTCGAGAACATCGAAATGGCGTGCGACGGTGCACGACTGGGTCGGTGGTCCCGCTGTGGCTGGGGTCGGCGGGGGTGGGGCGGTTCGTGATACTTGTTGATCACGTCAACACGTCCGAATATAGGAATGCGCTGTTGCCACGACGTTAACCAGCGCTGCGGGCGTGTAACCATCGGTTCTGCAGGAAGGGTGTGAGCCACATGGCGCTCGACGAGCCGGACGTCGCGCAGGTGTCGCTGGGTGCCGAGATCCGCCGACGACGTAAGCAGCACGGCCTCACGTTGACGAATCTGGCTGCGCAGGCCGGTATCTCGCATCCGTTCTTGTCGCAGCTCGAGCGCGGATACGCGCGTCCGAGCATGACGACCCTGGAACGGATCGCCAGGGCGCTGGACACCACCCAGGTCAGTCTGATGCTGGCCGCGGACCCTGCGCACGTGGCGGGGGCACCGTCTCCGGCACCCGTCGGGACGCAACTGGTGCGTGCCGGCGAGGGCGCGATCCTGCCGCAGGCCGGCGACAACGCCGGATACGCCCGGTTGCTCGTTCGAGGAGACGCCGCGTTCTTCCCCCAGGAGCAGTTGTTGAACCGGCGGGATTACGGCGAGTACTTCCAGCACGAGCAGGACGAGTGGTTGCATGTCGTCGACGGCGAGGTCGAGGTCGACCTCGGCGACGGAAGTCTCCTCGAATTGCGAAGGGGCGACAGCCTTTACTACGCTGGCGGCATTCCCCACCGGTGGCGGCTCACCGGTTCCGAGGCCGCTCGGCTCGTCGTTGTCCAGGCGTCAACGCAGGTGTCGGAGATCCGCGACGGTGGGGGTGGTTCCCGTGGCTGGGAATCCCGGCGGAGGTCGTAGTACCTAGGAGATCTCCGATGTCTTTGTCAGCGAATGACCTTCGAGATGGACTGCGTGTCCGCGTGGTGTCACGGCGCCGGCTCGCCCGTCGGGTGGACGAATTCGTCCTCGCGCCGGTCGGTGTCGCCGCGCTGCCGCCCTGGACCGCTGGATCGCACGTCGATCTGCACACACCGGCCGGCCCGGTCAGGCAGTACTCGTTGTGTTCCTCACCTGACGACACGAGTACGTACCGGATCGCCGTCGAACGGCGGATCGATAGCCGGGGCGGTTCGGCCTCCGTGCACGACGACATCCAGGTGGGCGGCGAGGTGTGGATCAGCCCGCCGCGCAATCACTTCGCGCTGACACGTGCACTCGGTTATGTGTTCGTGGCCGGTGGTATCGGCATCACCCCCGTCCTCGCCCTCGTCGACGAGGCCCGCCGTACCGGGCGGCCGTGGCGGCTCGTCTACGTCGGACGGTCCCGGGCGGAGATGGCGTTCGTCGACGAGATCGACTCCAGGTACCCCGGGCTGGTCACGATTCACGAGTCGGCCCTTTCGGGCCGCCTGGATCTCGGTGGCGTCCTGGCCGGGCTCTCCCGCGGCACCGCCGTGTACACCTGCGGGCCGCCGTCGATGCTGAAAGCCGTTGCGCAAGTGTGTGAGCCGCAACCGGCCGTGGACTCGTTCGCCGAGAAGTTCACGGCCACGACGACGCAGTCCGCGGCTGACGAGGAGTTCGAACTCTCCCTCGCCTTCTCGGGTGTGACGGTGACGGTGCCGCAGAATCGCACCATCCTCGACGTCCTGGACGGACGTGGGGTGGTGGCGCCGTCGTCGTGCCGCGAAGGTGTCTGCGGAACCTGTGAGACGGGGGTGGTCAGCGGCGAGGTGGACCACCGCGACTCGATCCTGTCGCCGGAGGAGCGGTCCGAGAACGAATCGATGATGATCTGCGTGTCGCGGTGCACGAGCGGTCGTCTGGTGCTCGAGCTGTGACGGTCACGGTGCTCACTGGCGCCGTGGCGGTCCTACGTGACGCGTCGATGGTCACGCGCGATCCGGTCGTGGTCGACGACGGGCGGATCGGGGCCGCGGTCGGCGGCCGGGCCGCCGCGGACGAGGTCGTCGACGTCTCGGGGTGCGTCGTCACGCCCGGTCTCGTGAACGCGCACCACCATCTGCTGCAGACCGCGTTCCGGTCGCGTCCGGAGAGTCGGTCGGTACCGATGCCGCAGTGGCTCGGCCTGATGGCGCAACGTTATTCATCGGTCGGTGTCGACCCCGAGCTCGTCGCCGCGGCAGCGGCTGCCGGGCTCGCGGAGTCCCTGCTGTGCGGTGTCACTACGGTCGCTGACCATCATCTGACCTGGCCCGGTGGTCAGGACCCGGTCGCGTTGGCCGGAGGGACCATCGATGCCGCCGCACGGGTCGGTGCGCGATTGGTCTTCGTCCGGGGCACTGCTCGCGACGACCCGCAAGCCGCAGCCGCATCGGTCGAGGACATCCACCGAACACATCTGGGTGCGGGGGCAACCGGCACGAGCGCGGACGGGATGCTGCAGTTGGCCGTCGGCCCGTCCGGCGTGCACAGCGACGGGCCGGAGACCTTCGCGACGCTCGGCGAGGTCGCATCTCGACTCGGCCTGCGTCGTCGTACGCAGGCGAACGAGCAGGTCGATGTGCAGGTCGCCGCGGAACGATATGGGCGGCGCCCCCTCGAGTTGCTCGACGAGTGGGGTTGGCTCGCCGACGACGTCACGCTGGCGCATCTGTGCGAGATCACCGACGACGAAGTGGCTCTGGTCGCGCGATCGGGAGCGTCTGCGACCCACGCGCCCGGGTGCGACGTGCCGATGGGATGGGGCGTCGCGCGGGTTGCGGCGCTCGTGTCCGCGGGTGTGCGGGTGGGACTCGGCACCAGCGGCGGCGGGAGCAACGACGCCGGGCACCTGCTCGCCGATGCCCGCCTGGCCGTTCAGGTCTCGGGATTGATCGGCGAACCCGTCACGGCCCGAAAGGTTCTCGCGATGGCGTCCGAGGGTTCGGCGGCAGGTCTCGGCCGCAGCGAGCTGGGGCACCTCCGGCACGGTGCCGCCGCCGACCTATGCGTGTGGGACTGCTCGGACGTCTTCGACGCCGGGGTCACCGACCCGGTCGACGGCCTGCTGTGGGCCGGCCCGGGCCGGCGACCCCGCGACGTCATGGTCGCCGGCCGGTGGGTGGTACGCGACGGAGAACTCGTGACCGCTGATTCACGTTCGCTCGCAGCCGAACTCACGACACTGCTGGACCGGCGGCAGCGTTCTGCTCCCTGATCCGAGAGAACCACAGAACCGCTGGTCCATTGGGTGCAGCGACGGCCTCCCTCTGCTCCCTGAGGTGCGAGCGAAGCGAGCCACGAAGGGCTTCGCAACGTGTCTCACCAGGCCCTTCGTGGCTCGTCGCTATCGCTCCTCACTCCTCAGGGAGCAATGGGGTCGCTTCTTTCGGATCAGCAAGCAGGGGCTGGCTCGCCCGCCGTCAGGAAGTGGCCGTCGCACACGGCGGTGCGGGTGCGTCCTCGGACAGCGGCTTGTTCAGGGGCATCAGGTACAGGACGACAAGTACGACCGGGGTGGTCCCGAGATTGGTTCCCTCGTGGGTGTTCGCCTTGCCCCCGGGTTCGGCGATGATCTCGCCGGTCCGGTACACCACCGGCTTGCAGTCGGAGCCGGGGTGGGTGAGGGTGCCCTGCCGGACCAGTCCGTAGAGCGGGCCGTCGTGATAGTGCCACCCGGTGGTGCCGCCGGGGGCGATGGTGATCTCCCGGACCTCCACGTGTACGCCGTCGGGCACGAAGGGTAGGAGGTCGGCCGGGATGTCCGCCTTGGCCAGGCTGACCGCCGAGATTCCGGACGAGGGCGTGGAATTCGCCGTCCCCGACGACATCGCGAGCGGCGTCAGGAGAGCGGCCGCGGCGGCGAGCGTCGCGACGGCGGTGCGCAGGAGTGGTGTCATCGTCCGACCGTACGTCGGGCCGACCCACCTCATACCCGATTCGTCCGATTCCGTTGTGCAACAGTCCTGGACGATTGACCCGAACGGTCCTGGGTACAGAGCGGTGTGCATACGATGACGGGACCGAGTCGTTGATGATTCGGTACGAACTCGAGGAGCCGCGGATGTCTCGCTTGCCGAATGTCGTGGTCGTCGGCGTCGCCGTCCTGTCCATGGTGATGGGCGTGGCGGGTGTGCTCGTGCCCTCGGCGGGAACCGCGGCGGCGGACACCCTCACCGGTGTCCGATACGCCAAGGCGACGGCCGGCGCGCCATACCGGGAGACCTGGGTGTCGCCCCGCAATCTCGTGGTGTCGGTGTGGTCACGGTCGATGCAGACCCAGGTCCCGTCGCTGGTCCAGACGCCCGCGAACCGGAACCAGGCCGCACCGGTGATGTACCTGCTCAGCGGATCGTCCGGTGGCGAGGACAACGACGACTGGACGCACGCCACCGACGCCAACGCGTTCTATGCCAACAAGAACGTGTGGACCGTGACCCCGATCGGCGGTGCCGCGAGCTACTACGCCGACTGGCGCCGCGTCGACCCGGCCGCGAACTTCCGGTTCGGCGTGAAGACGTCGCGGCCCCTGCGGTGGGAGACCTTTCTGACCTCGGAGCTGCCCGCCGCCTTCGAGAATGCCCACGGGGGACGATCCGGCCCGGGACGCTCGCGCGGTGTCGCGGGGATCTCGATGGCGGGTACGGCGGTGCTGCGGATCGCCGAGAACCACCCGGGGTTCTACCGGGCGGTGGGCTCCTACTCGGGATGCGCCGACACCGCGTCGCCCACCGGGCAGTTGCTGTTGCGCAACGTGGTGTTCGTCCCCGGACTCGCCGACGCCAGCAACATGTACGGCCCGCCCGGGGACCCGCAGTGGGCAGCCCAGGATCCGGTGATCAACGCCTACAAGTTCGGGCGTCGCACCCCTGCCCTGTGGATCAGTGCGGCGACCGGATTGCCCGGTGCGCACGACAATCTGTCCGACCGGCGGATCGCCGGCAACGTGGGGGAGCTCGCCGAACAGGTCGCGGCCGGCGGATTTGCCGAAGCGACCGCACGATCGTGCACGGTGACGATGGCAAACCGCCTCGCCGCGCTGCGCATCCCGGCCGTCGTCCGGCTCCCGGCGACCGGTACGCATTCCTGGGGGTACTGGGAGGACCAGATGCATGAGTCCTGGCCGATGTTCGCCCGCGCGCTCGGCGCGTGACGCCGCGGGAGATGCACCGCGGACGGCGGTCGTCGTCGACCGCTGGACCTCGCATTTCAGCGTCCGTTCAACTCGGCGCACCTACGGCCGGGGCGTGATCTCCGGGCACGGCTCCACCCGACGAGGCCCAGGGGGCGATCCGCGATGACCGTGACCCGGCGCGGCCTGTGGCTCTCGCAACTGCTGCATCCCGAGGTCTCGCATGTCGTCGCGTTCGGCCTGACCCTGAGCGGCCGGCTCGACGCCGAACGACTGCATCGCACGGCCGGTGCCGTGCTCGACCACGTCGGCTGGTACGACGTACGTCTGAGCCCGGATCGCTCGCCGGCCGACGGTCATCCGCACCCCCTGCACTCAGCCGGTTCCGGACTGGACCCGGTGGAATGCGTCGACCTGTCCACGTGTGCCGATCCGGCGGCGGCGAGCGACTCGCGAGCGCAGGATTTCCTCGATGACCCCGCCGGTGCCGACCTCGGACTGCCGTTGTTCCGCAGCGAACTGCACGTTCTCGCCCCCGACTCCCACCGGTGGGTCGTGCGGGTGCATCACGTGCTCACCGACGGCGCCGGCGTCCTGCGGGTGATGGCGCACATCGCCGCTGTCTACGCGGGTACGGCGCGGCCGGACGAGTTGCGCCTCGCCGACGACCTCGAACTCGAGGCCGAAGAGGAGCGGTACCGCGACTCGCGACGCCGACAGGCCGACGAACAACACTGGGACCGACGGCTCGACGGCCTCGCGCCGTCCCTGCTGGCCGGTTCCGTCCCGCATTTCACGTCGTCGATCGTGCGCGTCACCGAAACCCTGAGAAGTCCGCGGACCGCATCGTCGGCCGAGTTCGTCACCGCGTTCGCGGGCCTGTGCGCCCGGCTCCTCGACACCCCCGACGTGGGGCTGAGTCTCCCGGTCGCCGCACGTACCTCGGCGGCACGTCTTAGGGCGGTGCAGCCCGTCTCCAACGTCGTGCCGTTGCGCCTCGACGGAATCGGGGACCGCGAGGCCGGGCAGGCCCTCGTCGACGTGTCGTCGGCACTGATCGAGGCACTGCGTCACCAGCGCCACCATCGCGAGGACATGCTGCGAAAGCAGCACGGGCTCAGCGGGTTCGGTGCGGTGGTCAACCTCCTGCCGGGCTTCGAACCGCCCGCTGTCGACGGCTTGCACTGGGGACTCGAGGTGATGCGGACCGGACCGATCTCCGACGTCGCGGTGACTCTGCACCCCGCCGATCAGAACGGCCGCCGGGCGGTCACCTGGGAAGCCCCGGCCGCGGTTTTCGGCACCGACGCGCTGGCCACTCTCGCCCGACGCTTCGACCGGCATCTGACCGCCACTCTGCGCGAACTGGACGGGGGCCCCCGGATTCCGGACGATTCGGTGTTCGTCGACGGCGAGTGGGAGCGGTTCCGGTGCCGGAGCGGTCCACCGGCACCGGCCTTCACGCCGACCGTGAGTCACCTGGAGGACCACTGGTCGTCGGATCCGGCGGCCGTGGCGATCATCGACGGTGAGGTGTCGGTGTCCCGGCGCGAGTTCGAGCGCCGGGTGACTCGCGGAACCCGCCTGCTCCTGGAAGCCGGGGTCGGGGCCGGCGACCGGGTGGCGGTGTCCATCGAGCGGTCGGCGACCTCCGTCGTCGCGTTCTGGTCGGTGCTGTGTGCGGGCGGCGTATGGGTGCCGGTCGGCGATCCGTTCGCACCGGACGCGAGAACGAGGGATCTGCTCGATCGCTCCGGCGCCAAGGTCGGATTGTGCGTGCCGGGCGCCCCACGCCCGGGCTCGATCCGGTGGCTCGACCTCGAACACGACGACCCCGGCTCCCCGATCGCCGATCGGTGGCCGGGTTTGGAACGCGGGCCCGACGATGCCGCCTACCTGCTGTTCACGTCGGGTTCCACCGGAACGCCCAAGGGCGTGATCATGCCCCACCGCGGCCTGCCCGCCCTGATCGCGGAGATCCGACAGACGTACGCTCTGACACCCGGGTCACGCATCCTGCACGCGTCGTCCCCGACCTTCGACACCGGGATCGTCGAGATGCTGTGCGGGGTCGTCTGTGGGGCGACCGTTGTCGTCGCGCCCAGGTCGGCACCCGGCGGTGATGCACTGGCACAGCTGATCCGACGGCATCGCGTCAGTCACCTCATCGTCACGCCGTCGGTCCTCGACACCCTGCCCCTGGATCTGGCCGACGATCTGGTGCAGGTGATCATCGGTGGCGAACCGCCGTCGCCGCGGGTGGTCGACCGCTGGTCGGGTCGCGTCCGGCTGCGGAATGCGTACGGACCCACCGAAGCCCGGTGCAGCATCAACATCTCCGCTCCGCTGCTGCCGGGCGAGGCGATCACTGTGGGCCCGCCGATGGTCGGAGTCGACGAGGCGGTCCTGGATCGCCTCGGCCGGCCACAACCTCCCGGGGCGATCGGCACGCTCCACTGTGCGGGACCGCAATTGGCCGACGGCTATCTCGACGATTCGGCGTCCACTGCGGAGGCCTTCGTGCAGAGCACGTTCTCGGCCGAGGAGGGGATGTACCGGACCGGCGACCTGGCCCAGTGGACCGAGGCCGGTGAGATCCGACTGCTCGGACGCCGCGACGGACAGATCACCCTGCGGGGCTTGCGAATCGAACTCGCTGAGATCGACGCTGCGCTCGGACGATGCACCGACGTGCGGAGTTCCGCGACGATTCTGCGCGAGTTGCCATCGGGCCGTACCGCGCTGGTGTCATTCGTCGTGCCGCAGGGCACCGGAACGGATGTCGACGCACCCGGGCTGCGTCGCGCGGTCGCCGGTGTCTTGCCGTCGTACATGGTGCCCGCGCTCGTCATCGGCATCGACGCGCTACCCCGTACCGGCAACGGCAAGCTCGACGTCGGAAAGCTGGCGGACCACCCGCTCCCCGGTCGCCGGTCGGCGCGCGGACCCGTCGGCTCGCACGAGACCCTGCTGGTTCGGGTCGTGGGCGAGGCGCTGGGTACTGATGACGTCGATCTGTTCGCCGGCTTCCTCGAGCAGGGCGGCGACTCCCTGGCGGTCATGCGGGTCGTCGGATCGCTGATCGCGGCAGGACATTCCGAGATCGGGCCCGACGACGTGCTCACCGCGCCCGACCTGGAGACGCTGGCCGAGCGGATGGTCGAGCCGGTGCGCCCGGACGTCATCGTACGGCGACCGGCCGCACCGGCCGACGATCGTCCGCTCACGTCCGCAGAACGGACGGTCGAACGCGCACCGGGACACCCGCACGGGCAGCTGGTCCGCGTCGGATGGGTTCCACCCGAGACCGGGCGGCCCACCGCTCCCGAATTGCGAGACTTGCTCCGCGCGTTGGCCGATCGGCACCCCGCCCTGCGGTCGAGCTATCCGGACACCCCCGCCGGGCCGGTCCAGCGGGCGCTGGCCGGCGGCGCTGACGCAGCGGTCGATGTTGCCGTGCAGGTGGTTTCGGACCCAGACCCGAACCCGGGACGCGAGAGCCTACGCGCACACGCCGAACAGATGTCGGCGTCGCTCGATGTCCGGACCGCGCCGCCGTTCTGCGTGCGGATCCTGGCGGATGCCGGCGGCGGTGTGATGGCCGCGGTCGCGGTGTTCCATCACATCGCGGTCGACGGTCACTCGCTCGGAACACTGGCCCGAGAGGCGGACCTGATCGCCCGTGGGGTAGATGTCTCGGCGGTGCAACCGATCTCGCCGCCCGCACCACACACTGACGACGACATGGACGACCGGTCGTGGCACCGACTGCTCGGCGAACCGTCCGCGGACTCCTTCACCCTAGACGGGCTGGACCCCGTCTCCTACGCGCAGTCCACGGCGGTTCGTCGCCGGGCTCTCGTCGACGCCGACGTCTACGCACGGTTCCGTGCCGGCGCGTCCGAGCAGGGCATGACCCCGTTCGAGGCGTTCGGTCGATCGGTGTCCGAGGCGTTGGCGAGGCTGACCGGACAAGATCGGGTGATGGCGGCCACCGCGGCGTCGACGCGGCCGGTGGGTGCCGGGGACACCGTGGGGGACTTCGTGATCTCCGCGATGACGCCGCTGGACGCCCGAGAGGATGCGCGCGACTCGGTGGAGCGGACCCGCCGGTGCATCGGCGCGGCGACGGGGCCGATGGAAGACGTGCTGGACGCACTGGGACGCCCGGTCGTCGACGGCCGCCTCTTCCCGGTTCCGGTTCTCCTGGGCTGGGTCCCGACGATCACCCGGCCGAGCGCGGGTGGTCATCTGTACGTGTTCCCACCGCGGATCACGCGATGGATGCTGCAGATCGAGGGCTCGCCGACCGCGCAGGGGGAGCTGCAGATCCTGGTGACCGGTGCGGCCTCCGCCCTCGCGCAATCCCGGGTCGAGCAGGTCCTCGCCGAGGTCGTCGCGTGCGTGCGCCGGGTGTGACACTCGCGGTGCCCGACCGCCGACGGCGATTCCGGGCGGCCAGCGTTCGCATGCGACTGACGGTCGTCGGCGCGGCGATGCTGTTCACCGCACTGCTGATCGCCGGCGCGATCGTGCTGTTCGTCCTGTACCACTCGTTGAACACCGCCGCCGACGGCGCGACCGCCGCACGCAGCGGAGAGATCGTCGACGCGATGTCGCGGTCGGGCGTCGCCGGACTCGATCCGTCGCTGCTGGAACGGACGGAGGCCGTCGACATCGTCCAGATCGTCGGTCGCAACGGCGACGTGCTCGCCGCCACGCCCGGTGTCGAGCAGGACCGGGCGCTCGTCCCGCCCGCGGGCCGGGCCGGTATGAGCCACGTGATCGACGCCGCATTCCCCGGGAGCGACACCGAGTATCGCGCGACCGTCCAGGGTGCCGAGGTGTCCGGTGACCTCGTCACGGTGGTGGTCGGAGCCGGGGAGGGCAGCATCCACGCCACTGTGTGGACGGTGTTCGCCGTGCTGTGCGTGGTGTTCCCGATCATTCTCGCGGCGGCCGTCATCGCGACCGATCAGCTGCTACGGCGAGCGCTGCGTCCGGTCGAGTCCATCCGCGCCGAAGTCGCCGACATCTCCCGTGCGGGCGTCGCCCGTCGGGTGCCCGTCCCCGACACCGGAGATGAGATCGCGACCCTCGCCGAGACGATGAACGAGATGCTGGACCGGCTCGCATTCGCTCGTGACCAGCAGCTCCGTTTCGTCGGTGATTCGTCGCACGAGCTGCGGAGCCCGCTCGTCACCATCATCGGACTGCTCGAACTGGCCGACCGGACCGGCGAGCCCATCGACGACGATTCGGTGTCGACGCTTCTGCTCCCCGAGGCATACCGCCTTCGAGACCTGATCGACGACCTGCTGCTGCTCGCGCGCGCCGATGAGTACGGGCTGCGCCCCGAGTTCGAGGACGTGGATCTCGACGACATCGTCAACGACGAGGTGACCCGGCTCGACCTGACGACCGAACTCGACGTCGACGCCACGGTTCTCCCGGTGCGGGTGACCGGCGACCGGCGACAACTCGCGCGAGCGTTGCGGAACCTCGGCGACAACGCGACCCGGCACGCCCACGGCGCGGTCAGTGTCACGATGGCAGTCGGACCGGAGCGGGTGGCGGTGACCGTCGCCGACGACGGTGTCGGCGTTCCTGACGAGGACCGGGATCGGATCTTCGACCGGTTCGTCCGCCTGGACACAGCTCGTGAACGCGGCGGCGGGACGGGTCTCGGCCTGTCGATAGTGGCCGAGATCGTGCACGCGCACGGCGGGACGGTCGCGGTCGCCGACACCGGGGGCGACGGGTTCGCCATCGAGCTGTCGCTACCGCGCACGACACCTCATGACAGCGGGCCCCCGCCGTCACCGGCGAGGAGATAGCCTGCGCCCCGGACGGTTTCGATGGTTCGACAACCGAACGGGGTGTCGATGCGCCGGCGCAGATAGCCGACGTACACCTCGACGATGTTGTCGTCGCCCCGGTAGTGCGCGTCCCACACCGATTGCAGGATCTCGGTCTTGCTGACGACTGTTCCCTTGTGCCGCATCAGGAACTCGAGCACGGCGAACTCACGGGCGGTGAGGCGGATCGGGGTGTCGCCGCGCCGGACCTCCCGCGTTGCGGGGTCGAGGGTGAGCGAACCAGCACGGAGCACGGCGGGACGCTCGGGCGCACCGCGTCTCACCAGCGCCCGGAGGCGGGCCGACAGCACGACGAAGGAGAACGGTTTGACGAGATAGTCGTCGGCACCGAGGTCGAAGGCGTCCGCCTCGTCGTATTCGCCGTCCTTCGCGGTGAGCATCAGAACCGGCGTCCACACGGCGCGCCTGCGGAGCTCGCGGACGACCTCGTACCCGTTGAGGCGCGGCATCATGATGTCGCTGACGATCACGTCGTAGGTCCGAGTGCAGGCGCACTCGACGCCGTCGACCCCGTTGTCGGCGGTGTCGACCGTCCAGCCCTCGGCCGCCAGGGTGCGGCGGAGGGTCTCGGCGGCCCGCGGGTCGTCCTCGATCACCAGCACGCGCATGCGTCCCAGTATCACCGGCTGGGGTCGCAGCCCGCGGACCCGTCGACCCCGCGCGTCTCATGTCCAGACGGCGCGTGCCCCGCTCTCGCCGATGCGGTACACCATGATCACCGACACCACGCCCACGACGACGAGCAGCGCGCCGAGAGCGATGACGACGGGTCGGCTCGTCGGGATCGTCGTTCTGGACACCCTCGTGCGGACGGCGGTGAGCAACCGGTCGTCGTGCACAGCCCACCACAGCACGGTCAGGGCGAAGAGAGGTCCGACCCAGTAGATCAGCTGGTCACCGAGGCCTGCATGACGTTCGACCGCCGCACTCGCGGGCACCTGTTCCTCCAGCGATTCGCCCGCGGAGGTGGTCAGCGGGACCGCGACGAGGGTGCCCAGCGCGACGAGCGGGGTGAGGATGCCGAGCCGACGACGCGCGGCCGGCCACACCACACCTGCGATCGCCATCAGTGCGGTCAGGGGAACGAGGACCACGACCAGGTGCACGAGGAGTGGGTGAAGGGGGAGCCCGTTGATGGTGTCCACACCGTGAACCTAGCTCGGCCGAGTTGAAGGGCTGCTGAATGCGGAACACCCCGCGGGCAACGGGCCCGCGGGGTGTTCTGTGTTGTGACGGCCGTGGCTGATCAGGCTAGATCGAACCGATCGTTGTTCGAGACCTTCACCCACGCCTTGACGAAGTCGTTGACGAAGCGCTCCGCCGAGTCGTCCTGCGCGTAGACCTCGGAGAGTGCGCGCAGCTGCGAGTGCGAGCCGAACACGAGGTCGGCAGCCGTTGCCGTCCACTTCTTCTCGCCGGTGGCGCGGTCGGTTCCCTCGTAGACGTTCTCGTCGGAACCGCTCTTCCACTCGGTGTTCATGTCGATGATGTTGCGGAAGAAGTCCGTCGACAGGACGCCGGGCCGGTCGGTGAACACGCCGTGCTTGCTGCCACCGTAATTGGTGTCGAGCACGCGGAGACCACCGACGAGGACGGTCAGCTCCGGCGCGGTGAGGTCCAGCATGTAGGCACGGTCGAGGAGCAACGACTCCAGCGGAGTCTTCTCGCCGTCCTTGCTGTAGTTGCGGAACCCGTCGGCGCGCGGTTCGAGGACCTCGAACGAGTCGACGTCGGTGCTCTCCTGCGAGGCGTCCGTACGGCCGGGGGTGAACGGCACGGTGACCGGGAAACCGGCTGCCTCGGCGGCCTTCTCGATCGCCGCCGCTCCGCCGAGGATGATGATGTCGGCGAGCGAGACCTTCTTGCCGCCCGATGCCGAGTCGTTGAAGTCCTTCTGGACCTGCTCGAGTACCGGCAGCACCTTGGCGAGTTCACCGGGCTCGTTGATCTCCCAGTTCTTCTGCGGCTCGAGACGGATGCGCGCGCCGTTGGCACCGCCCCGCTTGTCGGTGCTGCGGAAGCTGGCCGCCGACGCCCACGCGGTCTTGATGAGCTGCGTCGGGGACAGCGCGTCGAGCAACGTGCCCTTGAGAGAGGCAATGTCGTCGGCGTCGATCAGTTCGTGATCGACCGCGGGCACCGGGTCCTGCCAGATCTGCGGCTCGGGAACCCACGGGCCGAGGTAACGGCTGACCGGACCCATGTCGCGGTGCAGCAGCTTGTACCACGCCTTGGCGAAGGCCTCGGCGAGCTCCTCGGGATGGTCGAGCCACCGACGGGTGATGTCGGCGTAGATCGGCGACTCACGCAGCGCGACGTCGGTCACCAGCATCGTGGGGGCGCGACCGGGACCGCCGAACGGATCGGGGATCGTGCCCGCTCCCGCACCGTCTTTCGCGACGTACTGCCAGGCGCCGGCAGGGCTCTTGGTGAGCTCCCACTCGTAACCGTAGAGGTTCTGGAGGAACCCGTTGCCCCACTGGGTCGGGGTGGACGTCCAGACGACCTCGAGACCACTGGTGATCGTGTCCTCAGCCTTGCCCTTGCCGTAACCCGACTTCCAGCCCAGCCCCTGCTGCTCGATCGGGGCGCCCTCGGGCTCGGGCCCGATCAGGTCGGCGTCGCCGGCGCCGTGGGTCTTGCCGAAGCTGTGGCCGCCGATGATGAGTGCGGCCGTCTCCTCGTCGTTCATCGCCATGCGACCGAAGGTCTCGCGGATGTCCTCGGCGGCGGCGATCGGGTCCGGCTTGCCTTCGGGGCCTTCGGGATTGACGTAGATGAGACCCATCGTGGTGGCGCCGAGGGGCTGGGCGAGCTCACGTTCGCCGGAGTAGCGCTTGTCGGTGCCGAGCCAGGTGTCCTCCGGGCCCCAGAACACCTCCTCGGGCTCCCAAATGTCCTCGCGGCCGAAGCCGAAGCCGAAGGTCTTGAAGCCCATGGACTCCAGTGCGACGTTGCCCGCGAACACCAGCAGGTCGGCCCAGGACAGCTTGGTGCCGTACTTCTGCTTGATGGGCCAGAGCAGACGACGGGCCTTGTCCAGGTTGGCGTTGTCCGGCCAGCTGTTCAGCGGGGCGAACCGCTGAGCGCCCTGACCGCCGCCGCCGCGGCCGTCGAAGATGCGGTAGGTACCGGCGGCGTGCCAGCTCATACGGATGAACAGGCCACCGTAGTGGCCGTAGTCGGCGGGCCACCAGTCCTGCGACGTCGTCATCAGCGAGACCAGGTCGGCCTTCAGGGCCTCGACGTCGAGCTTCTTGAATTCCGTTGCGTAGTCGAAGTCCTCACCGAGCGGGTTGGACAGCGAGGAATGGGCGTGCAGGATCGAGAGGTCGATCTGCTCGGGCCACCAGTCCTTGTTGGTCAGCGGCGCATGCGCTTTCGGCTTCGGCGAGGGGATCGCCGGGTTCTCGCTCTCGCTGGCACTTGCGGTGTCGGCGTCGGAGTTGGGCGGGCGGCTGTCGGAGGTCACGACATTCCTTTCGAGGGGACTGACAGGCTGCGATCACGGGAGGTGATCAGGTCGGGGCCTTGCTGAGGCAATCGGGGCACAGGCCCCAGAAGATGACCTCGGCCTCGTCGAGTGCGAAACCGTGGTCTTCCGAGGGGGTCAGGCATGGGGCTTCCCCGATTGCACAATCCACGTCGGCGATGACACCGCAGGCGCGGCAGACGACGTGGTGGTGATTGTCTCCGGTGCGAAACTCGTAGCGCGACACCGAACCCGAGGGTTGGATGCGGCGGATGAGCCCGCGCTCGGTCAGGGCGTGCAGCACATCGTAGACGGCCTGACGTGAGACGGTGGGCAGGGTTTCGCGTACCGCGTGATAGATGGTGTCCGTGTCGGCATGCGGGTGCTTGTCGACGGCGGCCATCACCGTCACCCGAGGCTGGGTGACACGAAGATCTGCGGCCCGGAGTTGCTGGGCATGGTCCGATGTCGATGCCACGTCCCCCACCATAGGGGTGTCACCGCCACTTCGCACGGTTTTTCTGGATCTGATCCAAATTCGTACAGAAGTGGGTGGGGCCGGCGCCAGTTGTCGTGTGTCGTTGCGGCTGGCGCCACGTTTCGCGACATCTGTAGATGCTTCCGACAGGCCGACGGCCGCCATGGGGTCGATGGCGGCCGTCGGGGTCGGTCGGTCCGGCAGATCAGCTGTCGATGCCGACCAGGTCCTTGGCGATCTCGGCGAAGCGGATCTCGATCGCGGAGACCACGCGCTGGCGGTTCTTGTGTGCCTCCTCGTAGGCGAGGGTGACCCGCAGGTCGGCCGGCTTGGTCAACTCCTTGACCGCGGCCACCGCGTCGGTGACGTTGAGGTCGACATAACCCTCGATCGGGAGGTCTTCCGCCTCAACGGTTCCGGTGATCTCGCGGAGCTGGTGGAGCGCGTCGGCGGCACCCTCGGCGCCGCTGTCACGGGCGCTGTCCTCGACTGCCCCGAGTGCGGCGTCACGACCGGCGGCCACGGTCTTCGACACCGCGGCACCGGCGTTGCCGACGGCGTCACCGGCTCGCGAGGCGGTCTCGGTCGCGTCGTCGACTGCTCGTCCGAACCGGCTGCGCAGGGTCTCCACGGGGTCGGGGAGCTGGCGGGCGAACTCGGCGGTGCGGTCGATCGCCCACGATGCGCCGAGCGCCGGGGCGGTCAAGGCGCGCGCGGCGAGGCCGCTCGCCCACTGCGACGGGCCGCGACGCAGGGCGGCCGGGCCGCCGAGAGCCTCTTCGGCGAGAACCGTCGTGAGCCAGTGGACGGTCGCCGTGTGGGCGTCGATGAGCTTGTCGGCCAGGCCGACGAGTGATTGGTCATCCTGACCGGTGGCCAGTGCCTTCAGGTACGTGGCGCGTGCCACGAGCCGCTGCTCGAGTGCGAGGTCGTCGAGCAGGGCCTCGTCGAGCGGTTGGGTCTGCTCGGCCAACGTCTTGGCGACGGCACCGACACGGCCGAGTACCGGCCGGACGACATCGACGAGTCCGCCGCGGTCACGCAGGGCGGTCTCGATGGTGAGTGCGCGCTCGCGGGCGTTCTCGGCGTTCTGGGCCAGTTCCTTGCGGATCGCATCGGTTCGGGCCTGGGCCTGCCGGGTCTCGGCGATCTGGATCTCGGTGTGCGTCAACGCGAGGATCGCGCGAAGTTGCTGGTGAACGGTGGTGGTGGAAACGGTCATCGGTTCTTGCTCCCCTCTTGAACGGGTTGGATCGGTTACACCCGAGTGTTGCCACGACGAGGGCAGATGTAACACCCCGGTGTGAATCAACCCGGCGCGCCGACTCGAACACGTTGAGCCACAGCGGGTTCTACGAATTGTGAGGCGCGTCACAACGGTCAACGAGGGCGTGCGCTATGACCGTTTGCCGAGATTTGTGTGGTAGCGGGCCTGCGTCGGGCCGGCCAGACCGTACGTCGAGGTTTGGTTTCGCCCTCGTCACGGGTACCTCGCGGCGATGCACCCGGAGCGGAGTGTTCGCCAGGCGGACCCCGACCTGGGATCCGGAGTGACGGTCGCGCAGATCGCCGACCACCTCGACACCGCCATCCTCGGCGACCTCACAGCCGGGTCGACGGTGGTCCGCGACATCGACGCGACCTTCCGACGCCACGGCGTCACCTGCTGCGCGATGGAGGTCTCCTCGCATGCGATCGATCAGGGAAGGGTCGACGGCACCGCATTCCGCGTGATGGCGTTCACCAACTTGTCCGACGACCATCTCGACTATCACGAGTCGATGGAGGGGTACTTCGCGACCAAGGCCGCGATGTTCACGCCTGAGCGGACGCAGATCGCAGTGGTCGACATCGACGACCACTGGGGTGTGCGTCTGGCTGCCGGGACCATGACGGAGACCTGGACGTGCTCGACTCGACGCACGGACGCCGACGTCGTCGCCACCGACATCCGGGCCGGGCGTCTCGGCGCCGAGTTCACCGTCCACACGCCACACGGGCGATCCCGGGTCGGGCTGCAGGTGTTGGGGCCTCACCAGGTCGGCAACGCTCTACTGGCGCTCACCGCCGTGGTGGCGGACGGCGTCGACCTCGCCGCTGCGGCCGAGGGCGTCTCCTCGGTGACCGGCATCGCCGGACGGTGCGAACCCGTGCATGCCGGACAGCCGTATCGCGCGATCGTGGACTACATGCACAACACGGCGGGACAACACGCGATGTTCCCCTACCTGTGGTCGTTGACGGAGGACGGTCGGCTCATCGCCGTGGTCGGGGCAACCGGCGGACGCGATCCAGGGAAACGAGAACCACTGGGACAGGTCGCGGCGCGTTACGCGGACGTCGTGATCGTCACCGACGAGAGCCCCGAGGACGAGGACCCCGGCGAG
Organism: Gordonia sp. SGD-V-85; assembly: GCF_001456905.1. Classification (NCBI taxonomy): domain Bacteria; kingdom Bacillati; phylum Actinomycetota; class Actinomycetes; order Mycobacteriales; family Gordoniaceae; genus Gordonia; species Gordonia sp. SGD-V-85. The sequence continues at coordinate 274,440 of NZ_LNQO01000001.1, forward strand.
ATCAGGGCCAGTGTGCTGCGCGGCGCGCACCGGGAAGCGTCGGCGGTCGTCATCGAGGAACCCGACCGGCGGAGCGCATTCTCGACGGCCACGTCCAGGCCGGTGACCGCGACGTGGTCGTGATCACCGGCCGGGGCAGCGACACCTTCCGCAGGTACGGGACCGAGACGTCGTTCTTCGACGATCACACCGAGTTACGGCGCGCGATCCTCGACACGTCGAACTGAACGGGCGATCACTTCTTGCCGGACAGAACGGCGTCGCGGGCCGCGGCGGCCGCATGGAGCTCGCGCTGATACAGGATTCCGTAGGTGAAACCGTTCTCGCCCTTGCGGATTCCCGCGGCAGCGCCCAGTTCCCGCAAGGCGCGGGCGGCAACGGCGGCATCCTGGTGTTCCCCCAGGACGGTCTGGATCTTCTTGTAGCGCTTGGCCTGCGCGTGACCGATCGACCCGACGACGGGCGTGGCCAGCTCACCGGCGTAACGGGCCCGCTTGGCCGCCTTGCGCGCCCGATGCAGATCTTCCTCGTGCCCGGAGGCGAGGGCTTGCTTCAACCGCTTGTCCGCCTTGCGCGCCGCGCGGGTGGCGATCTGACGGACCTGCTTCTTCGAGATCTGGTCGTCGACGAGCGGGACTGCCTCGTTCCAGGTAGTGAGGGTCGACAGCAGCCGACGATACCGGTCCGATGTCATCTCGGCGGCGACGTTCTCTCGATGGTGATGCTGCTGAGCGGAGAGTTCCTCCTCGATCCGGGCCGCCACCGGTCCGAGCACCAGCTCGTCGGGCAGTTCGGCGAGGGCAGTGGCGAATCGTGCGCGCAGGACCTCCCGGTCGCGCACCTCGCCGAGAACCCCTGCGAACCACCGCAGTTCGTCGTCGAGTCCCACGAGGTCGCTCGGCTCGAACAGCGGTGCCGCGGTCCGCAGCGTGCTCCGGAGACGGCGGATGGCGACGCGAACGCCGTGCACCGGGTTCTCACCGCGACGCAGCGCGACATCGCCGGCGAAGATGGTCGCGATCTGCTCGTGGACGTAGTCCAGTGCGGCGGCAGCGGCCGGCGACGCCGAGCCGGCTCGGTGCGGTGCCTCGTGACCGATGGCGCGCTCGTACGTCGACGACGCCGACGCCGGACGCGCGCCGGCCCCGACCATCCGTTTGCGTACACCCTCGGGCACCGCATCCGACGACGCGGAGCGCACCGCGACCTCGCGCCAGGACGTGGCGGTGGCGACCGGGCCGGCGGCGGTGGCGGAGACGGTGTCGTCGATCACCTCGTAATCCGTCTCACCGTTCGCGTCGAGATGGCGGTGGCGGGTTCGGTGCGTGTGGACGATCGCCGCGACGCGAAGCGGTTTGCCGCCGCTCAGCCCCCAGAGGGCTTCGGCGATCGTCGGCGGAACGGCCGTCGAGGGGGCGTCGATTCGTTCGGTGATGACCTCACCGGGGGAGGGGGTGACGACCCGCCAGCCGGCCGGACGCTCGTCCCCGTCGTCCCCGTCGACGTAGACGACCGTGGTGCCGTGCGCGAGCAGGTCCCGGTCCTCGGTGTCGAAGTACGTGTCGCTGAAATCCGTCGACGTGATCTCGACGTCGCCGGGGTCTCCGAGGTCGGGGATGGCGCTGTCCAGACCGAAATCCCAAGTGTCCGCGCGGGTGGTGTCGGTGTGCACTCCTCGCTCCTCACTCTCGCTGTGTCGCTGACACATCGAGGGTGTCCGAATCGGACATTCGGTAAACGTCGCGGAGCGGAACGATCGCCCTACGAGCGGTGGTAGACGCCGTCCTCGGAACGCGTGACCTGGCCGTGGCGCAGGAGCCGTTCGAGGTGGAGTTCGGCTGTTCGTTTCTCCACCGCGTCGACGAAGGGCAGCTGGACATGCGAGCGATACACCAGCCGTTCGGTGGCGATCCCGTCGACCGTGAGCGGGCGGCGCAGCAACTCCAGCAGGCGCTCCTCGCGTCGATGGATGACGGCCTCGTAGTCGGCGAGACGGGAGCGGAATTCGTCGGCGCCGGTGACCACGCCCTTCTGGTGGAAGGTGCCGTACCAGCGGGCGTCGATGTCGCGCACTCGCGCGATCGACGCGAGGTAGTCGTCGACGCTGCTCCCCAGGTCGCCGTACATGGGCCCGAACGAGGTGAGGTCGATGTCGGCGAGATACAGGAAGCCGGTGGGCTCGACGAGTACACCCGAGTGTCCGGCGGTGTGCCCGGGCAGGTGGACGACCGTTGCGGTGACCCCGCCGAGTTCGAAGGCGTGTCCGTCCTCGACCCCGGCGGTTTCGGGGAAGCCGGACGTCAACTGGAAGGTGTCGCCGATCTGGGCGTCGACGCCGGCCCTCTCCTCGTCGGTCAGTCCGTAGTTGTCGAGAAGGACCTGCAGGGATCGCACGCCGTCGACGTCGGCGTGATGGGCGAACTTGTCCGCGGAGAAGTACCGGAGGCCGGCGATGTGGTCCTCATGTGCGTGACTGATCATCACCGCGTCGGGTTGCACCGGGTCGTGGTCGACCTCGAGGGAGGGATCGACCACCAGGGTCCCGGCGGAGCCGCGGACCACGACCGTGTTGCCGTAGGGAAACGCACCGCCATGCGCCGACGCGAGCACGGTCACCTGGTCGAAGTGTTCTTCGATGAAACTCGGCGCGAGGGTCACGTCGTCTGCGTACCCCGGCGTGGGAATGCTGTCAACGGCGGGGTTCGTCGACGGAGTCATCCCGCGCGCCGGTCACCGCGCGGAGCCACAGCGGCACGATCAGCCACGCAAGGGAGAACGCCATGAGGGTGACGATGCGCGCGACCGCCGACGGAATCGGCCCGGCGGTCGCTCCGTAGACGACGGTGATCGCACCGGACAGCGCCAGGCCGAGCAGGGTGAGGCCGGCGAAAGACAGGTAGTGCGCGTAGGTGACGATCAGTGCGAGCTGGTGCTGACGGAACATGGCCCGGTGCAGCGCCACGGGCGCCGCCAGGGAGATCGCGGCGCCCACGGCACACGACACCGTGATCAGGTAGATCACTCGCAACGTGCCGCCGAGCTCTTCGAAACCGTCATGGAAGGGCAGGGTCAGCAGGAACCCGGTCAGGATCTGCACGCCGGTCTGGACGACCCGGAGCTCCTGCAGGAGCGAATTCCAATTGCGATCCAGCCGTTGGGTTTCCGTCTCGTCGCGTTGGGCGTGATTCCACGCGGCGTCGTCGGCGCCGGGTCCGGTGCGGTGGGTGTCCGACGGGCTGGTCATCTGCTCATCGTCGCACCGGTTGGTCTCGCCGAGCCGTGCGGCGGAGTCTCGACGCGGTTACTGCTAGGGCGTGTTTACGGCGTCGTCACCAGATGTCCGCCCACGACGGACGGTCGGGCACGTCGATCGTGCGCGGTCTGTCCCCGCCCATGACGTCGGTCCCTACCGGGGGGCGTCGGCTCCGAGATTCTCGTCCAGCTGACGATGGCCGAAGGGCATATTGCCCTTCCACGGAGCTGAGGTGGACGAATCTCCGCTACCCACCGAACGGTTGACCGAGCACCACCGGCGAACTGCGGAAAGCCCGATCTGGCCTGGCGCGCGCGGCGTGACCGGAGGACCATCGGTCACATGGCCACGTCGATGGATGAGTTCACGATGTCCCAGCTGAGTTCACTGCGCTGGGCGGACATGCGGCGACGGGTGCGCGCGCTGGTCGACGGAGAAGTCGTCGTCGACTCCGCGAGGGCCATCCAGGTGTGGGAGCCCTACCGGGTGGTCGGCTGCTACGCGGTGCCCGTCTCCGATGTCGTTGCGCCGCTGACCGATGCACAGTCAGTCGACGCCGCCGACGACCACGGGCCGATCCTCACACCGGTCGATCCCTTCGACGTGCACACGACGCCCGGTACGACCTGCGACCTCGTGGCAGGCGAACGGACTCTGGCCGGCGCCGCGTTCCGTCCGGACGATGCCGATCTCGCCGGCCACGTCCTGCTGGACTGGGCGGCCTTCGACGAGTGGCGCGAAGAGGAGCAGACGGCGATCGGTCATCCGCACGATCCGTTTCAGCGCATCGACTGCCTCGACACCCGCAGACATGTGATGGTGACGGTGGGAGGTTCGGTCCTGGCGGACAGCCGACGCCCGACCCTGCTGTTCGAAACCCATCTGCCGCCCCGACACTATCTGCCGCGCGAGGACGTCCGGATGGATCTGCTCGTGCCGTCGGACACCGTCACGGTGTGCGCATACAAGGGCGAGGCGACCTACTGGTCGGCCGTCGTCGGCGACGAGGTCGTTCCCGATGTCGCATGGACCTACGCCGATCCGCTGACCGACGCCGAGCCCGTCCGGGACCTCATCTGCTTCTACGACGAGCGTGTCGATCTGGCCGTCGAAAGGTGAACAGCCGAAACCGAATCGGACCTCTCGACGGTCAGAGTTCACCGTCGTAGCGGTCCAGCCCGGAACCGCTCGCCTTCTTGCTGCGTCCGGTCGGCGCCTCCTTGGCGCTGCGCACCCACTTCCCGGTGCGGTCGAGAGTGGGCATCCGCTCGGAGAAGAATTTGCTGTAGCGCGTTGTCCCGTCGACCTTCAGCACACCGTCCTGGACGTCGATGTGTGCGACCGTTGCCCAGAACGAGTTCTTGCCGTTGCCGACATGAATGAGGATCTCGTCGCTGTCCGGCCCCGGTAGACCGTCTCTGCCCGGCCGTCCATATCGAATCGCCACCCTCGGCCTGCCGAACTTGTCGATTGCGCCGGCACCATTGTCGACGGATTGGTACACGTTGACCAAGAGGTCGCCGTTCTCTTTCGGCAGAACCGTGACCTGCTCGACGGCGGGCTTCTTTCCTCGTCCCGGACCGCGACTGTCCCCGTGGTGCTCGATGAAAGGCCAACTGCGCAGGTCGCCGCGATGACCCTTCTCGCCGCTGATGACCACGTACCGATGAGCGACCTCGTCGCGGCAGAAGAAGTACACGTCGAGGTCGCCCTTGCCGTACTGCTTCACCCGACCGTCGGCCTCGTACTCCGCGCCCCGCCCATCCCACTCGAGGCCCACGGTGAGAACCCAAAACGACGACCCCTTGCGCAGGTCGATCGACGCGGTCTTGTCGGGGGAGTCCTTCGTGATGGAGACCTTGACCTTGGAGAGGTTGGCCGGCGGCGACGCCGAAACCTGCTGCGGCGACTCCGGAACCTGCTGCGACACAGCGTTCACCGGGGCGCCTGCCGACGAAGCGACGCGCTCGGGCTGTTGCTCCGGCTCGTCGTCGATGGTGATCCCGAAGTCGGTGGCGAACGCCGCCAGCCCCTGGCTGTAGCCCTGTCCGATCGCGTCGAGCTTCCACTGTCCGTTCCGGCGGTAGAACCCCACCAGCTGCAGGACGGTCTCGGCGCCGGGATCCGGTGGCGTGAACGTCCATGTGCCCGAACCAGAGATGGTCACCGTCAGCGAACCGATCTGCTCGAATGTCTTGTGCTGCACCTCGGTACTCGCCGCGACGACGATCCGCTCGACGTCGGCGGGCACCGACGTCAGGTCGACTGCACACGAACTCGACCCTCGGAGCCGAACTCCGGAGGAAGCCGGGTTGTTGAAGAAGATCAGGTCGTCGTCGGTGCGGACCCTATCGCCGGCCGTCAGGAGCACGGCGATGAGGTCGACGTCGTCAGGTGACGCGCTCGCGATCTCGACGAGGTGCGCGGTCGCGCTCAGGGTGGTCTTGGAGCCCTTGGTGAGCTCGTGCACAACTACTCCTCGGGATGGTGGCCGGACAGCCCCGATGGTAAGCGAGGTGCCGCCACGGGGCGCGCCGTCGACCGGCCGGGAGACCGGCCTGTCGGCTGTCGGAATGACCCACCGGCACACCGCTTATCCGGTGCGTGAACCCGAGCGGCAGCTCAGCGCAGTGAATACCGGATCGGCAGGTGTTTGAGACCGCCGACGAACACTGTTGCGGCCAGTTCTGGCGTCCCGGCCAGTTCGATGGAGTCGAGCCGCGGGATCAGTTCGGCGAAGAAGCTCCGCATCTCCATCCGGGCCAGAGCGGCGCCGAGACAGAAGTGGACGCCGTAGCCGAACGACAGATGCTTGTTGGGGAACCGGCCGATGTCGAAGGTGAACGGGTCGTCGAAGACCTCCTCGTCCCGATTGCCCGAAGTGTAGGCGAGATAGACGGATTCGCCCTTGGCGATGGGCACACCTCGCACCGAGGTGTCCTCGGCAGCGGTGCGCATGAACTCCTTGACCGGTGTGGTCCACCGGATCATCTCCTCGACCGCGGTCCCCACGAGTTCGGGCTCGCGTCGAAGTCGTTCGAGTTCACCGGGGTTCTCGATGAGCGCCCGGAGGCCGCCGGAGATGGCGTCCTTGGTGGTGTCGTGCCCGGCGCTGGCCACGATCACGTAGTACGACGCGGTGTCGACGTCGGACAGCGGTTCGCCGTCGACGAGGCCGTTGGCGATGGCGGACGCCAGGTCGTCGGTGGGGTGCGCGCGGCGTGATGCGGTGAGTTCGCTGAAGTACGCGAAGAAGTCGAGCAGCGTCGTCATCCGCTCCTCGAGCGTCGCGCCGCGCCGGTACTCGACGTCGTCGGCGCCGAACAGTTCCTGCGTGAGCTGGTGCATTCGCGGGAAGTCCTCCTCGGGGAGGCCCAGCAGCGACAGGATCACGTACAGCGGGAAGCCGACCGCGATCTCCTCGACGAAGTCGCACTCGGGTCCGATGTCGCGCATCCTGTCGACGTAGCGCTTCGCGAGCTCGTCGACGCGGGTCTGTAGGTCGCGCAGAGCTTTCGGACGAAACCAGTCGGCGCCGATGGCGCGGACCTTGCGGTGGTGCGGGTCGTCCATGTGGATAAGGGTGCGCAGTCCGGCACCGGACTCCAGCTGAGCACGTGCCACATCGTCGGCGGCGGCGGTGGTCAACACCGGACGCGGTTCGCTCAGCCACAGGTTGTTGTCGCGCTCGATGTCCATGATGTCGGCGTGCTTGGTGATCGCGAAGAACGGCCGGTAGGGGCCGTGGTCGACACGCGGTACCGGATTGTGTGCCCGCAGGTGGGCCATCGCGGCGTGCAGTCGCGGCTCGTCGGCGTAGGCCTTGGCGTCGGCGAAGACGTTGGCGGCGTCGTCGGTCATGCTCGTGTCCACGCTGCTTGTCGGCACCGTTGTCCTTCCGTCGAGGGTCGATCGCTGTCGAGTGTCCGGTATCGGCGGGTTTCAGACCGGCGTATTGGGGAACCCGGTCGCCCATCCGAGATGAGGCAGGCACCGAATGGCCGGCATGAGCACCCCTTCCGAGTCAGGCGAGGACGCGGCTGCGACGGCTCGATGCGACGGCGCGACGACGGCCGACGCCACCGGTGACTATCTGCCGATCGCCGACCACGGTGTCATCGGGGACCTGCGTACCGCGGCCGTCGTGGGAGTCGACGGGCGGATCGACTGGTTCTGTTGTCCGCGGTTCGACTCGCCGAGTGTGTTCGGTTCGTTGCTCGACGCCCGCCGCGGCGGTGCCTGGACCGTGGAACCCATCGACGGAGAGGTCACCACGCGGCAGTTCTACCTCCCCGACTCCAACGTGCTCGTCACCCGCTTCTTGAGCGAGGACGGCGTCGCCGAGGTCCAGGACCTCATGCCGATCGCGCGCCCGCACGATCCCGACCATCGCACGCGGATCATCCGTCGGGTCTCCTGCGTGCGCGGCTCCGTGGAGTTCCGCGTGACGGTTGCGCCGCGGTTCGATTACGGGCGCCAGGCGCACACCGTCGTCGTCGAGGACGAACGCCGACTCCGTTTCGAGACCGACGATCTGGTGTTGCATCTCGCGTCGACGGTCGATGTCGACACCGTCGACGACCGGGATGCACAGGCCCACTTCACCGTCGAGACCGGTCAGTGCGTGACCTTCGTCCTCGCCCCCGACCCCATCGGGTCCGACATGCTCGACCACGACAGTTCTCCCGCGGTCGTCGCCGCGACGGTCGCATTCTGGCAGGACTGGGTCTCGCGCTCCTCCTACACGGGCCGGTGGCGGGAGATGGTGCACCGGTCGGCGCTCACGCTCAAACTACTGACGCACGAACCGTCGGGGGCGGTGGTGTCCGCGGTGACCGCCGCGCTTCCCGAAGAGATCGGCGGCGAACGGAACTGGGACTACCGCTACGTGTGGATCCGCGATGCCGCCTTCACGCTCTACGCGCTACTGCGGCTGGGTTTCACCGACGAGGCGGGCGCCTTCATGGACTGGCTGACCTGCCGGTTCGACGATGGCGCCGACGAAGCGGGGGATCTGGGACCGCTGCGGTTGATGTACACCGTCGACGGGGATCCGCCGCCGAAGGAGACCGAACTCGACCACTGGGAGGGTTACCGGCAGACCTCGCCGGTGTTGGTCGGAAACGCCGCCGCCGACCAGCTCCAGCTGGACATCTACGGCGAGCTCATCGACTCGGTGTACCTGTACAACAAGTACGGACCGGGGATCTCCTACGGGTCCTGGACGCATCTGTGCACGGTGGCGGGATGGCTTGTCGACAACTGGGATCGTCCGGACCAGAGCATCTGGGAGGTGCGGAGCAAGCCGCAGGACTACGTCTACTCGCGAGTGATGTCGTGGGTGGCCCTCGAGCGGATGATCCGGATGAGTCGTCAGCGCGGTCTACCGGGCGACGTCGCCGGTTGGATGAAGGCCCGCGACGACATCTTCCTGCAGATCATGGAGCGGGGCTGGAACGACGACGTGGGGGCCTTCGTCCAGACGCTCGACTCCGATCGGCTCGACGCCGCGCTGTTGCTCATCCCCGCCGTGAAGTTGTTGTCGCCCACCGATGATCGGTTCCTCCGCACGCTCGAGCGGATCGAGGAAGAACTCGTGAGCGACTCCCTGGTGTTCCGGTACGACACCGACGGCGGGCACGACGGCCTCGACGGCGCCGAGGGAACGTTCTCCCTGTGCTCGTTCTGGTACGTCGAAGCACTCACCCGGGTCGGCCGCCTGGCCGACGCCCGGCTCGCGCTAGAGAAGATGTTCACCCATGCCAACCACCTAGGCCTTTATGCCGAGCAGGTCGGACTCACCGGCGAACAACTCGGCAACATGCCGCAGGCGTTCACTCACCTCGCACTCATCAGCGCGGCCATCAATCTCGACCGGCGCCTGGGCGATTGAACTGAGCGCTGCGGAATCCGGTTGCGCTTTGTGCCGGAAGCCGGGACAAACCACAACCGGATCTCATGTCCGCGTTCAGATCCAGCCGGACCCGCCGCACAGGTCGTCGGCGGCCGCAGGGCCGGTCGATCCGGCCGCATACGGTTGCGGTGCAGGCGGATTCGCCAGCACCGGTGCGGCCACCTCCCACACATGCGCGAGACCGTCGGGCCGGGTGAACAGCGACCGATCGCCGCGCAGCACGTCGACGATGAGTCGGGCATAGGGCGACAGGCCGTCGGCCACCTCGTCGAGCTGTTCGGTCATGTGGGCGACGGAGAGGTCGGTGCCCGAACCCGGTTCCTTGACGGTGACCGCCAGATCGATGGCACCGTCGCCGGCCAGATCGAAGGTCAGCACGGTGCCGTCCTTCGGGGTATCGGTCAGCGGACCGTCGGCGGGGGAGCGGAACACGAGGCTGAGTCGTTGGGAGCTGTGGTCGAGCATCTTGCCGGTCCGCAGCAGGAACGGGACGCCGTGCCAGCGGTTGGTGTCGACCCACAGGCGGACTGCCGCGAACGTCTCGGTGGTGGAGTCCGCGGGGATGCCGTCGGTGTCGCGGTACCCCTCGTACTGGCCGAAGACCACCTCGGTGGGGTCCAGCGGCCGGAACGCCGCGATGACCGACTCCCGCGCGTCGAGCAGGTCGTCGGCGCCGAGCGACACCGGGGGTTCCATCGCGACTTCGGCCGCCACCTGGAACAGGTGGGTGACGATCATGTCCAGGAATGCGCCGGTGGCGTCGTAGAAGGCGGCGCGGTCGGCGATGTCGAGGGTTTCCGGGACGTCGATCTGGACTTCCGCCACGTGTTCGCGGTTCCACACTCCCGAGAACAACCCGTTGGCAAACCGGAGGACGTGCAGGTTCTGGGTGCTCTCCTTTCCCAGGAAGTGGTCGATCCGGTAGATCTGCTTCTCGTCCAGGGATTCGTGAACCGCCTCGTCGAGAGTCCGGAAGCCGTCGGGGGACGTTCCGAACGGCTTCTCGTAGACGACTCGGGATCCCTTCGCAAGATCGTGCGCGGCAATGGCTTTCGTGTAGTCGACGAAGGTGGTCGGTGGGAGGGCCAGATAGTGGACCAGTTGAGCACCGTCGCCGACGGCGTCACGGGCCGCGTCGATCACCTCCGGCAGACGGCCGGGGTCGTCGACGGTGAACCCGCCGCCGGCGAAGCGGATGGTCGCGGCGAACGCTTCCCATTCGTCCGATGACACCGACCCGTCCGGACCGAACTCCTCGATGGCGTCCTTCACGTGCTGCCGGAACTCGTCGTCGGTCCGGTCGCCACGGCCGTTGCCGATCAGCTGCCAGCCGTCGGGGAGCAGGTCTCGGCGGTGGAGCTCGTACAGCGACGGCAGGACCATCCGCTTGGCGAGGTCGCCCGTCGACCCGAAGAGGATGAAGATCACCGACGCTTCGTCACCCGCTTCGGTGTCAGACGGTGTCGTGTTCCCCGGTGTGGCGCTGTCTGCAGTCATACGTCAATAGTGCCGGTCTCACGGTGTCGCGCGGCGATAAAGCCTCCAGTCAGACGCTTGACGCTCGTGGGATACAACACAATCATGAACGTGACGAAAACCTGACCAACCAGGCTCGCTGCCGCGCAGAGAGTAGGTGGGGTACGGAAGCCGACCGTGCCGCGCTGCCGGATCGCGCCGATCGGCAGGTTAGCGACCACATGGCCGGGTTCCCACGAACATTTACGACTTGACCTACAGGAGTGCGACATGGCCAGGAGACGCGGATTCTTCGCCGAGATGCAACATCAGGCGCGCCTCCACGAACAACGCCAACGGCAAGCGCAGCGGGCAGCGGAACAGGCACGTTTGCGGGCAGTTCGTGAGGCGGAACGTGCCAGGCGTGAGTGGGAACGCACCCGGGTTGCGCAAGAGCGTAGCGACGCGCGTGAAGCTGCTCGATACGCCAAGGCGCAGGACGCGCTGCGCGTCGCGGCGCGGCAGGCCGAGGTCGACGTATTGAACGCAGAGCTGGAAGCGAGTTACGAAGCCATCGACTCAATGCTGCTGGCGACGCTCGAGGTTGACGATTACGTCGATTTGGCGAGCCTCCGCCAGACCGTCCAGTTTCCGGCCTTCGACCGGCCCGAACTTACGCAGCCAGTTCCGGCACCGGTCCCCGAGCCCGCGCCGATCGAGCCGGCCTTCGTCGAGCCGCCGCTACCGACGGGTCTCAGCGGGATGGTCGGTGCAAAGAAGCGTCACGAAGCGGCGAGAGCCATGGCTTGGGCGGCCCACTTGGAAAACCATCGCGCCTGGCAACACCAGATGATGCTGCGTGACGAACGCTGGCACCGCACCCAAGCCAAGTACCGGGACGCTGAGGCGGCGCGCCTAGTTCAGCTTGCTGCCGCCCAAGAGCAGTACGAAAATGATTGCCGCCGTGCGAGAAAGGAAGTGCTCGCAGCAAACGTCCGCCTAGAGAAGTTGATGGTGGGGCTTCAGGAGGGTGACCCCGGAGCACTCGAAGAGTACATATCGATCGTGTTGAGTAACTCCGTCTACCCTTCAATCTTCCCTGTGGGTCATGAGTTCCAGTTCAACGGCACAGACGCCGAGCTCAGTCTGCAAGTCGATATTCCAAGGCCGGACGCCTTACCGTCCGAGAAGCTGTTCAAGTACACCCGCACGGCCGACACGATCTCGAGTACGCCGTTGCCGAAGAAGGCGATAAAAGACCGTTACGCAAACGCGGTCGCTCAGGTAATTCTTCGAAGTGTGCATGAGATCTTCGAAGCGGACCGTGGCGGCATAGTTGAGACAATTTCTATCACCGTGGGTGTTCACACTGTCGATCCGGCGACTGGACACGATCAGTTCGTGCCGCTGGCCCAGCTAGCGACTGATCGGTCGACCATTGAGAGCCTGGACCTCTCGCGGGTAGATGCACAAGCCACGTTGCGACACCTGCGCGGCGCTATCTCGAGTGCGCCATATGATCTCGCGCCGCTGTCGAACCGGGAGGGGGTACGCGGATGACTGAGACAGCGCCTCGTGACGGCGTCGAAGTTAGCGAATGACCGAGCAGGCGGAGGTCATCCGCAACCTTCGAGCCACGCTGGTCGTCAAAGAGCGGGAGCTCAATTCGCTCTACGATAAGCTTGCGGCCGTCCAGAAGGAACTTGACGTAGCCCGGCACCTCCGTCCGGTCTCGGAATCCGTTGCGGTCGCCGAAAGCACAAACTCCAGCATCGTCGAGACGGATGACCGAATCGTGTTTCAGGACGTCGGTATCTACGTCTATCAGCACCCTCTTCGTGACGCCGAACAGTATCGGGAACGGCTGTCATCGATAGTCGAGAACATCAAAGATTCAATCAAGAGTGGCGGTGCAATCGAGTCGTCGGACATGTTTAGTTTCAACAACTCGTTGGCGAAGGGTCGCAAAATGACCGCTGACCTCGCCAAGCTGATGCTTCGCGCTTACAACGCGGAGGCCGAGAATTGTGTTCGGACTGTGAAGGCCGGAAACCTACGAACCTCAGTGCGCCGTCTCGAGAAGGCGAAGGAGACCATCGCGAAGCTCGGCGCGATCATGGAGATGCGAATCGCTGACGACTACCACCGACTTCGCGTCACCGAACTCGAGCTCACCGCTGATTTCATGATGAAGCGCCAAGAAGAACGCTTGGCTCAGCGGGAAGAACGCGAGCGACTCCGAGAGGAAAGGCGTGTTGAGCAAGAGCTGGCAGCACAGCGAGAGAATCTCGAGAAAGAGCGCAGGCACTACGAGAATCTACTAGCCAGCCTTTCGTCAGACGACGATACGGAATCAGACCGGGTGCGCAGCAAGATCGCTGAGATCGCGGCTGCTATCGCCGAGAACGACTACCGCCAGGCAAACATCCGCGCTGGTTACGTCTACGTCATCAGCAATCGCGGAGCATTTGGCCCCAATGTAGTCAAGATCGGTATGACACGGCGGTTGGATCCGATGGATCGGGTGCGCGAACTGGGCAGCGCTTCGGTGCCGTTTCCGTTCGACGTTCACGCACTCTACTTCTCTGAGGACGCGGTCACGCTCGAGTCAAGGCTTCACCAGGCCTTTTCTAATCAGCGATTGAATCATGCGAATCTGAGGCGCGAGTTCTTCTTCGCAGCGCCATCCGAGGTGCGCGTGGTTCTGGCTCAACATGTTGGAAACCTGCTGGAGTACAACGAAGAACCTGACTCGACCCAGTACTTCCAAAGTCGCGGCCGGTGGCCCCAGGCCAATGAGATGTCGACTGGGTCCAATAGGTAGGGATCGCTTCGGCAATCCGAACGGTGCCCGATGCTCGTTGGACAGTACACCCCCGACCGGGTGCGATCATGCTGGGAAGTCTACGCCGCATTCGGGAACCGCAGGCCACGATAGGACTGTGACGGGTTGCCTCGCCTGAAGTCAATGCACTTGCTGGACTGATTCGACGTGGCGACCTGATGAGTTCAGGCGTGCGAGGCTAGCTGCTCGGCCTCTGAAGTCGGCGCCGCCTGCGCTGGCGCAAACGACGCTCTGGATGCGATTGGATCTTGGATTGTGCAACAGAGGGTCAAAGTCGAGCGAACCAGCGGGGGAATGCCGAGGGGCGTGTGATGATGCTCGTGTTTGCGGGACGAGCGAAGGTACGAGGATGGCGCAGATAAGTTCGAAGGTCAAAGAGAAGAACGCGGTGAAGTGGGAGAGTTCTCTTCAAGAGAAGGATCTGTACCAAGGGGAGGTGGTGTGGGCCTTCGTCAACGGCCGACGAATGAAGCCCGTGACCCAAGGTGCGGCCATCACCAACGCCCGCATCATAGGCTTCCTGACCAGCCAAGCCGAACCCAAGTATAGGGTGCCGCTCGAAGTATTTGCCGACGAAGTCCGTGGTTTCGACTTCGAGGGCAAAGGCATGCACATGCGGGTGCTCACCGACGCCGGCGAGGTCGACTTCGGTCCGCTGGCAAGAGCGAGGTTGAATTCGCGAAGTATTACGTCGATTACCTGTGGCGCAGTGGCGTAGCTCCGGAAGTGAGAGAGGCTCGTGAATCCGAAGCTAGAGAGCAAGCCGCCGAGGCTGCCGTAACCGCAGAGCTCCTGGGTCGCCGCAATGAGGTGCGTGTCATCGGACCGGAAATGAAGGACAAGTGGTGGGATGCGATCGCCCGTCACTCGCACGCCGATGAACTGCCGTGGTTCGTCATCAATGGAGGATCGGCTGGTCGCCTAGTGGCGTTTGAAGATCGGCTGCTAATCACGAAAACCGGTGGCATGACGTCGTTTATGGCAGGCTCGCTCGGTGGCGGTCGAGAGACAACCTTCCCGTACTCAGAGATCACGAATATAGAGTTCAACGGCGGATTCGCTACTGGCGTCCTGGAGGTGTTGACTCCCAGCTATCAGGGCTCTGGCAACCACGACTATTGGCGCTCGAGCAACAAGGGCCGAAACAACGCTCATGACGACCCGTGGACATTGTCTAACTGCCTTCCGCTGGCGAAAGTGCTGTATCAAGAGGCGCAACCGCTGCTGAACGAGATGCAGCGCAAGATCGCTGACGCGAAGCGCCCGCAGGTTGTTGTCCAGCATGCGCCACCATCGCCCGCCGCTATCGCGGGCGGCGGCGGTCTCGCTCACGAACTGCAAAAGTTGGCCGAAATGCACCAGCGAGGTCTTCTCGACGACGAGGAGTTCAAAGCCGCAAAGAGGGCTGCGATCGCGAAGATGGCATAGATGATTGACACGACCAACGCGGATCACTGCTGTTGAGCGGGGGAATCCGTGTGACGAACGACGGTCGGCGGTATTTCGGCCTCCCCCTCCTGTGCGTAACGGCGGATGATCAGCACCATGGCCGATCTCGCCGCCTGGCCCGAACAACGTTCGTCGTGTCTGCAGCGATCGCTGCGGGTGTTCGCTCCCCTCACTGTTCTGACGCGAGGAGGTAGCGCGTGCGTAGGAGCATCGAAGGGCTTGCGGTGTGGCCGCGCCGTGCCGTTGCTGGTGTTGTCGCCGCCGCAGACAGTCGCGCTAGTCGTAACAGTCCGAGCAACCCGCGGCCCGCCGACTGCCGCAGGCGAGAGAATTGGTTGGACGCCGTGAGCCCTCGCCTTCTATGTGCTGTAGATCACATATTGAGTAGACATGAGCGGAATGCACTCAACTCTGTTGGCGTTGTAGACCGCGTATGGCTCATACTTGAGCCTGTTGGACTTAAGAGAAAGGTGCACGCGAGTGGACAGCTTCACCCCCACCACCAAGACGCAGCAAGCATTGAGTTCTGCTGTGCAGGCGGCGGCCAGTGCTGGCAACCCCGACGTGCGACCGGCCCACATCCTCGTGGCACTGCTCGATCAGTCCGACGGCATCGCGTCGCCGCTGCTCAAAGCGGTGGGCGTGGACCCGTCGAGCGTTCGTGCGCAGGCCCAGGCTCTGGTCGATCGCATGCCGACGGTGTCCGGCGCCAGCTCGACGCCTCAACTATCCCGCGAATCGATCGCGGCCGTCACCGCAGCTCAGCAGCTGGCCGGTGAACTCGACGACGAGTACGTCTCGACCGAGCACGTCGTCGTCGGCCTGGCGACCGGTGATTCCGACGTCGCCAAACTGCTGCACAACCTCGGTGCGACGCCGCAGGCCCTGCGCGAGGCGTTCGTCGCCGTGCGCGGCAGCGCGCGGGTCACCTCCGAGGATCCCGAATCGACCTACCAGGCTCTCGAGAAGTACTCGACCGACCTGACCGCGGCCGCCCGCGAGGGCAAGCTCGACCCGGTCATCGGCCGCGACACCGAGATCCGGCGCGTCGTGCAGGTGCTCAGCCGGCGGACCAAGAACAACCCGGTCCTCATCGGTGAGCCCGGCGTCGGCAAGACCGCCATCGTCGAAGGTCTCGCCCAGCGCATCGTCGCCGGCGACGTGCCGGAGTCGTTGCGCAACAAGACCGTCATCTCCCTCGACATGGGTTCGATGGTCGCCGGTGCGAAGTACCGCGGCGAGTTCGAGGAGCGGCTCAAGGCCGTGCTCGACGAGATCAAGGGTTCGGCCGGACAGGTCATCACCTTCATCGACGAGCTGCACACGATCGTCGGAGCCGGTGCGACAGGCGATTCCGCGATGGATGCCGGCAACATGATCAAGCCGATGCTCGCCCGCGGTGAGCTGCGGCTGGTCGGTGCCACGACCCTCGAGGAATACCGTAAGTACATCGAGAAGGACGCCGCGCTCGAGCGTCGATTCCAGCAGGTGTACGTCGGCGAACCGTCGGTCGAGGATGCCATCGGCATCCTGCGCGGCCTGAAGGACCGGTACGAGGTGCACCACGGTGTGCGCATCACCGACTCCGCATTGGTCGCCGCCGCAACTCTTTCCGACCGCTACATCACCTCGCGCTTCCTCCCCGACAAGGCCATCGACCTCGTCGACGAGGCGGCGTCGCGGCTGCGGATGGAGATCGACTCGCGCCCCGTCGAGATCGACGAGGTCGAGCGCATCGTCCGCCGGCTCGAGGTCGAAGAGGTTGCGCTGCAGAAGGAAACGGACGCGGCGTCGAAGGAACGGCTCGAGAAGTTGCGCGCCGAACTGGCCGACCAGAAGGAGAAGCTCAACGAGCTGTCCGCACGGTGGCAGTCGGAGAAGACCGCGATCGACGCGGTACGCGACCTCAAGGAAGAGCTGGATCGTCTCCGTGGAGAAGCCGAACGCGCCGAGCGCGACGGTGACCTCGGACGCGCAGCCGAGCTGCGGTACGGCCGAATCCCCGGACTGGAGAAGGAACTCGAGGCCGCGCTGGAGAAGACCGGTACCGATCCGTCGCAGGACGTGATCCTCCAGGAGGAGGTCGGACCCGACGACGTGGCACAGGTCGTGTCGTCGTGGACCGGAATCCCGGCCGGACGCATGCTCGAAGGTGAGACCGCCAAGCTGCTGCGCATGGAGGACGAACTGGGCAAGCGAGTCATCGGACAGAAGGCTGCCGTCGAGGCCGTCTCCGACGCGGTGCGTCGTGCCCGGGCCGGCGTCGCCGACCCGAACCGGCCACTGGGTTCGTTCATGTTCCTCGGCCCGACCGGCGTCGGCAAGACCGAGCTGGCCAAGGCGCTCGCCGAGTTCTTGTTCGACGACGAGCGGGCGATGGTCCGCATCGACATGAGCGAGTACGGCGAGAAGCACAGCGTGGCAAGGCTCGTCGGTGCTCCGCCCGGCTACGTCGGGTATGAGGCCGGTGGTCAGCTGACCGAGGCGGTGCGGCGTCGGCCGTACACGGTGGTCCTGTTCGACGAGATCGAGAAGGCCCACCCGGACGTGTTCGACGTGCTGCTGCAGGTGCTGGACGAAGGTCGCCTGACCGACGGCCAGGGCCGGACGGTGGACTTCCGCAACACCATCCTGATCCTCACCTCGAACCTCGGTGCGGGTGGCGACAAGGATCACGTCATGATGGCGGTGCGGTCGGCGTTCAAGCCGGAGTTCATCAACCGTCTCGACGACGTGGTGATCTTCGACGCCCTGAGCCCGGAGGAACTGGTGTCGATCGTCGACATCCAGCTCGGCCAGCTCAAGAAGCGCCTCGCACAGCGTCGCCTCGACCTCGAGGTGTCGCTCAAGGCCAAGGAATGGCTGGGCGCTCGCGGATTCGACCCGCTGTACGGTGCCCGCCCGCTGCGCCGCCTGGTGCAGCAAGCCATCGGTGACCAGCTCGCCAAGCAGCTGCTCGCCGGGGACATCCGGGACGGCGACGTGGTGCCGGTCAATGTCAGTGCCGACGGAGAATCGTTGGTACTCGGCTGAGTTCGTGAATGACAAGTGAATGACAAGGGACCCATCCTTCGGGATGGGTCCCTTTGTCTGCGCCGGCTACGGATGTGGGAAGCGGTCGAGGTTGTCCTCTACCCACAGGCGCAGTGCGTCCAGCGGCCCGGCGGCGTCCACCCCGAGTTCCGTCAGTTGGTATTCGACGTGCAGCGGGACCGCCGGATAGACGGTACGGGTCAGCATCCCGGCTGTCTCCAACCGACGCAGAGTCGCCGTGAGGACTTTGGGGCTGATCCCGTCCAGCCGCACGCGGAGCTCTCCGAAACGCATCGGTCGATCGCGTAGGGCGCCGATGACCAGGGCGCTCCACTTGTCGGCGAGAAGGTCGAGCATCCCTCGGCAGGGACACGACGCAGAGTAGGCGTCTCCGCGATGGGACGGCAGTGACATGGCGCTGGCCTCGATGCTCTCTATTGGATACTAGGAGCCCTTGCGGGTAACTGGGGTCGTGTGGATACCTTAGCGCCATGACACGAGAGATGACAGCCCTGGTCGCGGTCGCCGCGA
Organism: Gordonia sp. SGD-V-85; assembly: GCF_001456905.1. NCBI lineage: Bacteria > Bacillati > Actinomycetota > Actinomycetes > Mycobacteriales > Gordoniaceae > Gordonia > Gordonia sp. SGD-V-85. Next base: position 292,920 of record NZ_LNQO01000001.1, read on the forward strand.
ACTCCGTCGAGGACCCGAGCGCGTTCGCCGAGACGACAATGCCGGTGCCGGCGCCCCGTCCGCACGATCTCCTCGTCGAGGTCCGCGCGGTCTCGGTCAACCCGGTGGACACCAAAGTGCGTGCAGGCCTGCGTGACTCCGATCCGCCGCGTGTTCTGGGATTCGACGCGGCGGGGATTGTCGTCGGGATCGGCGACGAGGTGTCGAGGTTTGCCGTCGGGGACGAGGTCTACTACGCCGGTTCGATCGATCGGCCGGGAACGAATGCCGAATTCCATCTTGTCGATGAGCGGATCGTCGGGCGCAAACCGTCGTCCCTCGACTTCGGCGCGGCTGCCGCACTGCCGTTGACCACGATCACTGCCTGGGAGTCGTTGTTCGAGAAGCTGCGGGTCGATTCCGCGGACTCGGGAACGATCGTCGTGGTGGCGGGTGCCGGGGGCGTCGGCTCGATGGTCATTCAGTTGGCCCGGACCCTGACTGATCTCACCGTGATCGCAACCGCGTCACGGCCTGAGTCGCAGGAATGGGCGCGAGGACTCGGTGCCCACCACGTCGTCGACCCGAGACGCCTGCGCGAGGACGTGCGGGCATACGCTCCGCGCGGTGTGGACTACATCTTCTCGCCCCACTCGTACGGAAATGTCGAGTCCTATGCCGACATCATGGGTGTACACGGTCAGGTCGTCGCCATCGACGAGCCGGAAGGTCTCGATACCCTCCCCCTGAAGCAGAAAAGCCAGAGTTGGCATTGGGAGTTGATGTTCTCCAAGCCGTTGTTCGCACCGGAAGACGACTCGCAACACCAGATCCTCGGCCGGGTCGCCGAACTCGTCGACGCCGGCAAGATCCGCAGCACTGTCAACCGTGAACTGGCTGGTTTCACGATCGAGAATCTTCGTACAGCGCACCGGGTCTCCGAATCCGGAGGGGCGATCGGCAAGGTGGTCCTCACGCGCTGACCAACGCGGATGAGCCGGCGAACTTCACGAGGTGGCGAGTAACTCCATGAGGTGTGCTTCGACGAGGGAGGGCCGGGGCGTGCGTGGTCCGGGTCGGGGTGGTCGGACGTCGATGACGTGGCTGGTTTTCAGCCATGAACGGCGCGCGTCATGTGGGCGTGGCTCGTCGCCGGACGTGGTGCGTCCGTGGATCTCTCGCCGCACCTGTGCCAGGTGGGCCTGCAACCGCTTGGGTATGTCGGGTCGGCGGTTGATGTATTCGGGGTTGGGCGGGGCGCCGGGTTCGGCGTTCAATCGCCAGGCGCAGCGGCCTTCGTCTGGCCCGGACCGGACGATCCGGGTGGTGTACTGGCCGGGTTGGTCGCCGACCATGCGGTTGTGGCGGGGACAGGCGGGTGCGAGGTCATCGATGTCGGTGAGTCCGCCCTTGGCCCAGTCTCGTTCGGCGTGATGAAGCTCGACCTGGGTGGCGGGCTGATCGCACCCGGGAGCCGAGCACACTTCCCCATCGGGGCGGGCGAAGGAGACGAGGCGTTGTTCGCGGGTGGCCAAGCGTTTACCCCGCCCGAAGTGCAGCGGCACAGCGGTGGCGTCTTTGAAGATCGCCAACCACGGCTGGACGTCACCGGCCATCGCGATCAGGTCCCGGACGGGAAGCAGGGTGCCGGTGGCGGTGGTGGCGAGTCCGGCTTCGCGGACGAGGTCGGAGAGGTCGGTTTTGATGATTAGCTGCACGGGCAGGCCGCGATGCGAGGTGCCGAGTGTGCCGTCGGCGAAGCCTGCGGCCAGGGCGGCGTCGAGGGCGTCGTGATTCGTTTGGGCGAGAGTGCGACCGTCGCGGTCGGCTGCCGAGGCCAGGGCGTCGGGGTCGGCGGTGCCGGCCGGTCCGGACGGTGAGGCGGGGTCGTCGGGGTTGTTGAGTCCGGGTTTGCCCCACACGGCGAACATCATGGTGAGCCGGGCGGCGAGTGCGGGGGTCAGGGTGCCCGATACTTTGGCTGTCCCGTCGGCTCGTTGGCGGCCGATCCACAGGCCGCGGCGTCGTTTCTGGTCGGTGTCGTCGGTCAGTGTGCCGTCGGGGTCGAGGTGGGCGAGCAGGCGGGCACCGAGTTGGGTGATGTCGGCGGGGGTGTGGGCTTCGGCGATCTCGGCCATCTGTCGTTCGGCGGCGACCTTGATGTCGTGGTCGATGGTGCCGGGGATGCGGTCGAGGACGTCGAGGGTGGCTTGTACGTGGGCGGAGCCGACAGCTCCCGCGGCGAACGCCTCGGCGAGGCAGGGGTGTTCGGGTGGTAGGACCTCGCCGCCGAGGCTGGTGCGGGTGGTGGTGGCGTCCATCTGCTTGCGGCGGCGCATCGGGTTCGAGACTCGTAGCCGGTGTGTCATGTACTGCATGAGGGTGCGGCAGCCGGCTTTTCGGGGCAGGTCGCGGGCCTCGACCTGATCGATCTGCCGGTCACCGGCAACGGTGAGTCGCGCGATGGCGCGTTCGGTGGCAGAGGCGACGTCGATCAGTTCTTCGTCGGTGCATGACGACAAGTCGACGGTCTGTAGTTCGTCGAGGTTCGCGTGTAGTTCGGCGACGAGTTCGGCCGCGCGGGACACGGGTGCGCCGTGGTCGGCGAGTGGTGCGGTGCTGGGCATGACGGTCACCTCCCCCGAGAACCGTTGCTGCGAATGTAGGTTCGAGTGTACACCAATCCAGACGTGTGGCAAGGCCAAACATACTGCTGTGCAATGCTATTCGTTGATGTCGACTTGTCGGTGTCGTGTGGTAGGGGCCTCGGACGGAAGCTCTTCCCGCGATGCACGCGGCGACCTGTCCGACAGGACCACCGCCCGCGGCTCAGCGCACGACCTCGCGGTGCCCGGCGTCGAGCCGGCGGGTCCAACCACGGGCATCCAGGTACTCCAGTAGCGGAATCACCACGCGCCGAGTGGTTTCGAGCGCCTGACGAGCGGCGCTGGTGGTGAACGGCTGATCGAGCGAGGCGAGGGTGCGCATCGCCAGGGCGGGGGCGGTCGGCAACAGCACGACGCCGTCGCGCAAACGGAGAATTCGGCCCGTGCGCTCGGCGGCGGCGAGTTCTCGGGCGCCCAGGCCGAGTGCGGCGAGGTCATCGGCCTCGGGTGCACGGAACGGATGGTCGGCGAGCCGGCGCTCCAGTGCGCTGACCGCGTCGTCGGCATCACCCAGGGAGGGCTTGTGACCCGGGACCGCCAGGTGCCCGTCGGACGACGACAGCTCGGCTTCCGAGATGACGGTCGCCAGCAGCGTCGTGTCCGGAAGCCCGAGCAGTGCGGGTGCGCCGGACGCGGACAGCCCCGCCGACAACGGATCTCGGTCGTGTAGATCGACAACGGCGGCGCGGAGTCGCTCGGCCCAGGCGGTGAGGGAGGTTTCGGCGACCCACCACTCGCCGATCACCCGTATGCCGTGGGGAGCGGGCTCGGCGTCGTCGACCAGGCCGAGTCGCGTCAGATCGGTGACGCGCATCGCGCCACGCCGATGCACTTCTTCGGCGGCCCCGGCGTCGTCGGACATGGCCGCCAGCGAGGCCGCGCGTCGCATCGCGTCGCCCCGTCGGGTCAGCGCCGGGGGATCGGGGTGCAGCACGACGCCGCCGCCGACGATACGTTGGCCGGGATCGCGCAGGACCAGCCGATCGCCCCGCGACATCGGCACGGCGCGCGCGAGGGTCACACGCGCGTGGTCGCCGTCGAAGGGGCGCAACCGGACCGGTAGCGCCGCTGTGCCGATGTGCGCGACGAGGTGTTCCGGTGCCTCCTCGAAGGACATTTTGCTCACGCGCCGGACATCAGCGACAGCAGAGGTGTGCCAGGCTCCGGGCGTCACGAGTGCGTCGCCACGCGAGACGTCGTCGACGCCGACGCCGCGCAGATTGATCGCGACTCGGCTGACCGGGGCCGCGGTGGTGAGAGTTGCACCCTCGCTCTGCAATCCACGGACATCGAGTCGTCGGCGGTCGTCAACGGTGAGCAGGTCCAGGGTGTCGCCGACCGCGATCGTCCCGGCGGCCAGGGTGCCGGTGACGACGGTGCCGGCGCCGGTGCGGGTAAAGACCCGGTCGATCCAGAACCGGACACGCCCCGAGGTCGACGGCGGTGATGTCCCGGCCAAGACGGCGTCGAGCCGTGTGCGCAGTTCGTCGATTCCGACGCGATCGGGCGCCGACACCACGACCGCCGGCGCATCGGAAAGGCCGGTGCGGCTGAGGCGATCACGCGACAGATCGATCACTTCACGAACGCGGTCGGGCGAGGCCCGGTCGGCTCGGGTGATGACCAGCAGCCCGTACTCGATGCCGAGGGCGGCGACGGCATCACGGTGGTCGTCGGACTGGGCGCTCCATCCCTCGTCCGCGGCGACGACGAACAGGACGACGGGCGCCGGGCCCAGGCCGGCCAGCATGTTCGGGATGAACCGCTCGTGGCCGGGGACGTCGACGAAGGCCACGTCGGCACCGGAAGGCAGTGTGGTCCAGGCGAAACCGAGGTCGATCGTCAGCCCTCGGCGTCGTTCCTCCTCCCATCGGTCCGGCTCGATCCCGGTCAGAGCACGCACCAGTGTGGACTTCCCGTGGTCCACGTGTCCGGCGGTGGCCACCACGTACTTCACGAGCGCGACTTCACGACGCGCCCAGAGCCTGTCGGATCGCGGCGAGTACCCGCACGTCGTCGGCTTCGGGAACGCAGCGCAGGTCCACCAGACACGCGTCGTCGTGAACGCGGGGTAGGACTGCCGGATCGCCGACGCGTAGGCGGGCGGCCGTTGCGACCGGAAGCCGCACCGCCCACCCCGGCAGCGGCACGCCGGGTGCGCCACCGCCACCCACCCGTCCGTCATGGGCGACGATCGGGAATCCGACTGCCGTACCGAGGCGCTCGGTGCGCACGCGAAGTCTGTCGGGATCGGCGTGAAGGTACTCCCAGACGGGGGGTCGTGGCCCGCCGACGGTCACCTCCATCGCAGCCAGTGCCAGCTTGTCCGCGCGAACTGCCCGTGCCAGTGGGTGTTTCGCGAGGCGCTGAACGAGCGCCGCATCGCCGAGGAGGAGTCCGGCCTGCGGTCCGCCCAGAAGTTTGTCGCCGCTGGCGATGACGAGGTCGGCACCGGATTCGAGTGTCGTGGTGGCGTCGGGTTCGTCGGGCAGCAGCGGGTCTGGCTGCAGGAGTCCGCTGCCGATGTCGGCGACGACGGGCACGCCGTGCGCCCGGCCGAGGCCGCGTAGCTCGGAGAGCGAGGTCTCGCTGGTGAAACCCTCGACCCGGAAGTTGCTCGGATGCACCTTGAGGATCGCTCCGACGTCGTCGTCGGTGAGGGCGTCGGCGTAGTCGTGCGCGTGGGTGCGGTTGGTGGTGCCGACCTCGTGTAACCGGGCGCCTGTCGACGCGATCAGTTCGGTGAGCCGGAAACCTGCGCCGATCTCGATCATCTCGCCACGACTGATGACGACTGCACGCCCGGCCGCCAGCGCGGTCGTCGCCAGTACCAGTGCGGCCGCACCGTTGTTGACCATCAGCGCGTCTTCCGCTGCGGGACAGGCTTGTAGGAGAGCGCTGCGGGTGGCCGCCCCGCGCTTCGACCGGGTGCCGGACTCGAGATCGAGTTCCACATCGACGTAACCCGACGCCGCGCCGACGGCGTCGAGCGCCGCGGGTGACAGCGGTGCCCGCCCGAGGTTCGTGTGCACGACGACCCCCGTGGCGTTGAGTACGGGGCGGACCGACGACGCATACGACGCGCTCACCGACTCGACGACGAGCCGTTCGACGTCATCCGGTGGCGTCTCACCGCGGCGGGCCGCGTCCTGGGCCTGGCGAATGATGTCGCGGATCGCGGTGTCACCCAGTCGTTCTCGCGCCGCGGACACCGCGGGCAGGGTCAACAGTGCGTCGGTCCGCGGGATCCGGCGGCGCGGATCGGTGACGGGGGGCTTCGACACGGCTCCTCGCTTCGCTCGTCACCGGCTCAGCCGGCGGGGGGTGGCTCTCGCTTCGCTCGTCACCGGCCCAGCCGGCGGGGGTGGGCTCTCGCTTCGCTCGTCACCGGCTCAGCCGGCGGGGTCACTGTCGACCCTCTGGCGGAGGCGGACGGGAATCGAACCCGCCAGGCCGAGATACTCGACCTCCTCGGTTTTGAAGACCGGGGAGCCCACCAGGACCCATACGCCTCCATGCGGTCCCAACCTATCCGATGTGCGGCCGGGTCAGTCCTGCCGGTGTGGCCAGTTGCCCTCGGTGATGAGTTCCTCGAAGTGGCGGATCAACTTCGGGTTGAGATCGTCGTCGACGGCGCGCTCAAAATCGCCGTCCCACTTCGCGAACCACTCCTCGTCGCGCTTCATCAGGAAGATCGGCCAGCCGTGGGTGATGTCGAGTTCGTCGGCGTAGAGGTCGGTCGACCCGTCCTCTCGCATGTACCAGTAGTCGTGACCGGATTCCCAGAACGCCTGCAGCTCGTCGGCCGTGACGTAGTACTCGCCGTCTGCTTGCCTCATGTGCCCGATGGTAGCGATCGCCGGAGGGCCGTATCACTGATTGCCGGAGGGCTACCCTCGACACGGTGACCGTGCGAAGCGAGACACCCATCCGACTGACCGGCTACGCCCACGGCGGTGGATGCGCGTGCAAGATCCCGCCGGGTGAGCTCGAGCAGGCGGTCGCGGGACTCACCGGCCAGGTCGGTGACGACATCATCGTCGGGCTCGACGACGGGGACGACGCCGCGGCGGTGCGCATCCGCGACGACCTCGCGGTGCTCTCCACCGCCGACTTCTTCACCCCGGTCGTCGACGATCCGTACGACTGGGGCCGCATCGCCGCGGCCAACGCCCTGTCGGACATCTACGCCATGGGCGGCACCCCCGTCGTCGCGATCAACCTGGTCGGGTGGCCGCGGGAGGTGCTGCCGATGGAGCTGATGACCGAGGTGCTGCGCGGCGGTCTCGACGTCGGAGCGCAGGCCGCCTGTCCGGTGATCGGCGGCCACACCATCGACGATCCGGAACCCAAGTACGGCATGGCGGTGACCGGGGTGGCCGAACCCGACCGGTTGTTGCGCAACGACGCGGCCGAGCCGGGGTTGCCCATCACCCTGACCAAACCGATCGGCGTCGGACTGCTGAACAACCGGCACAAGCAGACGGGCGAGGTGTTCGAGGAGGCGATCGTCCTGATGACGACGCTCAATCGCGATGCGTCGATCGCTGCGGTCGCGGCCGGCGTCCGTGCGGCGACCGACGTGACCGGCTTCGGTCTACTCGGGCATCTGCACAAACTGTGCCGCGCGTCGGGCGTCGGCGCGGTAGTCGACCGCGCTTCGGTGCCAGCCGTGAGCGGCGCGGACGAGGCGCTGCGCGACGGGTTCGTGTCGGGGGGTACCCGCCGCAACCTCGACTGGGTGCAGCCGCACCTCACGGTCGATTCCGGTGTCTCCGACGACGACCTGCTGTTCCTCGCGGACGCACAGACCTCGGGCGGGCTGCTCGTGGTCGGCGAGGTCCCGGGCTACCCGGTGATCGGCGAGACGGTGGCGGGGACGGGTATCCGGGTTCGCTGACTCGGTCGCCAGGACCCTTCGTGACGCGCCCTCCGCAAGCTCCGGGCGCTCCTCAGGGAGCGGGGGGGGCCTTTGCCCTCCGCAAGCTCCGGGCGCTCCTCAGGGAGCGGGGGCCTGGCGGCCGTTGTGGACCACGAAAGAACACTCGTGAACGTCCGAAAAACATGCTCCCTGAGGTGCGAGCGAAGCGAGCCACGAAGGGTCACGCAACGTGTCTCACCAGGCCCTTCGTGGCTCGTCGCTTGCGCTCCTCGCACCTCAGGGAGCAATGGGGGGTGCGGGCGGCCCGGTGGTGATCGAGTCGTCGGTGATTCCGGCGGCACGACGGGCCGCGAGGCGGCGCTTCTGCGGTTCGATCGTGTAGCGGGGGTTCTTGGCCGACTCGATGCCGGCGTCGAAGACGCCGAATCGCGTGCAGGCCGACGCGGCGAGCAGTGCGATTCCCGAGACGACCGCCAGGGGGCGGGAACGCCCGCTGAGCAACGCGCCCACTCCGCCGGCGACGGCGAGTCGCTCGCTCCAGCGCAGCAGGGTGCCGGCCTTGCCGTGGTGGAGCGGTTCGGCGGCGACCGGGTCCATCCGTCGCTCCGTGAGTCGCATCGCCACGAGGTCGCCGACCACGCCCAGCGCCGCGAGCGTCCGTGCCGGCCCGGCCTGACCGACCGGCGTGGTGACCAGCGCCAGCCCGCTCGACGCCAGACTCGCGGAACTGACGAACACGAACGGCAGGTCCCGGTGCATGGCGTTCCAGGTCGGCACGGCGGTATCGGAGAGCAGGACCGCGGTGTACACCGCGAGCGGCGGACCCGCCAGCCCGGCGGCCAACCCGGCGGGGGCCTCGACGGCGCGCAACACCGCACGAAGCGGCCCGAGCGGCAGCCGCGCACCGGTCATTCGGTCGACCTCGGCGACCGCCGCGACACCGAGTGCCCCGCTGAACGCCGACAGGATCCAGGAACCGACGCTCATCGGCGACGTCACCTTGAACGTGCGCAACATGTTGTAGAACCGGTCCGGCCGTCCGAGGTCGGCGACGAGCGCGATCCCGCCCAGACCCACGGCACCCAGACCACCGAGGCGGGCGTTGCGGCGCAACGCGTCCCGCCCGGTGAGCTGGGCCCCGGCGGCCAGGACGCCGGAGCCGCCGGCGACACCGCCGAGAAACAGGTAGGCGGCCACCTTCTCGTCCCAGGGTGGTGGCTTGACGACGGGATGCCCGTAATACGAGGTGAATTCGGCATCGGGCACCATCGACATCTCGCGGTTGCCGTCGCCCTGACCGAAACCTCCACCCGGCCTTCGCTTTCCGCCGCGGCCGAAACCCCGGCCGCGCCGCCGGGCCGGCTCCGGCGGACGGAAGGAGTCGAATTCCGACGAGGTCATCGGCCGCCCCGCAGGAACGAGAGTGCGGCGGCGGCCAGCATTCCGGCCGCCGCGATCCCGGCGCGCTTGTACATGGCCGGCAGGTCCGCGGTGCACACCCGCGGGTCCGGCGGCAGCCCGTAGACCTCGGGCTCGTCGAGCAGCAGGAACACCGATCCGGTGCCGCCGACACCGTCGTTCGGGTTGGCGCCGTAGAGCCGCGCCTCGGTCATGCCCTGCTCGTGCAGCGCGCGGACGCGGGCGTGCGCGTCGTCGACGAAGTCGTCGTGGTCGCCGAACTTGATCGACGTGGTCGGGCAGGTCTTCGCGCAAGCCGGTGTCTCGTCGTCGAGCAACCGGTCGTAGCAGAGCGTGCACTTCTGCGCGACACCGCGTTTGGTCACCTCGGGCTGCTCGCCCTTGCGTTCGCCGGAGCGGGTCGTCGGCGCGGCGGTGCCGTCGGCCCGGCGCTCGACGACGCCGAACGGACATCCGGCCACGCATGTCCCGCAGCCGTTGCAGACGTCGTCCTGGATCACGACGGTGCCGAACTCGGTGCGGAACAGCGCGCCCGTCGGACAGACGTCGAGGCACCCGGCGTGCGTGCAGTGCTTGCAGACGTCCGACGACATCAGCCAGCGGAACTCGGGGGTGTCGGGGACTTCGACTCGGCTCGTCGCTTCGCTCCTCGCCGGCTCAGCCGGCAGGGGAGAGGGCCTGGTCGGCAGAGACGAACGATCTTCAGGCGAGGAGCCGGGCATCGCGGGCATGCCCAGTCCGACGAGCGCACGCCCGGACTCGCGGGCCTCGGCGATGCGGTCGGAGTTCTGCTCGATGAAGGCGACGTGGCGCCAGGTGCTCGCGCCGAGGGCGACGGTGTTGTCGTACGACATCCCGGTGAGGGCGAGGTCGCCGTCGCGCGGGTTGCCGTTCCATTCCTTGCACGCCACCTCGCAGGCCTTGCAGCCGATGCAGATCGAGGTGTCGGTGAAGAACCCCTTGCGCTCCTCGTGGGTGTGCCAGTGCGCGTCGGCGCTGGGATCGGATGGCCCGGACAGCTGTCCCATCTACTCCTCCGCCTTCCCGGTGATGTGCTGATTGTCGGTCTCGACGGTGACCCCGGCCCGCTCCTGGTAGGCACGCACCAGGTCGAGCAGTGCCCGGCCTTGCGGCCGGCGCCCGGCGATGACGTCGCACGAGCCCACCTTGGACTCCTGGATCTGCACGTTCGGATCCAGTGTGACCCCGATCAGATCGTTGGCGGCGTCGCCGCTGACCACGGCGTCGGAACCCACGCCCCAGTGATAGGGGAGACCCACCTGATGCACCTGCCGGCCGTTGATGGTCAGCGGCATCATGCGGTCGGTCACCAGCACCCGCGCCTCGATCGCGGCGCGCGGCGACACGATCGTCGCCCAGCCCTCGTTGGTCAGGCCCCGCTCTTCGGCGAGTTCGGGTGAGATCTCGCAGAACATCTCCGGCTGCAGTTCCGACAGGTACGGCGTCCATCGGCTCATGCCACCCGCGGTGTGGTGCTCGGTGAGTCGGTACGTCGTGAACACGAACGGGAACACCTCGGAACCGGGGCTCTCGCCGCTGGGTGCGTCGAGATTGTCCGTGCGGGGGAACAGGACTCGCGATGGCGACTGCTGTTGGGGGTACAGCGCGTTGACCACCGGGGATTCCTGCGGTTCGTAGTGCGTCGGCAACGGGCCGTCGACCAGCCCGCGCGGGGCGTAGAGCCAGCCCTTCCCGTCGGCCTGCATGACGAACGGGTCGTCGCCGCAGAGGGCGTCGACGCCGCCGACCGACGGGTCGGGGCGGGCATCGGGAGCCAGGTCGACCGGGAAGTCGGGCACGTCGGGACCGACCCACCGCCCGGCGTCGGCGTCCCATTCCATGTACCGCTTGCGCTCGCTCCACGGCCGGCCGTCGGGGTCGGCCGACGCGCGGTTGTAGAGGATTCGACGATCCGCCGGCCACACCCAGCCCCACTCGTGCTGGGTGACCCCGCCGCCGCCCTGTGGGACCCGGCGTGCGGCCAGGTTCGACGGCCCGTCGGTGTCCGCGCCGGTGTAGACCCCGGTGTAGATCCAGCAGCCGCCCGCGGTCGAGCCGTCGCGCTTCATCTGGGTGTAGGACGTGAGGTTCGTGCCGGCGTCGGCGCCGGTCACGTGGTAGCCGTTGATCTCTGACAGCACCGCCTCGGGGTCGGGGTTGCCGTGTTCGTCGAGGGGATAGTCCCAGGTGACGTCGAGCAGTGGGCGGTCACGTTCGTCGGTCGACCCGGCGAGGCGTTCGCGGATGCGCCGCCCGAGTTCGTAGAAGAAGTCCATCTCGCTCTGGCACTGACCCGGTGGCTCGACCGCCTGGTGGCGCCACTGCACCATGCGCTGGGTCTGCGTGAACGAGCCGGCCTTCTCCACATGCGTGGCCGCGGGGAGGAAGAACACCTCGGTGGCGATGTCCTCGGTGCGCAGCTCGCCGGACTCTATCTCCGGGCCCTCCTTCCACCAGGTGGCCGTCTCGATCATGTTGAGGTCGCGGACGACGAGCCATTTGAGGTGCGACATCGCCATCCGCGCCTGGCGCCCGTTGGCCGATCCCACCGCCGGATTCTGGCCGAGGACGAAGTAGCCGTCGACCTTGTCGGCGAGCATGTCGACCGTCGTCTGGAAGGTGCCGGCGGGTCCGGTGAGCCGGGGCAGGTAGTCGTAACACCAGTCGTTCTCGGCGGTCGCGGCGTCGCCGAACCACGCCTTGAGGAGACTCACCATGTAGTCCTCGGCGTTGGCCCAGAAACCCTTCTCGGCCTTCGACGTGATCGCGTCGATGTAGTCGGCGAAGGTGTCGTGCTTGCCTGCCGAGGGCATCGGCAGGTACCCGGGCAGCAGGTTGAACAGCGTCGGGATGTCGGTGGACCCCTGGATGCTCGCGTGTCCGCGGAGGGCCATGATGCCGCCACCGGGGCGCCCGAGGTTGCCGAGCAGGAGTTGCAGAACCGACGCGGCGCGGATGAACTGGGCGCCGAAAGTGTGCTGGGTCCATCCGGTCGCGTACCCGAAGCACGTGGTGCGCTCGCGGCCGGAGTTGTCGGTGACGGCCCGGGCCAGATACTCGAAGTCGCGCACCGAGATCCCGCACATGTCGCGCACCATCTCGGGTGTGTAGCGCGAGTAGTGACGCTTGACGATCTGGAACACGCTGCGCGGGTGTTCCAGGGTGTCGTCGCGCAGGGTCGCCCCATGCTCCAGCGGCGGCCCGCCGGAGCCGTGCTCGTGCCCCACCGCGCGGTCCTTCACCCGCGGCCCGTCGTCCGGGTGGCCGGGCGACTCGACCTTGCCGTCCTCGCTGTCGCGGCCACCGTCGTCGGAGTGGGCGGACGGTTCCTCGTAAGCCCAACTGGTGGCGTCGTATTCGCCGGTCTCCGGGTCGAAGCCGGAGAACAGGCCGTCGAGATCCTCGGTGTCGCGGAAGTCCTCGGCGATCAGGGTGGCGGCGTTCGTGTATGCGACAACGTACTCGCGGAAGTACTTCTCGTGCGTGATGGCGTAATTGATGAGCGCACCGAGCAGGACGACGTCAGAGCCGGCCCGGATGGAGATGTGCCGGTCGGCCACCGCAGAGGTACGGGTGAAACGCGGATCGACGTGAATGATCGTCGCGCCCTTGGCCTTCGCCTCCGACACCCACTGGAAACCCACCGGGTGCGCCTCGGCCATGTTGCCGCCCATGAGAACGATGCAATCGGCGTTGGCCATGTCCTGCAGTGATTGCGTGGCGCCGCCGCGTCCGAACGAGGCCCCCAGACCGGGAACCGTGGCGGAGTGTCATATGCGGGCCTGGTTCTCGATCTGGATCGCGCCCGCCGCGGTGAAGAGCTTCTTGATCAGATAGTTCTCTTCGTTGTCGAGGGTGGCACCGCCGAGCGAGGCGACACCGGTGGTCCGCCGGAGCAGCCGGCCCTCGTCGTCGCGGTCCTGCCAGCCACGGCGTCGGGCCTCGAGGAAACGGTCGGCGATCATGTCGATCGCGGTGTCGCGATCCAGGTCCTGCCATTCGGTCGCGTATGGGGCCCGATAGCGGATGGAGGTCTGCCGCATCGGGTTGTTGACCAACTGCTCGCTCGACGCGCCCTTGGGACAGAGGCGCCCGCGGGAGATCGGGGAGTCCGGGTCGCCCTCGATCTGGACCACCCGCTCGTCCTTGACGTACACCTTCTGCCCGCAACCCACCGCGCAGAACGGGCACACGCTCTGGACCACACGGTCCGCGGTGGCGGTGCGCGGTTCGATGCCGCGTGTCTTCGCCGACGTGACCGCCGGTCCGCGTCCGAAGACGTCGCCCGACCGCAACTGGCGGAACACCGGCCATTCGAGGGGGCTGAAGGCTGGCACGGATTCGAGTCTAGACCTGCCGTGGCTCGACGGGCCGGTCTCCGGGGCCGGTGCCACTCGGAACCAGGCGGTCCCGCGCGTTCTTCCATGGCTTGACCCAGGTCATGTCCTCCGGAGCGAGAACCGCTCCACATGCGCTGCACACCTCACCGCGCGTGGTCTCGTTCCCGCACCGGTTGTGGACCATCGACATGTGCGCACCGCCGGGCGGCATCGGTGTGTGACGTTCTCCCCAGATCGCGAGTTGTTGGAGGATCGGCAGCAATTCGGCGGCGGCGTCGGTGCCGGCGTAGCCGTGGCGGACGCGACGCCCGTCGTGATACTCGACCCGGGTCAGCAACCCGGCCCCGACCATCGCCTGCAGCCGGCGGCTGAGTACGGCATCGCTGATCGCGAGGCTCTCCTTCAGGGCGTCGAACCGTCCGCGCCCGTGCAGTACGTCGCGGATGATGAGCAATACCCACGGGTCCCCGAGGACGTCGAGCGAGCGCCGGATCGGACACATCTCGTCGGACCAGTCGGATCGCAGCGGCATCGGACATCCCTTCTCGAGACCAGCAGTCACGGTACCCGTAGTATAACTTTCTTCAAGAAAGTTATTGGGCGACGAAGGGGCCGGTGTGACGACACGATCAGCTCGCCGGGTGCATCCTTCGTGGTGGGTGGCCGGTGTGGCGTTCCTGGCCCTCATGGGTGCGGCGGGTTTCCGGGCGGCACCCGGAGCACTGATGGTGCCGCTCCACCACGAATTCGGGTGGTCGACCAGCGTGATGTCCCTGGCGGTCGGCCTCAACCTGCTGCTGTACGGGCTGACGGCACCCTTCGCCGCGGCGCTCATGGATCGGTTCGGTATCCGGCAGGTCGTGGCGACCGCGTTGGTGCTGGTGGCGGTGGGTGCGGGCGGTAGCACCCTGATGAGCGCCTCGTGGCAACTGCTCGTGTTCTGGGGCCTCCTGATCGGCCTCGGAACGGGCTCGATGGCCCTCGTGTTCGCCGCGACCATCGCCAACCGGTGGTTCGTCCGGCGCCGGGGGCTAGTGATGGGCATCCTGACCGCCGGGTCCGCGACCGGGCAACTCGTCTTCCTGCCGCCCGTGGCGGCACTGGCGGAGAACGTGGGCTGGCGATCGGCCTCTCTGGTCATCGCCGCGGCCGCACTGATCGTCGTTCCGGTCGCCTGGCTGGTGATCCGCGACGAACCCGGCGACCGTGGCGTGCTGCCGTACGGGGCGGAAGCACCATGTGCCCGCGCCCGTGCCCGGCGGGGGTGCGACGAGGCGGGCACTCGAGGGACTCGCGTTCGCGTCACGGCACAGGTCCTTCTGGGCGCTGGCGCTCGCGTTCGCGATCTGCGGCGCGACCACCAACGGGCTGATCGGTGTGCACTTCATCCCATCGGCACACGATCACGGGATGCCGGCGACCACCGCGGCCGGACTGCTGGCGGTGGTCGGGGTCTTCGACATCGCGGGCACCGTCGCGTCGGGCTGGCTCACCGACCGGTTCGATCCGCGGGTGTTGCTGGTCGCCTACTACGCCTTCCGTGGCGTCGGACTCCTCATGCTGCCGTGGTTGCTGGCCGACAGTGTGCATCCGAGCATGATCTTGTTCATCGTCGTCTACGGGCTGGACTGGGTGGCCACCGTGCCGCCGACCGCGGTCCTGTGCCGGGAGATCTTCGGCGACAGGGGGACGATCGTGTTCGGCTGGGTGTTCGCGGCGCATCAGATCGGTGCTGCCGCAGCAGCTCTCGGAGCGGGCCTGATCCGTGACGCGTTCGGCGCGTACACCTACGCGTGGTGGGGCGGAGCCGCACTGTGCGTGCTCGCCGCGGTGTTGTCGTTCGTGGTTCGGGGCCGCCGGTCCGGTGCCGTCGGAGTCGCCGGACGAGATTCGGACGGCGACGCGCTCACTGCGCCAGCGCCACGCTGATGTCGCGGGCGGTGGAGCGACCGAGGTCGACGAGGAACGGGATGCGTTCCGGGCTCATCAGATCGGTGGTACCCCGGATGCCGAGGGCGAAGCGCACCTCGGTGCCGCCGTCCGCCGGGAAGATCGGGAGCCCGATGGTTCGGTGCCCCGGCGCCAGTTCCTCGTCGTTGAAGCCGTATCCCCGTTCCCGGGTGAGGGTCAGTTCCTTCGCGAGTTCGTCGGCGGTCCGGACGGCACGGTCGGTGCCGTCGAGGTAGGGGAGGCGTTCGAGTTCGTCCTGGCCGACGTTGGCGAAGGCGAGCAACGCTTTGCCGAGCGCCGAGGCGTGCAGCGGTAGCAGGATGCCCTGGAGCGCATGGCCCTCCGCCTCGCGCCAGCGGCTCGTGCCGAGCAGGACGACCTCGTTGCCGTATCGCATCGCGACCGAGGCCGACGCCCCGGTCGTGGCGGCGAGTCGTTCCAGGTGGGGTTCGGTCAGGTAGATCCGGTGCTGGCGGTAGGCGATCTGGCCGTACTGGGCCAGCGCACCGCCGAGGCGATACCGGCTGCCCTCCTCCGTCTTCTCGAGGAACCCGGCGTCGACCAGGGCGGTCAGCAGCCGGTGCGTCGTGCTGAGTGCGAGACCCTGCGCGCGCGCCACGTCGGTCACCCCGAGCTCGTCCCCGCCGCGAAAGCAACCGAGGACGGCCAGCGCCCTCGACACGGTCTGCACACCAGAACCGGCCATCTCTCCATGCCTCCCGACTAGAAATCGGCCTGATTCAGGGCCTGGCCACTTTCCACTATTCGGAAGATACTCCTCGCGAAGGGGGCCGTCGATATCAGGATCAGCGCGGTTCGAGCGGTGTAGTTCGGAAATCAGAGAGTCCCGAGATCGGGCGAGGAGACGTGTGACCGACGAGAGTGGGCCGGGCTGGCTGCGACGGCTCTGGCAGTGGGTACGCCCCTATCGCGGCCGGGTGTCGGTGGCGCTCGTGCTGGCCGTGGTGGGCCAGGGGTTGCTGGCACTGGTGCCGCTGGTCCAGCAGATCATCGTCGACGACGTCCTGCTCGATCCGACGCAGTCCCTCGCGTTCTGGATCGCCGTCCTGTGTTCCATCGGTGTGCTGAGCTTCGCCTCCCACGCACTGCGCCGGTACATCGGCAGCCGCTGCGCGGTCGACGTTCAGCACAATCTGCGCGTCGCGGTCCATCGGCACCTGCATGCGCTCGACGCACGGCGTCGGGCGGAACTCGCGGCGGGCGATGTCATCTCGCGTGGAACGTCGGATCTGAACCTGATCCAGATGTTCATCTCGCAGGTGCCGTTGTTCGTCGCCAACCTGACCCTGCTCGCGGTCGGCCTGGTCGTCATGTTCGTCCTGTCGCCGCCGCTGTTCGTGGTCGTGGCGGCGAGCGTTCCGGTCCTGTTCTGGGTCACCCGCCGGCTCCGCCGCGAACTGTATCCCGCGTCGTTCGGCGACCAGGTGCTGCTGGGCCAGGTCGCCGCCGCGGTCGACGAGGAGATCGCCGGGGTCGAACTGATCCGCGCGTTCGGGCAGGAGGAGGCCCGGTTCGACCGATTCCGTGCCCGCGGGGCCCGGCTGTTCTCGTCGCGGCTGCGCAGTGCGCGGATCTCGGCCCGCTGGAGTGCGGCGATGGTCGCGATCCCGGTGTTCACCCAGCTCGGCGTGCTCGTCGTCGGGGGTTGGCTGGCCATGAACGAGCACGTCTCGGTCGGGGTCTTCCTCGCCTTCGCCTCGTACGTGCTGCAGTTCGCGCCTCCGGCAAGGCTGCTCGCGGCCATGGTGACGACGATGCAGCTCGCGCGATCGGGGGCGCGCCGGGTGTTCGCGCTGCTGGACACGGTGCCGGCGATGGACCCCACCGGTCCGGATCTCCCGTCGCCGCGTGGCACGATCGAGGTGACCGGCGTCGACCTCGCGCTCGGTGGCCACCCCGTCCTCCGTGGGGTGACGACTTCGATCGCCCCCGGTAGCCGGGTGGCGATCGTCGGTCCGTCCGGTTCGGGCAAGACCGCACTCGGGTCGCTCATCGCCCGCCAGTTCGACCCCGACCGGGGATCGGTGCGGATCGGTGGCACCGACCTGCGTGCGGTGTCGCCGCGCTCGGTGAGGTCGGCGGTGATGATGGTGTTCGACGAGAGCCTGCTGTTCTCGGGCACCCTCCGCGAGAACATCGCGATGGGGTCCCCGGCCGACGACGCGGAAATCGTCGCTGCTGCCCGCGCCGCCGCGGCCGATGAGTTCATCGAGCGGCTGCCCGCGGGCTACGACACCGTGGTCGGACCGGGCGGGATCTCGTTGTCGGGCGGACAACGTCAGCGAATTGCGCTCGCCCGCGCCTTCTTCGCCGACCCGGCGGTCCTGATCCTCGACGACACGACATCGGCGCTCGACCCGACGACCGAGCGCACGGTGTTGGCGAGCCTGGCCGGGCTGATGGTCGGCCGGACCACGATCCTGATCGCGCGCCGGCCGGCGACGACCGAACTCGCCGACCAGGTCATCGTCCTCGAGGCGGGCCGCATCACGCACGACGGTCCGCCGTCGGAGGTGCTCGCCGACCCGCGCGTCGCGGCTCTCCTGGCCGGTGGCGTGCGGAAGGCGCACGAGACCGCGCGTTCGACGGTGCCGGACAGCTCGATGCCAACTCCCGAGAGCTGGCCGGAAGTCGACGAGGCGGGCGCCGATCCGGTGGTCCGGGCCCGGCTGGGTCTCGACGCCGACGAGAGTGGCAAACAGGTCCAGCAGGTGGACTCGCACCTGCGCGAGGCGCTGCTGGCACTCCCTCCGCTGACCGACGTACCCGCGCCCGGCGACGACCGTCCTCCCCCGAAGTCGACCCGTACCAGGGTTTTCGGTCTGACCGGGTCCCTGCGGCCGTTTTGGTGGCCCGTCGCGCTGTGCGTGGCCCTGGTCGTCGCCGACGCGGCGACGACGCTGGCCATCCCCGCCCTTTTCCGGCATGGCATCGACAACGGTGTCGGGGCGGATGGGGCGACCGTGTTCTGGGCGACCTGCGCACTGGTCCTGGTGATCGCGCTGGTGTCCTGGCTGAACTCGTGGGTGCTGGCGCTGCGCGCTGCGCGTGTCTTCGAGCGGGTGCTCTTCGCGTTGCGGCTCAGGCTGTTCGGGCATCTGCAGCGACTACGGATCGACTACTTCGACGGACGGCAGTCGGGCCGCATCGTCACCCGACTCACCAGCGACGTGGACGCGGTCGGTCAGCTGATGACGCAGGGCATGGTCAACGCGATCGTGAATGTGTGCACGTGCGCTGGCATCCTCGTGGTCCTGGCGCTGCTCGACATCCGGCTGGCCGCCGCGATGCTCGTCACCATCCCGTTGCTCGCGGCGGCGTCGTGGATCTTCGTCCGGGGTTCGAATCGGGCCTACCTGCAGGCGCGTTCGCGTATCGCGACCGTCACTGCGCTCCTCTCCGAACATCTGGGGCGGGTGCGGATCACCCAGGCGCACAACGCCGAGGAGTGGACGACGGGTGCTTTTGACGGGCACTCGCGACGCTACCGAGATGCGCGCCGTCGTTCGATGTTGTACATCTCGGTGTTCTTTCCCTTCCTGAATCTGCTTGCGGTGGTGGCCAAGGCGCTCATCCTGATCGTCGGCGCACAGCTCATGGACGCGGGCTCCCTCGCCACCGGTGTGCTGGTCGCGGCGCTCCTCTACGTCGATCTGTTCTTCGCCCCGCTCCAGCAGTTGTCGATCGTGCTCGACCTCTGGATTCAGGCTCGGGTCGGCACCCAGCGGATGCGCGGCTTCCTCGACACCCCCGTCGACACCCCCGTCGACGAGAACGTGCGGCCGGCGACGACCGGTACCGCCGCCGGACCACTCGGCGCGGCAGTCGAATTCGACGGGGTGGTGTTCGGCTACTCGGCAGCGACGCGGACGCGTGGTCGGCCCGCGCTCGACGGGCTCGACCTGGTCATCCCCGACGGTGAGACCGCGGCCGTCGTCGGCACGACCGGGGCGGGCAAGAGCACCGTGATGAAGCTGCTGCTGCGGTTCCACTCGCCCGACCGCGGTGTCGTGCGGGTCGGCGGCGTCGACCTGCGCCACGTGGGCCCGGGGGACCGCGGTCCCCGAATCGCCTACGTGCCACAGGATCCCTATCTGTTCGCCGGCACGGTGGCGTCGAACATCGCGTTCGGCCGGCCCGACGCCGGGCAGGCCGAGATCGAACGGGCGGCGAGGTCGGTCGGCGCTCACGGCAGCATCGCGTCGCTGCCGCTGGGCTATCAGACGCCGGTGGGGCCGGGCCGGGCGACGCTGTCCGCGGGCCAGCAGCAATTGATCTGCCTGGCCCGCGCCGAGCTCGTCGAACCGGATCTGCTGATCCTCGACGAGGCGACCTCGGACATCGATCCGGGAACCGAAACCGAGGTGCTGGCCGCGTTGCAGGCCGTAGCGCGCAAGCGCACAACGGTTCTCGTGGCACATCGCCTCACCACCGCCGCTTGGGCGGACCGGGTCGTCGTGATGGCCGACGGTCGGGCCGTCCAGTCCGGACGGCACGCGGATCTGGTGTCGGCGCCCGGGCCCTACCGCGACTTGTGGCAGAGCTACGCGCCGACCGACCCAGCTCTGAGCGGAGTTGTCAAGCTTTCCAACTGATGGAAACGCAGAGGTGTGCGGACTGTCTCCGTCCACCTAACGTCTGCGGTATCCGAATCCTCGTGTTCGTCCGAACACGGCCTCCACCTGTCGAACAGGAGCCCGTCATGCCCGCAACCCCACGATTCCGCCTCGCCGCCGCCGCGGTTGCGGCGGCAGCGCTGTTCACCGTCGCCACCGGGTGCGCGTCGGGTGACTCGGACGGTGGCAGTGCAGGCGGCGAACAGTATGTGCTCAAGGTGACCGACCCAGGCAACGCCGGACCGCTGGCGGTCGGCAAGCGCGACGGGACCTTCGACGAGGCGCTGGCCCCGCTGGGCGCGAAGATCGAATGGGTCAATTCGACACCGGGGTTCTCCTCGAACCTCAAACTGTTCAACACCGGCCAGCTCGATGTGTCCGGTGGTGCCTACAGCCCGGTCGTCGGCGCACTGTCGAAGAACGTCGGCGTCAAGATCATCGCGGTGGCCGACCCGGCCGGCAAGGACCAGAACGGAATCCTCGTCACCAAGGACTCCGGCGTCACCGATGTCGCCGGCCTCGTCGGCAAGCGGGTCGCGGTCAACCCCGCGGGCAAGGGCGAGTACATCACGCTGAAGGCGTTGCAGCAGGCGGGGATTCCGTTCGACAAGGTCGAGCGGGTGCCCCTCCAGCAGGCGGAGGCCGGTTCGGCGTTCTCCACCGGTCAGGTCGATGGGTGGGCATCGTTCAACCAGCCGTATCAGGAGGCAAAGGCCGCCGGGGGTGTCGAGATCGCCACCGAGGAGAGCATCGGCTCGGTCGACAACACCATCGTCGCCTTCCGGACCGAGGTGCTCGAGGAGCGGCCCGACGTCGCCGACGCGTACCTGAAGGCGTTGCAGCAGTTGACCGACAAGCAGCGCGAGAATCCGGCCGACTACGAGAACGTCTTCGAGAAGGCGGGTCCCCGCGCGCTCAGCGGAGACCGGCTCACCCGCGCCCTCGCACTCGGCGCCGACGCGTCGACCCCGCGTTACCCCACGGCGGAAGACGGTGAGGACCTCGAGTCGGTGTCGGCGCTGTTCGTCGAAGCCGGCGTGATCCAGAAGCCGGTCACCGCCGAGGACATCTTCTTCGATCTGCCCGCACAGTTGCAGAAGTACGAGAGCGGACAGAAATGACCTCGTCGACGATCGCCCAGACCGCATCCGGAAAGGCTGCGTCGCAACCGGTCTCACCGATCGGCCTGGAGACCCCACGTACGCGCAGACAGCGCGCCCGTCCGGTGTGGCTCTCGCTGCCGCTGCGGTTCCTGGTCCCGGGCGTCATCGTGGCGGTCTGGTGGATCGGCACCGCCACCGGCGCGATCTCGCCGGCGGTCCTCGCCTCGCCCGGGGCCGTGTTCGACGCGTTCGTCGAGCTCTACCGCACCGGGCAACTCGTCGACTTCGCGCTGGCGTCTCTGGAGCGTGCCGCACTCGGTGTCGGTCTCGGCGTCGGCGTCGGGCTGATCCTCGGCGTGCTCGCGGGCCTGTACACGCTCGGCGAGGAACTCATCGACTCGACGATGCAGATCAACCGGGCCATCCCGTTCCTCGCGCTGGTGCCTCTGTTCATAGCCTGGTTCGGCATCGACAACACCTTCAAGGTGCTGCTGATCGCCATCGCGACCGTGTCGCCCATGTACGCGTACAGCTACCTCGGGGTCCGCAACGTCGATCGCAAGATGATCGAGGCGGCACAGGGTTTCGGGCTCACCGGGGGACGCCTCATCCTCGGCGTGATCATTCCGGCGGCGCTGCCCGGAATCCTGATGGCACTGCGCATCTGTCTGTCCATCTCGATCACCGGGCTGATCGCCGCCGAGCAGGTCGGCACCCGTGAGGGCATCGGCTACCTGGTGAGTCTGGCGCAGGAGTACAACCGCACCGACTACATGATCCTGTGTGTCGTGCTGTACGCCGTCCTGGGCCTGATCTTCGACCTCGTCGTCCGCATCCTGGAGAAGTACTCTATGCCGTGGCGGGCGGGGGTGACCGTCCGATGAGCCCCGAAGCCCCGTTGCCCCCACTCCTCGAGCGGCAGCCGACGCAGGTCACCGCACGCGAACGCCGTGCGGGCCGGCCGGTCGCGGTCTCGCTGACCGGGGTGACCAAGACCTTCGGTCCGAAGACGGTCCTGCAGTCGGTCGACCTGACCATCCGGCGAGGCGAGTTCGTGGTGCTGCTCGGCCCATCGGGTACCGGGAAGACGACGCTGCTGCGCCTGCTCACCGGCCTCGAAGAGCCCGACTCCGGTGAGATCCTCGTCCCCGCTGCACGCACGACCGTGTATCAGGAGCCGCGACTGGTGCCCTCCAAGCGGACGCTGGCCAACGTGACGATCGGCCAACGAGTCGGCAAGACCACCAAGGACCGCGGACGGGCGGCATTGGCGGAGGTCAACCTCGCGGACAAGGCAGACGCCTGGCCGGCCACCCTGTCCGGCGGTGAGGCGCAACGGGTCGCACTGGCCCGAGCCCTCGTCCGCGAACCGGAACTGCTGTTGCTCGACGAGCCGTTCGCCGCGCTGGACGCCCTGACGCGACTCCAGATGCAGGATCTGGTCGGCGATCTGGTGGCCCGGCACCAACCCGCGGTGCTGCTGGTGACCCACGACGTCGACGAGGCGGTCCGGCTGGCCGACCGCGTGATCATCCTGTCGGACGGCACCTTCGGCGTCGACGAGGACATCGACCTGCCCCGTCCGCGTGACCGCTCCGACCCCGAATCGCTGCGCTACCGGGCCGAGTTCCTCCGCGAGCTCGGCGTCGGCCGCATACATCCCGACACCACCGAGTTGAGGACGAATCCCTGATGACGACCATCGACAGCGCGACCACCACCCCCGCCCCGACGACCTCCACCGACGCCGACACCGTCTGGTACACCCGATGCCCGGTCCCCACCGCGAGCGGGCTCGCCAACAGCCTGGGCTGGCTCGGTGAGCCGGCATCAGCAGCGGGACTGAACTTCTCGATCCTCCAGGACGCCGGCCCCGAACTCGCTCCGCGCCACTTCGACCACCAGCTGTCGGGACTGATCCGCGAAGGCGGCAACGTGCCGGCGATCGTCGCCCGCGCGTCGGGTTCACCGACCCGCCTGATCGGACTCACCTGGATCGACGAATCGCAGTCGATCCTCGTCGGACCCGACTCCGACATCGACGACGCCGCCGGGCTCCGCGGCAAGCGGATCGGCATCCCGGCGTGGGCGGTCGACCAGGCCCGCAGCTTTCCCCGCGCGATGTCATTGCACGGCTTCGCCTCCGCGCTCGCACTCGGCGGACTCTCGTTCGGCGACGTGAACGTGGTCGAGACGGCCGCCAACTGGGAACCACGCGTCCGCACCGCGGAGGCCGACCGGCTGCGGTCGGTGCCGTCCGGATTTCCCGAGCTCCTGGGCGGCGACGTCGACGCCATCTACGTGAAGGGTGCGCGGGCCGCCGAGGCTGCCGCCGAGCACGGCCTGCGCGTCCTCGTCGATCTGGACTCGACGGAGTCGAAGCGGTCGCGGGTCAACAACGGCACGCCGCGGCCGATCACCGTGCACGAGTCCCTGCTGCAGGAGCATCCGGAGGTCGTCGTCGGCTTCCTCGCGGCGAGCCTGCGCGCGGCGGACTGGGCGGCGGGGAATCTCGGTACGGTCCGCGAAGTGCTCGCGCGGGAGACGTTCTCGGGACCGGAAGGTGTCGTGGCGGCATACGGGGACGGCTTCCACACGTCCTTGCACCCGTCGCTGTCCGACGAACGGCTGGATCTACTGGGGGTTCAGAAGCGGTTCCTCTACACCTACGGGTTCCTGCCCGCCGACTTCGACATCGAGAGCTGGGTCGATCCCGAGCCCCTGCGCCGTGCGCGCGCCGAGATCGGTGCGGCCAAACCCATTGCCGACATCACCGGGGACGCGTGATGGTTGCTTTCGAATGGGAGGTGCCGACCCGCGGCGACAGTCGGCACGTCGGTTCGGCCCCGCGTCACCGCGGCGGCTGGGCACGATCACCGGGGTCGGCGGTGGCCACCGACCTCCGAACGGACGGCCGCTGGGATCCGTTCGATCCGACCGAGCAGGTCATCACCGCGATCGACACCGCCGGCTACGACACGGTGATCGCGCCGTACGACCCGGCGGGTGAGGAGTCGTGGATCCTCGCCGGTATCGCGTTGCGGCGCACGCGACATGCGCGCGTCGCCGTCGAGTTCCACCCCGGTTTCGGAACGCCGGTCTACGCGGCGAAGGTGTCCGCGACCCTGCAACGGAACTCCGCGGACCGGCTGCAGTGGCAGTTGCGCGTGGAGACCGACGCCGCGGACAACCGAGCGCGCGGCGACCGGCTGACCGATGCCGAGCGCTACCGCCGGGCCGACGAGTTCCTGACTGTGGCGAAAGGCGTGTGGGACGGGGCCGGGTCCCGTCAGGGCGGTTTCGACGGCGGCGAGTTCAATCACGTGGGCGAGTTCTACGAGGTCACCGACGGTGGGCTCGATCGGTCGGTGCACGGTCATCGATTCCCGGCCGTCCGCCTGACCGGGGAGAGCGACGAGGCGCTCGCACTGTCGGCCCGGCACGGCGACATCCACCTGTTCGAGTTGTCCTCGACCGGTGCGGCGCCGGCGATCGCACCGCTCGTCGACCGTGCGTCGGCACTCGGGCGGACGGTGGCGGCCGGCCTGTACCTACCGGTGATCGCCCGGTCGACGAAAGACGAAGCGGTGCAACGCCTGCGTCGTCAATGGCGGGACGCCTACGGCGCCGACGCCGACACCCGGACGGACGATCTCTGGGTCGACGACCTCACCTTCGCCGGGTTCGACCGGATCGGCCACCGGCACCCCATCGGTCTGGTCGGCTCCTATGACGATGTCGCGCAGCGGATCATCGATCTGACCATGCAGGGTTTCGCGCGTTTCGTCCTGTCGGGCATACCGAACATCGAGGAACTCAACCGCAACACCGAGCACCTGCTCTTCCGGGCCGACGAACGCAACCGCGTCCTCGCCTGACCGACGATCCCTGACAGACGAGCGGAGACCCATGACCATCGACTTCTACTGGCGGATAGGGATGGGTGGCGACCACGCCACCCTGCGCACGCCCCGACGGCTCAACCGGGGAGACTGGCGCGGCGTCCAGCCGGGCAACCTGACGCCGGCGATCCGTGCGGGAGAACGTGACTCGTACACCTACATCGACCACATGGCGGCCGTGGCCAAGGCGTCGGAGAGCGCCGGCTTCGTCGGCGGTCTGCTCCCGTCGTTCCCCGGGACCGACGATCCGTGGGCGGCCGCTGCGGCGCTCGCCCGGGAGACCAGCACCTACCGGTTCATGGTGGCCTTCCAGCCGGGATTCCTGCATCCGTTACAGGCCGCCCGGACGTCGGCCAGCCTGCAGCGGGCGACCGGGGGACGCCTGGTCTACAACATCATCAGCGGGGGCGGAGGCCCCGCCCAGCTGTGGTGGGGCGACAAGGTCGCGCACGACGACCGTTATCGCCGGACCAGTGAGTTCCTCGATGTCCTCAAGGGGGTGTGGGGAACTGAGCCATTCGACTACGACGGCGACTTCTTCTCCACCGAGGGTGCGGTCCTGCCACCGCAACTCGCCGAGACGCCGTTTCCGGAGATCTACTTCTCCGGGTCGTCCGGTGCCGCGGTCAACGCCGCGGGCAATCATGCCGACTACTACCTGTCCTGGCTCGAACCCTTCGCCGACCTGCGCGCCAAGTTCGACGGGGTGCGCGAGCACGCCGCGCGGCTGGGACGGCGTCCGCGGTTCGCGGTCCGCATCGACATCCTCGCCCGGCACACCGCCGAGGCGGCGTGGGCCGAAATCGCCGAGGGCTGGCAGCACGTCGACCGCGCCGCGGCGAACCGCCAGGCGCAGGGCGACTCCGTCGGAGCCGGCCGGATCAAGGGCTGGGTGCCCGAGAACATCACCGACTACACCGATCTCGAGGTCCAGCCCAATGTGTGGTGCGGCTTCAGCCTCATGCGCGGTGGCCCGGCCTTCGGACTGGTCGGCAGCTACGAGCAGGTCGCCGAACGACTCGACGAACTGATCGATCTCGGCGTCGACGCCTTCATCCTGGCGGGCAACCCTCATCTCGAGGAGGCCTATCGCGTGGGCGAGGAGGTCCTCCCGCTCCTGGGACGATCCCGGCTCGGCCGTTCCGAGACCACCACTGGTTCCGCCCTGGGTGTGGCCTGAGGAACCCCGCGCCCGCCATCGCACCCATCGTCGAAGACAGACAATCCATTTCATCGCAAGGAGAGACATGACCACCGTAGAAACCGGACTCGACCGCGAGGTCGCCGACTTCGTCGCCGAGGTGACCGAACACGCACAGAAGGCATTCGACGTCTTCCGGACCACCGGAACGGTGTCGGCTAACGGGACCGCCAACTTCGTCGAGCGTGTACCCGGTCGTGAGATCGCCGTCGCGCTGAACGACCCCGGCCCCTGGGCCGACGACCTGACCGTCCACCCCGTGGTGGCGACCTTCGACGGTGAGGTCCTGTCTGGTTCTGGGGCAGCGGGTTTCGTCACCTCTTACGCCCCGGTGTTCCGGGCCCACGAGGACATCACGACGGTCGTGCACATCCACACGCCGTGGCTCGGGGCCTGGGCGCAGACCCACCGGACCTTACCGATCCGGTACGCCGCCTCGCAGCGACTCACGCTGTCCCGCGAGATCCCGCCGCACATCAACCGCCACCAGCCGGCGTCGGAGTTCATCCTCGAACGCCTGCAGGAGGATCCGCATCTCGCCGCCATCTTCGAGGCCAACGGCGGGTCCAACGTGATCGGACGACGGGGTCTGCTCGACACCGCGAAGTTCATCGTCCTGCTGGAGGAGGGAGCCCAGTTCCAGGCCATCGCCGAAGGACTCGGCGGCTCGGCCGAATTCCACCCCACCAATCTCGAGGTGCAGTGGAAGCGCAGCGGTCTTCTCCCCGAGGCACGCGAACGCGGCCTCATCCCCGAACTCTGACCACCCACCTCACACACCAGGAGATCGCATGACCATTCGAGTCGGCTACTTCCCGCACAACAACTCCCTCTTCGTGCTCCGGCACCGGGGCATCCTCGAACAGCGCATCGACGCCGAGTGGGTCGACCTGCGGAGCCTGCCCGCGTCGCCGGAGCCGGACCCGACCACGGGCCTGCCCACCCTGCACTCGGACTGGCTGTTCACCGAGGGCGGGTACGACTTCATCGGCACGGGTTTCACGCCGCCGATCACCGGCCTGGCGCAGGGCCGTGACCTCGTGTACGTCGGGGTGTCCGGGCCGCGCACCGAGAACGGGCGGCTCGTGGTGAAGGCCGACTCCGACATCGACTCGGTGGCCGCGCTTAGGGGCAAGCGGGTGGGCATCGCCCATGGTTCGTGGCAGACGACCCTGCTGCTGTTCGCGCTCGACTCGGTCGGATTGACGTGGCGCGACATCGTGCCCGTCAACACGTCGGTCACCGACGGCGCCGACTCGTTCCGCAGCGGTGAGATCGACGCCTGGGTGGGCGCGTACCCGGGCCTCACCGCCGTCGAGCGCGACCTCGAACTCCGGACCCTCATCGACACCGAGGGACTGTTCAGCCACCCGTCGCTGTGGTTCACGCGACGCGACTTCGCCGAACAGCACCCTGCGGAACTGGCCGCGATCGTCGACGCGCTGCGCGAGTCGGATCAGTGGATCGTCGACCATCCCCGCGAGGCCGCCGAGTACTTCGTCCGCGATGTCGTCGACCGCGGCGGGGACGCCAGCCTCGACGCCTGGGAAGCCGCCATCCGTAACCGGCCGTTCGGAATCGGGCCGGTCACGGACGGCTTCCTCGACGAGCAGCAGCGCGCCGCCGACCTCCTGCACGCCAACGGTCTGCTGCCGCGACCGGTCCAGGTGCGGGACGCAGTCCTCCCGTCCGTCGAGGCGGTGGTCACCGCCCCGTGACAGGCGTCAGTGCTGCGCGGCCGTCACATCCGTGCCGCGCGGCACGAGGGCGAAGACGGCCACGGCGACGGCGACGAGCGTGACCCCGCCGACCAGACTCGTCTGCTGCATGGCCTCGGTGAACGCGGCCGCCGCCCGCTCCGCGAGCCCGGGCGCGCCGGCGGCTTCGGCGAGACCCATGGCGGCGCCGAGGGATTCGCCGGCCGCGTCGGTCACCTCGGCGGGTACGCCGGGGACGGGCTCGGCCGTCAGCGTGGTCCGGTAGAGGATCGACGCCACGCTGCCGAGGATCGCGACCCCGAGCACATTGCCCAGGTCGTAGGCGGTCTCTTCCAGCGCGGCGGCGTTGCCCGCCTTGGCATCCGGGGTGCCGGCCATGATCATCGCCGATGCGATGGCCAGTGATCCGACGCCGAATCCGACGAACACCTGGGCGGTGGCGACGGTGCCGTAGTCGAGGCCGTCGGAACCGAGGAACATCAACGCCATCCCGACGCCGGCGATGCCGATACCGCCGGCCACGACGGCTCGGGCTCCGATCATCCGGGACAGCGGGGCGGCGATCATCGAGGACACGATCGCCGCTCCCGCCACCGGCAACAGCCGCACACCGGCCGCGATCGGGGAGTGGCCCTCGACCAACTGGAGCCACTGGGCCAGCAGCAAGAGCGCCGCCGCCAGTCCGAACATCGAGCCGAGCGCGGCGAGAACACCCGCACTGAACGGCCGGCTGCGGAACAACGAGACGTCGAGAAGCGGCTCGGTGCGTCGCAGACAGCGTCGGACGAACAGGGTCAGGATGAGGACCGCGCCGATCAGGGCCACCCAGGCGGCCGGTGCGACGAGGCTCTCCTCCTTGGCGAACCGTTTGATGGCCCAGACCAGGGCGACCATGCCGGCGATCGACATCAGCGCACCGACGGCGTCCCACCGGCCCGGTTGCGGGTGCTTCGACTCCGGCAGGATCAGCACGGCGGCGACGATGGCGACCGCCATCAGCGGGACGTTGACGAGGAACGCGGCGCGCCACGAGAAGTACTCGAGCAGAACTCCGCCGACGATCGGGCCGACGGCCGCACCGAGGCCCGACACCGCGGCCCAGAGCCCGAGGGCGGTCGCACGCTCGGCCGGGTCGGTGAAAATGCTGCGCAGCAGGGAGAGCGTGGTCGGCATGATCATCGCGCCGCCGACGCCCAGCAGCACCCGCACCGCGATCACCGCCTCGGGTGACTCGGCCAGCAGGACCAGTGCCGAGGCCCCACCGAAGACGGCGAAGCCGGTGACCAGCATCCGTTTCCGGCCCCACCGGTCGGCCAGCGAACTCATGGAGAGCAGCAGGCCGGCCAGGACGAGCGAGTAGGCGTCGATGATCCACAGCTGCTGATCGGCGGTCGGGCGCAGGTCGCCGGCCAGGTCGGGGAGTGCGACGTTGAGGATCGTGAGGTCGACGGTGATGACCAGCAGGCTGGCCGACAACACGGCGGCCGACGCCCATCGGCGCCGGAACGACAAGCCGTCTGCGCTGGTGGTCTCGGTGGCGGATCGCTGAGTCATCGTCGGCTCCGGTCGTGCTCGGGGGAGGACAGCCCGGTCAGGGCCGTCAGGGTGGCGGTCAGGTCGTCGAGGGACAGCGGCGTCCCGTAGAGGAGTGCGTGCATGGCCACGCCGTCCGTGTACGCGGCGATCGCGCGAGCGGCCGTCTGCCCGACGTGCGGGACGAGGATCTCGACCAGCCCGTCGGGCCAGCGGACCGCGAGCGGGCGGAGCGCGGGATCGAGGACGGCGGCCGACACGAGCGCGAGGTCGGCGCGTATCAACCGCTCGTCGGACAGATAGTCGTGGAGCGTCTCGGCGAAGACCGCCGCGGCCGGGCCGTGTTCGGCGAGAGTCTCGGCCACCTCGGCCAGGCCGGAGTCGATGTCGTCGGCCAGGCGGGCGAGCGCTGCCTCGCGCAGATCGTCGAGCGTGGCGAAGTACTGCGTCGTCGAACCGAGCGGCACACCGGCACGTTTCGCGACGAGCCGGTGGGTGAGCCCCTCGGAGCCCATCTCGGTGATGAGCGTCGCGGCGGCCTCGACAATGGTGCGCCGCCGTTCCTCGGGGTCTCGTCGGCGGCGGGGCGCTGCCTCCGTCATGATTGTCCTCTCGAGTTAGTGTACGAATGTACATGTACAAACGTACACTAGCGCTTCGCGGGTTTGCGTGTCGAGTGCTGGCATCATGCGACCATGGCGGTGCACAGGATCGATGCGGTCGAGCTGCCCCGGACGGCGCTCGGCGACTTCTTGTCGTCGTCGGCGTTCGCGGAGATGCTCGACCCGGACGACGAGCGCACGTCCTCCCGCGGTGCGGCGGCCCGACGTGCCGAGGTCGCCGATGTGGTGCGCGCCGTCGACCGTTTCGCCGGCCGACGATTCGTCGACCGGGAGCGCGCCGGCGAGGTCGTCTTCGGCGGAATCACCGCCGGGGGGCTCGGGGTCCGTCCTTCGGTGGTCGACGAGGTCCTCGCCCTGCTGCGGCCGGTCGGGGTCCCCGCGCCTGGTGCCCCGAAACCTGTTCCCTACGAGGCGCAAACGGTGCTCGGTAGCTACGTCTATGCACTGGTCGATCCGCGTGACGCCACGGTGTTCCACGTCGACGCCGGCCGCGGGAACCGCGTGTACCGCCACACCGCCGCCGCGCTGGCGGGCGACGCACCCGACCCCGTCGACATCGTCGGCGACGATGATCCGGCCGAGGTCGCGGCCGCGATCTCCGAGCGCATCCGCGACATCGACGCCGACGGGTTCGGCGTCGAACACTGGATTCTGCGGTACGACGTAGATTCCGTCGATTCGTCTGCAGCGCACGCTCTTTCGCTACGACGCACGGTAGTCGACGTCGTCGCTCTGGCCGGATCGGCACTTCCGGAGACGCCGGATGCGCAGGGGCCGTGGCGCATCGAGGAGCTGATCCTGCGACATGCGGCGCCGGTGTCGCCGCCGTTGCCCGACGTGTGCGTGCTGGTGAAGGTCGACGAGTCCGCCCGCAGCGACGCCACTGCCGAGGTGATCTACGAATCCGCCCGCAGCGCTTGGCGTGCGGGGCCGCACCGGACCGTCCCCGATCTACCGGTGCTGGTGTTCGCCGACGATCTCGTCCGGGCCGTCCACCGTGTCGACTACTGGGAGTCCTACCGCGACGCCGAGGGAAACCTGGATCCGAAGCGGTGGGTGTACACCGGGAAACCCGACGACGAACTCGAGGCCCGATATGTGGGTACCAGCCTGCGCGAGGTCCGGCAGGAACGCGGCGGCAAGTGGAATCCGTCCGGCTGGCACCCGTACGGACACGTTCCCTGAGCCTGTTCGTTGGAACAAACTCGCCTGTCGTGATCCGACGAGGGACGCGCGGTCTGGTACTACTCGCGGCATCGTCCATCGACAGAAAGCCGGCGCATGTCCTCGGATCGACGCAGTTCGTTCGACCACCGCACCGCCCTGATCACCGGCGCCTCCGCCGGGATCGGCAAGACGTTCGCGGAACATCTCGCCGCAGAAGGGTACGACCTACTGCTGGTCGCCCGTCGGGCCGAACGGCTCGACGAGTTGTCCGAGCGACTACATCGCGAGCACGGCGTTCGTTGTGAGGTGTTCGCCGGGGATCTGTCCGAACCCGGCACGCCGGCCGCGATCATCGAGCGCGCCGATGAACTCGGGCTGGACATCGACGTGCTGATCAACAACGCCGGGATGTCGCTGAGCACCAAGTTCGCCGAGACAGCGTGGGAGGAGGTCGGAGGGCAGCTGCAATTGATGCTGACCTCGCTGACCGAGCTGTCCCACCGCGTGCTCCCGGGGATGAAGAAGCGCCGGTGGGGGCGGATCGTGAACGTCTCGTCCATCACGGCTCTGCTGCCTCCCGCAGAGGGCCTGCTCTACTCCGCGATCAAGTCATATGTCCTGCTGATGTCCCAGTCCCTGGACATGGAGCTGAAACCGCACGGCATCCACGTGACGGCGCTCTGTCCCGGTTTCACCAGAAGCGAGTTCCACGATGCGATGGGGACGGAGACCCGCGAGACCGCCGATCGCCTGCCCGGCGTGCTCTGGCAGGAGCCCGAGGACGTCGTACGCGAGGGGTGGAACGCGGTGATGAAGGGCGACGCGGTGTGCGTGACCGGCATGGTGAACAAGCTGGTCACGACGGCCGTGCGTCCCATTCCGCCGGGTATCCAGTACTTCCTCGGCCGGACGCTCAATCCGTTCAAGTAGGCGCCGGGCGGTTCACTTCTTGGTGCGCCGACTCCCGCCGTGCCAGTCCTCCTCGGCACCCGCCTCGCCGTCGGTCACTCCGAAGGCCCGCAGTTGTGGCTTCTCCCGCAGGCTCCGCTTGAGCTCGGCGAAACCCGGGAAACTCGCCAGGCCGATCACGTGGTCCCACAGGACGACCGCGTCGTCGTCACCGGGTAGGCGGCTGATGACGGGCCCGAAGAACGCAACTCCCTCCGGCGGCTGGAAGTGGATGATCGGCGTACCCACGTCGCGACCGGTCCGCGACAGGGCCTCGTCGGTCTCGGTTTGGATCTCTCCGCGTCGAACTCGGCGTCGTCGAGGGCATTCAGGTGGTGTGCGGGCAACCCGAGCTCGTCCAGCACGGGCCCGAGGAACTCTGCGGTACCGCGGAAGTCGGTGGCGTCCACGGTGTAGGAACCGGTGTGCGCGTCGAAGATTCGCGTACCCAGCGCCTCGTAGAGCGGGCCGATGGCGGTCGGTCCGTGTTCGCGGCGGATGCTCGCCGCCGCGCGCAGAAGACGGAGCCCGGCGGTGTGCCCGGCCTCGTACTCCGGCGGGAACTGCGCGTCGTAATCGACGTGTGCGTTCAGCAGACGTAGCGAGATGAACCGCCATTCCACCGTGTAGTCCCGCTGGGCCTGTACCTTTCGCACCCATTTGCTCGTCATCCACGCGAAGGGGCACACGGGATCGAAGTAGAAGTTGACGTCGGCCATGATCTCGACGGTAGACGATGGGACAGTCCTAGGTGTCGGCAGAAGCCGCGAACAACTGGTCGCCTAACCGGTACCGCTCGACTGAGTGACAGGTGAGCCTATGACGGGCTCGTTGGGATGGAGGAGGTGCTGCACAGTAGCGAGTGACGGCTGCTCGAGTGGACCGGTGTAGAGCTCGGGTGCCCAGTCATACACGCCCCGTAATCAGCCGGGGTGGGCGAAGCCGAAGCTCAAGAAGAATGGTTCAGGCGGACCACTGCGAGACCAATCTCATTCGTTCACCTCCGGCAGGACCGGAGCCGGTGCGGATATCGAGGTCAATCGGAGTCCGGGTCAGGTGGAACGATTGCGGAGTAGTAGCGGTCTGCGAGAGAAGGAGTGACGGTGGAAGGGTTCTTCGTGCTGCTCACGCCACCGGTCGCCCTCGCGCTCATGTTCTGGGCGTGGACCATCTGGCTATCCTTCAGAGCCGATGGCCGAAACATCCGACGATCTTCGGCCGCAGTTTCTGCGGTGCTGGCGATCTGCGGGGCAATTGCTTTCCTCGCGTTGACCAGTCTCGACGATTACAACGACTACCCCGGTCACACGTGTTCGGTGCGTGATGGGTTTGTACCCGTCGGCTTTCCCCCTGAGCAACTACCACCGCCGCCTCCAGACGTGGTGAGCACATTCCATCCCAGCCTCGACTGGTCTCACCGATTCGAGCTCCTTCCCCTCGGCGTGCGCTGCACCTACTGGATTCGAGACGACCCCCGCATCACAATGAGCACCCACAGCCCCTGGCCGTACTCGGTGTGCAGCTACGGAGCGCTCGTCGTTGCCTTCGTCCAGGCCATCCGAGTCGTCAATCCCGACCTGCTCAGACGCGGTGCGCCGCCGCGGCCAGCGCGTGCAGGTGATGGCGGGCAGATGTAGGCGTGCCACAGTTGATGAGTGCGTACCAAGGTGTTGTTTTTCTGGGTGCTCGGTGGAATCATCACCGCCTTCGCCGCCGCGATCGTGCTCATCGGTGCCGCTGGTTGGCTCACTCTTCGCTCGTCGTGGTTCGAGGACAGCTTGTCCAAGGTGTCGGTCACAGAAGACGCCGACGGGGCTGAACGGATCGCCGAAGCCATGGGTGTTCACCTGAACGACAGTGCCATCGACTACGGGGAAGTGACATCGCAGTTGCAAGGCAAACCGAGTGCTTACCTCGTCGTGAAATCGGACAGTGCGATGCTGCGCGACAGGATCATTCGGCAGTCACGGCTGCGCTGTGCGACCACCGATCCGCCGAATATGGCGTCGATGCGCTCACCGTCGAGGCACGGTCCGCCGCGCTCACCGACTCTGACGGCATGTGGCCGGCCGGCTGGCGACTACAACGACCCGGCGTCAGCGGGGGAGTGGGGCGGTCATCTCACCGTCTGGTTCGACCCCCAGGCGGGTGACCGCAGCACATGGCTCTACATTTCCGCCGCCCCATTCTGATCGAACGGGTGCAGCACGCTTCGCGTAGTTCGTACAGCGCCACTCGAACTAATGACGACCCGCCTGTGAGGGCCGACCGTAATGATGGATGAGTGAATTTCGATGGAATGATCCGTGTGGATGAAGGCGCGCCGCGCGTCGTGCGGATCGAAGACGTGCCGGCTCTTTCCTACCTCGACATCGAAGCGCGACGCGAGTTCTGGGGTCACGTCGGTCTCTTGCCGACTCTCGAGCGGCTTTCGCGAATCTTCGCTGACCTGGACCTGGCCCGCATGACGAACAGTGATGACGACGTTGTGCTCGCTTTCTTGTCCGAGGTCAGCGAACCAGCTGGCGCGCAGACTGCCGACCTGCTGGCTCGCGGCAACGCTGTGCTGCATCCGATGCCGCTGTTCCTGGCGATCAAAGAAGTCATCGAGTGGGCCGATGTGGACGGGGATACCGCGCCCACGAGTGACGAACTCCTGGCGGTCTTTCTGAGCCTGTCGGCTGAAGCCCATGACGCAGCAATGCCCACGGAGGGGGCAGGCCTTGACCAGATGCTCGACGAGATGACGCTGACCCGCCTGACCCAAACAGCACTGCTGCATCCCGAGCCCCTGGAACTCCTGTCGGCGTCGACGGAGGGGATCTGGTATCGAGGCTGGTCAGACAGAACCTCCGACAAGGTCAAGCGTAACCTCGCCGACTCTCCAGCCGCGCAGTGGGCCGAGATCACCGGGGTCGATCTCGACGACCTCCTGTCACTCGGGTGGCTGTTCTACAACCTCTGGAAACACGAAGCACTTACGTGTATCGAGCCTGAGTTCTTCGGTCGCTACGCCGTCGCACCAGAAGCCGTCGACTTCCTGATGAGCCATTGCACGGTGTCAATCGCAGATTTGCGCAACCAGCTGGCGCAGGAACGAGCCCAGAACGCGTCGCTCTGGACTCGCTACAAGCTGCAACAGACCCCGTTTGTGCGTCTCGACGACGGCACACTGCTACCCATCCGATTTCAGTACGTGATCCAACGCATCTTCGGCGACCATCTCTACCTCGAGACCGAACACATGCTGCGCGTGGCCGACTCAAAGAAGGCTGATCACTACGCAGAGGCAATGCGGAACATCTTCGAGGAACGCGTTGGCGAGGTCCTCCAACGGATCTGTGCCTACGACGAATCGGGAGAGACTGTGCTCGTCGAAGAGTCCGAGATGAAGCGAGTCTGGAGAACGAACAAGTCGACACCGCCAAAGATCTGCGATTTCGCGCTCTCTCGTGGGCATGGTTGCATTCTGATCGACGCCAACATGCGTAGCTTGCCCCAACCCTTCGCGGAAGGTGCGGCGACGATCGAATCGCTGCAGCTAGAGATTGAACAACGGTTCACGACAACCAAATTCCGGCAGTTACTCAGCACCGTCGACCTTTTCATGAGCCGAGGCTGGAACAGGTTGCGTACGGCGGTCACCGGTCGCACAAGATTTGTCCCGATCGTGGTTGTTCCCGACGCGGGAATTCCAGGCGACATCGCAGTCGAGAACGCGGTGTATACAAGGGCATTCGTCCTAGTACGCAAGTACAACCAGAACCCGAACGCCACTAAGGTCCATGTCCCGGCAATTCTCACCTGGCGTGACTTGCTCCGACTCGATGGACTTGCAGAGCGCGGCATCGATATTTTTGTCCTACTCAAACGCTGGCGCAATGTTGATCCACAAGGCCGGTACGGCCGCGAGCCGCTCCCGGTGCCGCTGAGTGAGTTTCTCGATCGCCAGCACCTCAACTCTCCTATGAGTCAGCGAGAACACCGGCGAGGATGGGACTTGTTCGAGCATCTGCGTTCGCGCACTGAACAACGCGCGATCGCTGCCATACCGCCGCCCCTTCGCCAGTCAGTGGCAGCAGAACTCGCGCGCCTGCGGCGCGACCAACCGAACTTCGACAACCGACACGAGTTTGTCGAGCGCGACGGCCGTGCCGTCAGAGTCGCCGAAGACCCAACGAACTTGGTAGACGAAGAAGGCCGCTGACAGACAGTCCAGACGGTCGCCTGGCCACTTTTGGGCGGGCGTAGCGTCGGTTATGACAATGGGTAACGCATTCGTCTGTCCCCCATGGTGGTCGTATCACGTGGGGGTTATGACGGGCCCGCCCCAGCGGACCGTGGCGTCCGCGGTGACATCGATGCCGGGATCGTCTCGAACGGCGTCCGAGACGGGGTCGCGGTCTGCGGCGGCCCGAGGGCGCGGCGGTGTCGGTCTCGCGATGAGCGGGGCCACTAGACTCGAGGCGTGACCGGAGCCGACGACTCGACACGTGACCGCGACCGCGACGGTCTCCCGGATCCCGGTCCGACCGACGACGATGCGACATCCGACGCGGACGGCCCGGACGAACCCTCCGCAGCGAACGATAGGACCGGTGGGTCGACCCGTCGTCGGGGCGACCGGCTTCCCGTCCGACGCGACGATCCCGACCGTCCCGGACCCGGGCGCCGGATGGCCGACCTGCTGGCCCGCACCGACTCCAGCGCCGGGGTCGTCAAGGCGGCTCGCGCCGCACGAGATCTGATCCCGCACGACGAGAACCCGATCACCGGGCCGCGTGCATCTGACCGCGTGGCACGCCTCATCAGCGAGTCCCGGCCCGAAAAACCCAGTGCCATACGAGAGCTCGGCCTCGCCTCGATCCAGGTGTGGCAGGCGTTGGTGACCACACGACGTCGTCGATCCGAACGCACCCCAGTCCCCGCCACCATCTTGTTCACCGATCTCGTCGGATTCTCGACGTGGGCCCTGCATGCGGGAGACGACCAGGTCCTCCAACTCCTCCGCGACGTCAACGGCGTCACCGAGAACATCGTGCGCAGCCGCGGCGGACGTATCGTCAAACATCTCGGCGACGGGACGATGGCCGTGTTCATCGACGGTGTCAAAGCGATCGAGGCCGGTCACGAGGTGATCGTCGCCGTGAGTGCCCTGACGGTAGGGGACTACCGGCCACAGCTGCGAGCCGGTCTCCACACCGGCGAACCGCGGGCGGTCGGTGACGATTTCCTCGGTGTCGATGTGAACGTCGCCGCTCGGGTCGCGGCAGCGGCGGGAGCCGGTGAGCTGTTGGCCAGCGGAGCGGCCGTCGAGGCCGCCGGCGCCGATCGGTACGCCACTCGTCGTCGGCGATTCCGCGCCAAGGGGGTACCGCGCGACATCGAGGTGTTCGCCGTCGTGCCCCGCTACTCCGACTGATCGATCCCCGACGTTATGAAGGTCCGACAGTCGAATCCTAAGATCGCGACCAACAGAACTTACGTCAGACAGCGCCGAGAACGGTACTCCCACAGCCTCATTGAAGGGCCGATAATAGACGACTTCATGTGTCCCCTGAGTCGAAGCGAGCGCACCGGAACTGGTAGCACCCGCCTCGATCATCATCCCGTCGACTGTTCACGTCAGCAACCGAGAGACAGATGATTCCCCATCCGAGCGCGCGCAACAAGGCAGGTCGCAGGGTCGGCGGTGACTGGTGCTGTCGTTGGTCTCGTCGCGGTTTTCGGCTGGCGGTATGCGAGTCCGCGCCAACTCGTTCTCAGCGACCCTACGGGCGAGTTCGCTGGTCAGGATCGTGGGTTCTTCATCATCGCCGACTACCTGCTGGCGGTAGCAGGTCCGCGCTGGTTTCCCGAACTTCTGGTGTTTCCTGCTGCCGGATTGCTGATTGGGTCCGTGATAGGCCTGGCTACGGTGCCGGTGACGGCTTCCGGGCAGGGATGGCGACAGACCACGGTCTCGATGGTGGCGGCGCTCGCAACCGGGGCTGTCATCGGACTGTTCGCTGCCCTCTACGCGCGCCGGGTGCAACCCATTGTGCTGATCCAGAATTTCGACGACCCGTCATTCGTCCTGACCGATGCCTGGATCGAGGCCCATCCCATGATGGTGAGTGGTGGCCCGCGCCACTTCGACGTGTCGCCCGAGCTCGTGTACTTCCCGCTGACAGGAGCACTGTGTGCGCTGGTCATCGTGGTGGCTTTCGAAGCGACTCGCTGCGTGATCTCTCGCGGGCGGGCGTCGCGTTCTCCGCACGACGGGCCGTGACACCGCACGACTGGTCAACCCCGGCTGCGGGTTCCAAACCTTGAGGATGTTGTCGATCGCATGCACTACTCCGCAGCCCGGATGTCGTCTGTCGCGACGAATAGTTCGGGCCAGCGTCTGAACCAGTTCGAATGGGTCTGACGAGTCGGCGTGGGTCTCACTCGAGACCCACGCCGGCTTCCAGTCAGCGCTGCGCGGCGGCGAGCGCCTCGTTGAACGTCGTGCTCGGACGCATGACGGCGGCGGTCTTGTCCCAGTCGGGGTAGTAGTAGCCGCCGATGTCGACCTGCTCGCCCTGCACCGCGTTGAGCTCCTCGACGATCTTGTCCTCGTTGGCCGCGAGGGTTTCGGCCAGCGACGAGAAGTGCTTCGCGAGCTCGTCGTCCTCGGTCTGCGCGGCGAGTTCCTGCGCCCAGTAGAGCGCCAGGTAGAACTGGCTGCCGCGGTTGTCGAGTTCGCCGGTCTTGCGCGACGGTCCCTTGTCGTTCTCGAGCAGCTTGCCGGTGGCGGTGTCGAGGGCCTTCGCGAGGAGAACGGCGCGCTTGTCGTCGAACTTCTTGCCCACGTCCTCGAGGCTCACCGCGAGCGCGAGGAACTCGCCGAGCGAGTCCCAGCGGAGGTGGTTCTCCTCGATGAGCTGCTTGACGTGCTTCGGCGCAGAACCGCCCGCGCCGGTCTCGTAGAGTCCGCCGCCGGCCATCAGCGGGACGATCGACAGCATCTTGGCGCTGGTGCCGAGTTCCAGGATCGGGAACAGGTCGGTCAGGTAGTCGCGCAGGATGTTGCCCGTCGCCGAGATGGTGTCCAGGCCGCGGACGACGCGCTCGAGGGTGTACCGCATGGCGCGGACCTGCGACATGATCTGGATGTCGAGGCCCTCGGTGTCGTGATCCGGCAGGTACTTGTGGACCTTCTTGATCAGCTCGTTCTCATGCGGGCGGTACGGGTCGAGCCAGAAGAGCACCGGCATCCCGGAATCGCGGCACCGGTTCACGGCCAGCTTGATCCAGTCCTGGATGGGCGCGTCCTTGACGATGCACAGACGCCAGATGTCGCCCTCTTCGACGGTCTGGGTGAGCAGCACCTCGCCGGTCTCCAGATCGGTGATGTTGGCGGTGCCGCCCGCGGGGACCTCGAAGGTCTTGTCGTGCGAGCCGTACTCCTCGGCCTTCTGCGCCATCAGACCGACGTTGGGCACCGTGCCCATCGTCGTGGGATCGAACTGTCCGTTGGTCTTACAGAAGTTGATCATCTCCTGGTAGATGCGGGAGAAGGTCGACTCCGGGTTGACGGCCTTGGTGTCCTTGAGCCGGCCGTCGGCGCCGTACATCTTGCCGCCCGCGCGGATCATGGCCGGCATCGAGGCGTCGACGATGACGTCGCTGGGGGAGTGGAAGTTGGTGATGCCGCGGGCCGAGTCGACCATCGCCAGCTCGGGGCGATGCTCGTGGCACTTGTGCAGGTCGTCGATGATCTCCTCGCGCTGCGCGCTGGGCAGCGACTCGATCTTGCTGTAGAGATCCGACAGCCCGTTGTTGACGTTGACGCCGAGCTCGTCGAAGAGTTCGCCGTGCTTCTCGAAGGCCTCGCGGTAGAAGACCTTGACCGCGTGCCCGAAGACGATCGGGTGCGAGACCCGCATCATGGTGGCCTTGACGTGCAGCGAGAACATCACGCCGGTCTTGTATGCGTCGTCGATCTGTTCCTCGTAGAACTTGATCAGGGCTTTCTTGCTCATGAACATGCTGTCGATGACGTCACCGTCGGTCAGCGTGACCTCGGGCTTGAGCACGAGGGTCTCGCCGGAGTCGGTGATCAGCTCCATCTTGACCTTGCGGTCGCCGGAGACGGTCATCGACTTCTCACCGTGGTAGAAGTCGCCTTCGCGCATGTGGGCGACGTGGGTGCGCGAAGCCATCGACCACTCACCCATGCTGTGCGGGTGCTTCTTCGCGTACTCCTTGACCGCCTTCGGTGCTCGACGGTCCGAGTTGCCTTCGCGCAGAACGGGGTTCACGGCGCTACCGAGGCACTTGGTGTACCGGTCGCGAATCGCGCGCTCCTCGTCGGTCTTCGGGTTGCCCGGGAAGTCGGGCAGGTCGTAACCCTTGCCCTGGAGCTCCTTGATGGCTGCGAGCAGCTGGGGGACCGACGCGGAGATGTTGGGGAGCTTGATGATGTTGGTGTCGGACTTCTGGGTCAGCTTGCCGAGCTCGCCCAGGTTGTCGGTGACCTTCTGGTCATCGGGCAGGAGGTCGGAGAACTCGGCGAGGATGCGAGCCGCGACGGAGATGTCGCTGGTCTCGACGGCGATCCCGGCCGCTCCGGCGAACGTGCGCACGACCGGCAGAAACGCGTGAGTGGCGAGCATGGGTGCCTCGTCGGTCAGCGTATAGATGATGGTCGGCTGTTCGGCACTCATGCGATGTGTTCTCGATTCTGTCTTGGTCGACGCGTTTGTGTGTTCGGCCTTGTGGGTCCGGTTTTACCGATATCACGACGGGGATGGACTCGCGTGACATCCACCCATGATTTTGCCTGTCCGGGCCGGGCGGCGGGAGACGTGGTCGGTGGATTCGCGTCGAACGCCAGGTGGTAACGGCTGTGACCTGGCCTGCGTCCCAAAATTTGTGTGGTCGACGCCACAGATGGTTCGCCCGGGTGCCG
This sequence comes from Gordonia sp. SGD-V-85, assembly GCF_001456905.1. Lineage (NCBI taxonomy): Bacteria > Bacillati > Actinomycetota > Actinomycetes > Mycobacteriales > Gordoniaceae > Gordonia > Gordonia sp. SGD-V-85. The sequence continues at coordinate 333,947 of NZ_LNQO01000001.1, forward strand.
ACATGAGTCGACCCCACTCGGTTGGCGGGTGATCGCCGTCGAGCGGGGTCGGTCGGGACGGTGGGGCTTGGCGCGGGTGGTGTCAGGCGACGCGAACCGGCACGGTCTGCCGGAGCCTGATCAGGCCGTCCCGGATGCGGGACTTGACGGTCGGCAGGGCGACGTCGAGATGTTCGGCGACCTCGCGGTAGGTGAGCCCATGGAAGTAGGCGAGCTCGATCGCCTGGCGCTGCAGCGGGGTGAGGGTTTCCAGGCCGGTGTGGATCAGGCGGGCGATCTCGCGTCGCTCCACCGATTCGCTGACCTCGTCGACCTCGCGGCCGGTGTCGGCGATGCCGTAGGCCACTGTCCGGCGGGTCGCCGCCGACTCCGATCGCACGCGATCGACCGCGCGCCGATGTGCGAGCGTGAGAATCCATGACAGTGCGGAGCCGGACGCGGGATCGTAGGCGTCAGCATTGCGCCAGACCGCCAGGAACGTCTCCTGGGTGGCCTCCTCGCTGTAGCCCGGATCGCGGAGGACACGCAGCGTCATGCCGTAGACCCGGTCACACGTCGCGTCGTAGAACTGCGCGAACGCGTCCATGTCGCCGGTGGCCACCCGGGCGAGGAGAGTGCTCAGTTCGGTGTCTTTCATCACGAAGCTCCTTGCCGCAGATGGATTGTCCCGCTCTCGGGGCTCACGTCGGGCGGCACTGCGCCGGGTGGCCGAGTTGCGATGTGTCCAACGCTAGGCCCCGCGCTGCGCAAAGTGATCATCGCGACACACAACGGGACGCTTTCGCAATACTTGGTAACGGGGAGATAACGGCGGCGCTCCTACCCTCCGAACCGCCGATGAGCTGGGATGTCGGCGCCGCGGAGTAGCCTGCTCGCCACGAGAGGAGCGTGGATGCCTGACGACACCACAACGATCGCCGACGGTCGTGCACGTTGCCTGTGGGCGGCGCGCGAACCGGAGACCACCTATCACGACACGGAGTGGGGGTTCCCGATCGCCGGTGACACGGCGCTGTTCGAGCGTGTCTGCCTCGAGGGCTTCCAGTCGGGTCTGAGCTGGCGGACGATCCTGATCAAGCGGGAGAACTTCCGTGCGGCGTTCGCGGGGTTCGACATCGAACGCGTGGCACGCTTCACCGAGGCCGACGTCGCCAGGCTGCTCGCCGACGCCGGCATCATCCGACACCGCGGCAAGATCGAGGCATCGATCAACAATGCTCGCCGGGCCGTCGAATTGATCGACGAGCAGGGGTCGCTGGAGTCCTATTTCTGGAACTATGCCCCCGCCGGGGACCACGTACCCGGTTCGATGACGACCTCGCCCGAGTCGCTCGCTCTGTCCAAGGACCTGAAGAAGCGCGGCTGGCGGTTCGTCGGTCCGACCACGATGTTCGCCCTCATGCAGGCAACGGGAATGGTCAACGACCACGCGTACGGCTGCGTGATCCGCGAGGACGTGGAAGCGGCGCTGCGCAAGGCGAGGCCGCACAAATTGTAGACAATCCGACAATGTGCCATCATCCCTGCATGACGGCCCAAATCGGCATCGGGATGGTGTGCCCGTTCGACATGGCTCTCGATCGTGAGCTGTGGCGGTGGATGCCGGATTCGGTGTCGCTGTACTTCACCCGCACCGGTTTCATCGACGCGCCGGTGGACGTGGAACTGTGCCGCGACCTCAACAACCACGCCGAGATCGCCGCCGCCGTGCGCGCCGTCTCGTCGGTCGGTCCGCGTTCCTTCGGTTACGCCTGCGCGTCGGGCAGCTTCGTCTACGGGATGGCCGGCGCGCTCGAGATCTCGAACTGCATGGTCGCGGCCGGCGCCGACCGGGCGGTGACGACGTCCGAGGCCCTGATCCGCGCCCTCGATGCGCTGAACGTCGGTACGCTCTCGGTCGCCACGCCGTACACCGCGTCCCTCACCGGCCTGCTGTGCGATTTCCTCGCCGAGTCCGGCCGGAGCGTCGTCGCCCAGGCGGGACTCGGGCGGAACTCCGAGATCTGGACCATTCCGTACCACGTGACCGCGGACCTCATACGCGCCGCGGACCACCCCGACGCCGACGCGATCTTCGTGTCCTGCACGAACCTGTGGACCTACGACATCCTCGCCGGGCTCGAAGCCGAACTCGGCAAGCCCGTCCTGTCGGCGAACCAGGTCACCGCCTGGGCGACCCTGTGCGACGCCGGGGTTCTCGGTGAGATCAACGGGCCCGACGGCTCGTCGGAAGGCCATGCGCAGACACTGTTTGCCCGTAGCATTGCCGCATGACCTCGAGCGCGGCGACATTCGGCGAAGCAGGCACCGCCAAGTACGTGAATCTGACGACCTACCGCAAGGACGGCACTGCGGTGACCTCGCCGCTGTGGGCGGCGCTCGACGGCGACCAACTCGTCATGTGGACCGTCGCGGATTCGTGGAAGGTCAAGCGTCTGCGACGCGATCCGCTCATCGTCGTGCAGGCCTGTGACGTCCGGGGCCACAAGACTTTCGGCGCACCGGTCAGCGGTACCGCCGAGGTGCTCGACGCCGCGGACAGCGGTCGCGTCAAGAAGGCCATCACCGACAAGTACGGACTCCTCGGCAAGATCACCATGCTCGGCAGCAAGCTCCGCCGGGGCGATCACGGCAGCGTGGGGATCGTCATCACGCCTACGGCGTAAAGGTCAGAAGCGCGCGGATGTCAACGCGGCGTCAACAATGACGCGAACCGCGTATGGAATGCGTTAAGAGCTCTTTCGCGGCCCGTCGGGCTGCGTGATTCTTCGACGTGGCCACCGAGTGGTGGACGTCGATGTGATCGGAGAGTGACTGCGTGGCGGATCTCGTGTACGTGCTGCTGGCCCTCGCAGGGTTCGCCCTGTGTGTGCTGGCGGTGCGGGCCCTCGATGTGCGGACCAGATCGTGACCGCCGACGGGGTGACCAACGTCGTGCTGCTGGCTTTCGCCGCCGCGACCGTGGTGTTCCTGCTCGTCGCGCTGGTGTTCCCGGAGAGGTTCTGACGCCGTGAACACAACTGTTGCGGGACTGCTGCAGGTGGCCGCGCTGGTCGTCATCCTCGCCGTCGCCTACGTCCCTCTGGGCGATCACATGGCACGCGTCTACACCGGTGAGAAGGACCTTCTCGTCGAGCGCGTCCTCTACCGGATGGCGCGGGTGGACCTCCGCCGCCAGCAGACCTGGGTGGGTTACGCCCTTGCGGTGCTGGCCTTTTCGCTGATCTCGTTCCTCGTCGTCTACCTGTTGCAGCGTCTGCAAGGGGAGTTGCCGTGGTCCGACGGCAAGTCCGGTGTGGCCCCGTCGATGGCGTTCAACACCGCCATCTCTTTCGTCAGCAACACCAACTGGCAGTCCTTCTCGCCCGAAGTCGTGATGAGCAACCTGACACAGATGCTCGGCCTCGCCGTCCAGAACTTCGTGTCCGCGGCGGTGGGACTGGCGGTCGCCATCGCGGTCATCCGCGGGATCGTGAGCCGCCGCGGAACCGGCGAGATCGGGAACTTCTGGGTGGACCTGGTGCGCGGATCGGTCCGAATCCTGTTGCCGCTCAGCCTCGTCCTCGCGACACTGCTGATCACCCAGGGGCTGGTGCAGTCCTGGCACACCGGGTTCGGCTGGACGACCCTCGACGGTGCCGATGCGCGGAGCATGCTCGGCCCGTTCGCCTCGCAGGAGGCCATCAAGGAACTCGGCACCAACGGTGGCGGGACACTGTCGGCGAACTCGGCACACCCGTTCTCCAACCCGACGCCGCTGTCGAACCTGCTGGAGATCGCCGCACTCCTGTTGATTCCGGTCTGCCTGACGCGCACCTACGGAAGGATGGTCGGCGACCGCCGGCAGGGACTGACGCTGCTCGGCGTGATGGCCGCGATCTGGTCGCTGATGCTCACGCTCGTGTGGATCTTCGAGAGCCGCACCGCCGGAGGCGCTTCCGCGGCCGCCGGGGCGATGATGGAAGGCAAGGAGGTCCGGTTCGGCATCCCCGGATCGGCGCTGTTCGCGGTGTCGACCACCGGCACGTCGACCGGCGCGGTGAACTCCGCGCACGACAGTTTCTCGGCGGTCGGCGGCGGCGCCGTCCTGTGGAACATGCTGCTCGGTGAGGTCGCACCCGGCGGTGTGGGATCGGGTCTGTACGGCATCCTCGTGATGGCGATGATCACCGTCTTCATCGGTGGTCTGCTCGTCGGGCGCTCGCCCACGTTCCTCGGTAAACGCATCGGACAGCACGAGATCACCATGGCCGCGCTGTACGTGCTGGTGATGCCGGCGCTCGTGTTGATCGGCACCGGGATCTCCATGATCCTGGGATCGACGACGCAGGCGCAGGGCAACAGCGGAGAGCCGGGCACTCCGGGCTCGATCCACGGGTTCACCGAAGTCCTGTACGCATACGCATCGGCGGCGAACAACAACGGCAGTGCGTTCGGCGGACTCACGGTGACCGGTGACTGGTTCCAGGCCTCGCTCGGCATGGCCATGCTCTTGGGCCGTTTCCTGCCCATCGTGCTGGTGCTCGCGCTGGCCGGGCTGCTCGCCCGGCAGACGCCGCGCGGCGGTGACGCCCGGTCCGGGGACCCCGCGCGACCGTCGGCCGCCACCGGGGACCGAGTCGGCGGCGCGTCGACCGCGGTTCTCACCGTCCCTGCCGACACCGCCACCGATGACGTTGCGGCGGATACGCGTTCGACCCTGCCCACCTCCGGACTCCTGTTCGGATTCCTTCTGACCGCGACCATCGTGCTCGTCGCCGGTCTCACCTTCTTCCCGGCCATGGCGCTGGGACCGATTGCCGAGGCACTGCTGTGACCACACAACTCGTCACCACCGACGATCCTGACAAGACGGGCGTCGTGGATCCCACCGACCCCGAGCCGACGCTGGTGTCGCGCGGCGCCTTCGACGTGCGTTCGCTGGTGACGTCGATGCCGCTGGCACTGCGGAAGCTCAGCCCGCGCGATCAGGCCCGGAACCCGGTGATGTTCGTCGTGTTCCTCGGAGCCGTCGTCACCACCCTGCTCGCGATGCTGCGGCCATCCTGGTTCAGCTGGACCGTCGCCGCCTGGCTGTGGTTCACCGTGCTGTTCGCCAACCTCGCCGAAGCCGTCGCCGAGGGACGTGGCCGGGCGCAGGCCGACAGTCTACGAAAGGTGAAGCGGGACACGGTCGCCCGTCGGCTCATCGCCGACGACGACGTCGCCGGGGTCGGGGCGACCCAGGAGGTGGCCGGCAGCGAACTGCGGATCGGGGACCTCGTCGTGGTCGAGACCGGCGAGATCATCGCCGGTGACGGCGACGTCGTCGACGGGATCGCCACCGTGGACGAGTCGGCGATCACCGGTGAGTCGGCGCCGGTCGTCCGCGAATCCGGTGGCGATCGCTCGGCGGTCACCGGCGGAACCGTGGTGCTCTCCGACCGCATCGTCGTCCGGATCACCACGGCGCCGGGGGAGACCTTCGTCGACCGGATGATCGCGCTCGTCGAAGGCGCCGCCCGAAAGAAGACCCCCAATGAGATCGCGCTGGACATCCTGCTGACGAGCCTGACGGTGATCTTCCTGCTCGCGGTCGTCGCCGTCGGGCCGATGCAGGAGTACGCCGGGCAGTCGCCCGATCCGGTGAAATTGATCGCGCTGCTGGTGTGCCTCATACCGACGACCATCGGCGCCCTGCTCAGCTCGATCGGCATCGCCGGCATGGATCGGCTGGTGCAGCGCAACGTCCTGGCCATGTCGGGACGCGCGGTCGAGGCGGCCGGTGACATCGACACGCTGCTGATGGACAAGACCGGGACGATCACCTACGGCAACCGCCGCGCCACCGACCTGAACCCGGCACCGGAAGTGTCCGTCGACGAACTGGCGCGTGTCGCCTGTCGGTGCAGCCTCGCCGACGACACACCCGAGGGCCGCAGCATCGTCGAGCTCTGCCGGTCCGCGTACGGCGTCACGACGGACGGCGGGGCCGACACGACCATCCCGTTCACCGCGCAGACGCGGATGAGCGGCGTGGATTCCGACGACGGTGGTGCACTCGTCGAGTACCGCAAGGGCGCCGCCGATGCGGTCGCCCGATGGGTCGCCGCCGGCGAGGGCACCGTCGACGACACCGTCGCCGCCGATGTGGAGCGGGTCTCGTCGGCGGGCGGTACACCGCTCGTGGTCGGGGTTCGCACCCACGGGCAACCGGCCCGGGTCATGGGTGTGATCGCGTTGTCCGACGTGGTGAAACCGGGCATGACGGCACGGTTCGCGCAGCTGCGCGCGATGGGCATCCGCACCGTGATGGTCACCGGCGACAACCCGCTCACCGCCCGGGCCATCGCGACCGAGGCCGGTGTCGACGACTTCGTCGCCGAGGCCACACCCGAGCAGAAGCTGGATCTCATCCGCTCCGAGCAGGCCGCCGGGCGCCTCGTCGCGATGACCGGCGACGGCACCAACGACGCACCCGCTCTGGCGCAGGCCGACGTGGGCCTCGCGATGAACACCGGGACATCGGCGGCCAAGGAAGCCGGCAACATGGTGGATCTCGACTCCGACCCGACGAAACTCATCGAGGTCGTCGGCATCGGCAAGCAGTTGCTGATCACCCAAGGTGCCCTGGCGACGTTCTCGCTCGCCAACGACCTCGCGAAGTACTTCGCGATCCTGCCCGCGATGTTCACCGCCGTCTATCCGCAACTCGACGCCCTGAACATCATGGGCCTGCATTCGGCGCAGTCGGCGATCGTGTCCGCGGTGATCTTCAACGCACTGATCATCGTGGCGCTCATCCCGCTGTCGTTGCGCGGCGTGCGCTACCGGCCGGACTCGGCGTCGAAGTTGTTGGGCCGCAACCTACTCGTCTATGGAATCGGTGGGGTGGTCACGCCGTTCATCGGTATCTGGCTGATCGATCTCCTCGTTCGTCTTCTTCCGGGAATGGGATGACGTCATGAACACAGTCTGGTCCGGCTTCGTCCGGCAATGCGTCGCCGCCGCGGGCATGATCCTCGGTCTCACGATCATCCTCGGTCTCGTCTATCCCGCTGCCGTGTGGGCGATCTCGCGGGTGAACACCGACGGGGCGGAGGGCTCGCGGGTGTTCGATACCGCGGGATGTGCGGTCGGCTCGACGCTGGTCGGTGTCGACCCGCAGGTCGAAGCGGGTGCGCCCGATCCGTACCTGCATGCGCGGGTCGTGGGCGCCCCGGGTGAGCCGATGGCGACCGGCGATCCGTCGGCGTCCGCGGCGACCAATCAGGGGCCCAACAGCGAGGTCCTGCTGACCAACGTCACCGCGCGTCGTGCGCTGATCGCCGAACGGGAGGGAGTGACCCCCGCTCAGGTGCCCGCCGACGCGGTGACCGGGTCGGGGTCGGGTCTCGACCCGCACATCAGTCCCGCCTATGCCGGGCTACAGGTCGCCCGGCTCGCGCGCGAGAACCGTCGGTCACCCGCGGAGATCGAGGCGGTCATCGACGCGCACACCGAGGGCAGACAGTTCGGATTCCTCGGTGAGCCCCGCGTGAACGTCCTCGAGGTGAACCTCGCGTTGGGGCACGCGCCGCCCGGCTGTCGCGCCCCGTGAGCGCGGTTAGACTCGGTCGATGACATCAGCGGTGACCGGGCACCACGATGGTCGCGGCAAGCTGCGGGTGTTCCTCGGTTGTGCGCCCGGCGTCGGCAAGACCTACGAGATGCTCGCGCAGGCCAGAACCCTTGTCGACGAGGGTGTGGACGTCGTGATCGGGGTCGTCGAATCCCACGGTCGGGTCGCGACTGCCGCTCTCGCGGAAGGTGTGGAGGTCGTCCCGCGCACCAGACGGCCCTACCGCGGGACACCGCTGGAGGACATGGATCTCGAGGCGGTGCTGGCTCGCCGGCCGCAGGTGGTGCTGGTCGACGAGCTCGCCCACACGAATGTCCCCGGGCTCCGAAACCGCAAGCGGTGGGAGGACATCGAGGAGTTGCTCGCCGCGGGGTTCGACGTCTACTCGACGATCAACATCCAGCATCTGGAGAGTCTGAACGACGTCGTCGCCCAGATCACCGGAGTGGTCCAACGGGAGACCGTGCCCGACGACATCGTGCGCGGTGCCGATGAGATCGAACTCGTCGACATCGATCCGCAAGCGTTGCGCCAGCGCCTGTCCGCGGGCAAGGTCTATCCGAACGGGCGGGTCGACGGTGCCCTGGCCAACTACTTCCGGCAGGGCAATCTCACCGCGCTGCGCGAGCTCGCGCTGTTGTGGCTCGCCGACCAGGTCGACGACAAGCTTGCGGATTATCGTGCGGCGCGCTCCATCACCGAGACCTGGGAAGCGCGTGAACGGGTCGTGGTGGCCGTCACCGGTGGCGCCGAATCGCCGACCCTGCTCCGCCGCGCGAGCCGGATCGCATCGCGGTCGAGCGCCGAACTGCTGGCCGTCCATGTGGTCAGGGGCGACGGGCTGACCGGTGCGGGCGTGGACCTCGCCGCGCTCAAGGAACTCGCGACGGGATTCGGGGCGCGAATCCACACCGTCGTCGGCGACGACATCCCGGACACGCTGCTGGACTTCGCACGTGGCGTCAACGCCACCCAGCTCGTACTCGGCACCTCGCGCCGACCGCGATGGCAGCGGATCTTCGACGAAGGCGTCGGCGCCGCCGTGGTGAGCGAGAGCGGCCGCATCGACGTGCACATGGTGACCCACGACGAGACGACCCGGCGGTCCCGACTAGACATCCGGGACACCCGCTTCCACCGGCCGTTGAGCTGGGTCTTCGCGGTGCTGGTCCCGGCCGCCGTCACCGGGGTGCTCCAGCTGCTCGACCCGTGGCTCGGTTTCGCCAGCCAATCGGCGCTGTACTTCGTTGCGGTGCTGGCGGTGTCGATGCTCGGTGGCATCCTGCCGGCCGCGTTGTCGGCGGTCATCTCCGGCCTTCTGCTGAACTACTTCTTCACCGATCCCAGGTTCACGTTCACGATCAGCCAGCCCGACAATCTGATCACCATCCTGGTCATGCTGTTGATCGCGATAGCGGTTGCCGTGCTGGTGGATTCGGCGACCGTTCGACGTGCACAGGCGCAGGACGCCGCCCGCGAGGCCGAACTGCTCGCGCTGTTCTCCAGCGTCGTGCTCGGCGGCGCCGACGTCCCGGTGCTGCTGGATCGGTTCCGGGAGACCTACGATCAGTCGGCCGTGTCGGTGGTACGGCGGACCTCGCGGGTCGGCCGGACGGTCGAGGCCGCGGTGGGCGACTCACCGCCGACGACCCCGGAGGACGCCGACACCGTCTGCGTCGTGCCGGGTGACGAGTTCGAACTGCTCCTGCGCGGGCCGAAGCTCGGGGCGCGGGATCGTCGCGTCCTGTCGGCCGTGGCCGGGCAGGCGGCGGGCGCCGTGCAGCGTCACGCCCTCGAAGCCGAGGCGGCGACGGCCGACGCGCTCGCGCGCACCGACGAGCTACGGCGGGCCCTGCTGTCGGCGGTCGGACACGACCTGCGGACACCGTTGGCCGCGGCGAAGGCGGCGGTGTCGAGCCTGCGCAGTGACGACGTCACCTTCAGCGCCGAAGACACCGCGGAACTGCTGGCGACCGTCGACGAGTCGGTCGACCACCTCACCTCGCTGGTGGGGAACCTGCTGGACTCCTCGCGGCTCGCGGCAGGGGCGGTCCGGCCGCAGCGGCAGCGGACCTTCCTCCCCGAGGTCGTGCATCGCGCCGCGGTGACGGCGGGGCGACCCGACCGGCAACCGGGCCCGGTCTTCGATCTCGAACATGCCTGGGCGTATACCGATCCCGGACTGCTGGAGCGTGCGCTGGCGAACCTCATCGACAACGCGCGCCGACACGGCGGCGGGCAGTTCGAGATCACCGCCCGGTTGACCCCCGCCGACCCGCCGCGATGCGTGATCCGGGTCGTCGACCACGGAACCGGTCTCCCGATGGTGGATCGAGACCAGATCTTCGTACCCTTCCATCAGAATGGCGACACCAGCGGCGCGTCGTCGGGGGTGGGCCTGGGGCTGTCGGTGGCGCGGGGATTCGTCACGGCAATCGGGGGCGTGCTGAGCGTCGAGGACACGCCGGGCGGTGGCGCCACCATGGTCGTCGACCTGCCCGCGACCGACGAGGATACGCACGCCGAGACCGAAGGGCCGACTCGATGAGCGCCGAGAAGACGCGGGTCCTGGTCGTCGACGACGAACCGCAGTTGTTGCGAGCCTTACGGATCAACCTCAACGCGCGTGGCTTCGCGGTGACGACCGCGGCCACCGGGGCCGCGGCGCTGACGGCGGCCGCGCGGGAGAACCCGCACGTCGTGGTGCTCGATCTCGGCCTGCCCGACATCGACGGTCTGACGGTTCTCGAGGGACTGCGCGGATGGACGACGGTGCCCGTCATCGTCCTGTCGGCGCGCACCGACGCTGCCGACAAGGTCGTCGCGCTGGACTCGGGGGCCGACGACTACGTCACCAAACCTTTTGGCATGGAGGAGTTCCTGGCCCGGCTGCGAGCTGCGCTACGGCGCGGAGCCGTGTCGAACGCGACGTCGAAAGCACCGGTCGTGGACGCGGGTGCCTTCGTCGTGGATCTGGCCGCCAAACAGGTGACGCGCGGGGAGGTTCCGGTCCACCTGACGCCGACCGAGTGGGGCATCCTGGAGATGCTGGTGCGTCACGAGGGAAAACTGGTGTCGCAGAGTGACATCCTGACCACGGTGTGGGGCCCGGGGTACCTGGGGCAGAGCAACTACCTGCGCGTCTACCTGGCGAGTCTTCGACGCAAACTCGAGGAGGACCCGGCGCACCCGCGGCACCTCCTGACCGAGGCCGGAATGGGCTACCGGTTCGTCCGTGGCGCACCGTGATCACGGCGTCGGAGATCCCGGTCGGTCTGTCGGAGCAGGCCGCGCTCGGTCCGCTGTGGGTGGACTGGCTGTCGCGTCTACCGGGCGCGGTCTCGGCGCTCCTGGACGAGTGGGGATTGCGTCGTGACGGCGACGAGTTGTGGCACGGGTTCGAGTCACTCGTCGTTCCCGTGCTCGACCGGCAGGGTGCGCGGGCAATCCTCAAGGTGGCCTTCGACGGTGACGACGAAGGCGCGCAAGAGGCACTGGGACTGCAACATTGGCACGGTCGCGGAGCGGTAAGCATGTTGCGCGCCGATCCGCGTCGTCGCGCGATCCTCCTCGAACGACTGACGCGACGCGATCTGACCACCGTCGACGATGACGAAGCATGCCGGGTGGTCGCCGGGCTCTACGGCCGGTTGCACGTCCCCGCGCCGGGGCGGCTGGCGCTCCTCACCACCCACCTCGAGCGCTGGCTCGACAGCCTGGCCGGCATCCCGCGGGACGCCCCGGTACCGCGACGGTTCGTCGAGCAGGCGCTGTCGGTCGGCCGAGACTTCCTGGCCGACACGGCCACGGTGGGTGTCATCGTGCACGGCGACCTGCACCACGAGAACGTCCTCGCCGATGCCGACGGCCGCTGGGTCGCCATCGACCCGAGCCCGATGTCGGGGGATGCGCACTACGAACTCGCCCCCATGCTGTGGAATCGCCTCGGCCCGCGCGTATCCGACGTTCGGTACGACATCCGCCGCCGCTTCTACACCATCACCGATGCGGCGGACCTCAATCCGGACCGGGCCCGCGACTGGGTCATCGTCCGGATGATCCTCAACGCGCACTGGGCGATCGAGGACGCCGACCGCGCGTCGCGCCCGCTCCGACCGGCCGACCGAGAGTGGATCACCACCTGCATCACCGTCGCGAAAGCGGTGATCGACTGATCCGTCGACCGTGCGCCGATTCTCGTTGACAGCGCGTCGAGGTCGAGGAGCCCTCCCTCCGCTGGTTGAGCCGGCACGTCTCGCTGGTTGAGCCGGCACCCCCCTCCGCTGGTTGAGGCGGCACCCCCCTCCGCTGGTTGAGCCGGCACCCCCCCTCCGCTGGTTGAGCCGGCACCCCCCTCCGCTGGTTGAGCCGGCACCCTCCTCCGCTGGTTGAGCCGGCACCTCCCTCCGCTGGTTGAGCCGGCACCCCCTCCGCTGGTTGAGCCGGCAACGAGCCGCTAGGCGAGTCGCCGTGTCGAAACCACCTGGTGACCCGAGAAACTCAACTACCGACAATCAGGCCGGCGTCATTCCGGACTGTCTCTGGATTTCGCTGCCGGCGTGACACGCCAGCTTGTCGGGCTACGCCTCCGCGAAGACATTGACTCGACGTACACATTTGCGGCGCTTTCGGGTTGGTCGGTTGAGGGCTGAGGTCGTTACGGGTTTGCCTGGTTACCAGGTGGTTTCGACTCGGCGCCTCGCTCCGCTCGGGGCCGGCTCAACCAGCGGGTGGGGGCGCCCCTCAACCAGCGGGTGGGGGACACACTCTGACGAGACTGGTGAGTGGTTTCGACACGGCGCCTCGCTCCGCTCGGGGCCGGCTCAACCAGCGGGTGGGGACGCCTCTCAACCAGCGGGTGGGGACACCCCTCAACCAGCGGGTGGGGACACCCCTCAACCAGGGGGTGGGCCGGGCGGAGAGGTGAACAAGCTCCCGAGTCCGGGAGCGTCGACCGTGAGCCCGGTGAGTCGGAGCCCCTCCCACGCGGTGACCTGATTCGCGGTCAGCACGGGTTTGCGGAACTTGGCTTCGAGGTCGACGACCCACATCGCGGTGTGCAATGCGGTGTCGGGGACCAGGATTGCTTGTGCCGAGCCGGAATCGGCGGCCGACAGCATGTCGAACAATCCGTCGCCGTCGAACATGCCTGCCTCGGTCGCCGTCCCGATGTCGTTGGCGCGCAGGGCCACCACCTCGACACCCGCGTCGGCGAGAAACCCGGTGAAGCGACTCGCCAGTGGTTCCGGATAGGTGGCGGCGATCGCGACCCGTGACAGACCGAGATGCCGGCAGGCCGCGGCGAAGGCCAGTGACGTCGACGACGCCGGACGGCCGGACTTTTCGGCGACATCGGCGGCCTGGCGTCGGGCACCGTCGAAACCGTAGACGAAGCTGCCCGAGGTGCACGCCCACATCACCGCCGATGGGTGGTGGGCCTGCGCTCGCCGCAGGCCGTCGAAGAGGCGGTCCTGCTCGCCGACCGCAGCCATGGCCTCGACGGTGTGGTCGTCGGAGTCCACCTCGGTGATCACGACCGGCAATCGGACCTCGGAGTGGGGCTCGGCAGTGCCGATCGCCGCCTCGATCAGTTCGAAGTCGTCCTCGGCTGCGTGGCCGGGATAGAGCATTGCGACGGTGGTTGTCACGCCCACACCTCCAAGGTAGATTGTCAACAATCTACCAATCTCCCGAGGGGGCGCATGACGGACGCCACGCGGTGGCTCAGCGCCACGGAACTGGCCGAGGCCTACCGTACCGGCGAGCTGACGCCGGATTCGGTGGCGGCGGAACTGCTCGACGCCATCTATGACGTCGATCCGTCCATCAATGCGTTCTGCCTCATCGACCGCGAACGCACGTGCGCCGAGGCCCGGGAGTCCACTGAGCGATTCGCCGCCGGGACACCCCTCGGCCCGCTCGACGGGGTTCCGGTCTCGATCAAGGACCTGCTGCTGACCGCCGGATGGCCGACGTTGCGCGGCTCGCTGATGATCGAGCCCGATCAGATGGTGTGGGACATCGACGCTCCCGCGGTGGCACGTCTGCGCGAGGCAGGTGCGGTCCTGCTCGGAAAGGTCACCACACCGGAATTCGGATGGAAAGGCGTCACCGACAGTCCGCGCACGGGCGTCACCCGCAATCCGTGGGACACCTCGCGTACGTCGGGCGGGTCGAGCGGAGGCAGTGCCGCGGCGCTCGCGGCCGGCTTGGGTCCGCTGTCGGTCGGCACCGATGGTGGCGGTTCCATCCGGATACCGGCCGCCTACTGCGGCGTCGTCGGGTTCAAGCCGACACTCGGCCGGGTGCCCATGTATCCGCCGAGCCCGTTCGCGCCGGTGGCCCACGTCGGTCCGATGACGCGGACGGTGTCGGATTGCGCTGCGCTGCTGGATGTCCTGAGCGGGTTCGATCCCCGTGACTGGTCCGCACTGCCGTTGCCGACAACCAGTGCGGTCACCGCGGTCGCCGACGTTCGCGACCTCGCCGATCTGCGTGTCGGCTACAGCGCCGATCTCGGCTTCGGCACCAACGACCCAGGCGTACAGGCCAACACCGACCGGGTGGCGTCGGTACTGGAACAGCTCGGGGCGACCGTGGAGAAGGTCGATCTCGGATGGGAGGACCCGGCCTGGGCCTACCACGTCATCTGGTTCGCGGGTGCCGACGTCGTCGTCCGCGGGCTCGGACCGCACGCGGCCGAACACGTGGACCCGCTGCTGATCGACGCGGTGGAACGGCATTCCGGTTTCACTGCAACCGATTTCGTCAGCGCAACCGCGCTACGGATGGAGATGGGTACCCAGATGAGCCTGCTCCATGAGGAATTCGACGTCCTGCTGACGCCGTCGATGCCGACGGTGGCATTCGAGGCCGGTCGTATCGTCCCGGACGGGGCGGGGTCGCCCGACTGGACATCCTGGACCCCCTACAGCTACCCGTTCAATCTCACCGGTCAGCCGGCGATCACCGTGCCGAGTGGATTCGCCGATGGTCTGCCGACCGGCGCACAGTTCGTCGGCGCCCGGCATCACGACGCGACGGTGTTGCGCGTCGCGGCAGCGTACGAGGCGGCCGCCGGCTTCACGATGTTGGGAGACCGCGCGTGACCGACGAACAGCGAACCGGCCCCGCGGCCCGACTTGACCGGTTCATCACCGTGACATTGGAGAAGCGCGGGGTCACGGCGGTCGCCCGGATGCTCGATGCCGAGGCGCCTCGCACCGCGGCTGCGGTCTGGGACGCATTGCCGCTGGGCGGTCAGGTGTTTCACGGAAAGTTCGCCCGCAACGAGATCTACACCCTACTGCCGGCCTTCTCCGCGACCGAACCGGGCATGGAGAACACCACCATCACGCCCATCCCGGGCGACCTGTGTTACTTCACCTTCGACGGGGTGCTCGAGAACCCGGCGTATGGCTACGAGCTCGGCTCGGCCCCCGCCGAGCACCGGCTCCTCATCGACCTCGCAGTGTTCTACGGCCGCAACAATCTGCTGGTCAACGGTGACGTCGGATGGGTGCCGGGCAATGTGTTCGCCACGATCATCGAGGGTCTGGACGACTTCGCCGCAGCCTGCAATGACGTCTGGATGGGCGGCGCGCGCGGGGAAACACTGACTTACGCGCGCCATTCACGGTAAGAAAGAGGGAATGACGGTGACCATGAAGGTGGGGGCGAAGACGCCGGGTCCACAGGACCCGGGGACGAATCGAACCGTCGTCGACCAGGCGAAACAGGACAAATCGCCACGTCGGCGGGTGCTGTCGCCGCTGGTTCAGGAATCGACACCGGCGATCATCGCGCGTAAGTTGCACGATGCGATCGCAAACGGGGACTTCGCGCCCGGCTCGCAGTTGACGGAGTCGGGGCTGGCGGCCGATCTGGGCGTCAGTCGTGGTCCGCTGCGCGAGGCCATGCAGCGCCTGACCGCGGAAGGACTGCTGGTCAGCCACCGTAACCGCGGCTTGTTCGTCGTCTCGATGGAAGAGGACGACATCCGGGACATGTACGTCGCGCGCACTGCGGTGGAACGCGCTGCTGTGCAACAGGTGATCGCGCACCGCGAGCGGGAGGCGGTGGAGGCACTGGGCGGCGCGGTCGACGCGATGCGCGTCTTCGTCGACGAGCCGAACGGTGCGGGGATGGCCGAGGCCGACATGGCCTTTCACCAGACCTTGGTGGAATATGCTGGAAGTCAACGACTTTCGCGGTTGCACGAGACGATCCTCGTGGAGACGCGAATGTGTCTGCGAGCCATGCGAGGGACGTACTCCTCGGGAAAGGACCGGATCGACGAACACCAGGCGTTGGTGGACGCCATTGCCGCGGGAGACGCCGCGGCGGCCGATGCTCTGATGATCGAGCACATGGCCGACGGGTTGCGTCGCCTGCTCGGGAACGGCGAGGACGCCGTGAACCTGCAGGTGGCGAGGGGCTGATCGCCCGCGGCCCCGGGTCCACCGATCGCAGCTACGAGATCGACCTCAGCGGCCCCACGACTCAGGAAGCGCAGATGAGCGACACGACGACAGCAGACAGTTACGAGCAGCTCGCACCAGACCCGAACTCACCAGAGGGCAAGAGACTTCTCCGCAAGGCCATCGGCGCCTCGGCGATCGGCAACGCGACCGAGTGGTATGACTACGGCGTCTACGCCGCGGCCTCGGTCTACCTGACGCAGGCGTTCTTCCCGGGGGAGTTCGGAACCGTCGGCACCATGCTGGGTTTCGCGATCTCCTTCGTCTTGCGGCCCCTCGGCGGTATGGTCTGGGGACCGATCGGCGACCGCATCGGCCGCAAATCGGTTCTGGCGATGACGATCCTGCTCATCTCCGGCGCGACCGCACTGATCGGCCTGTTGCCGACGCATGCGTCGATCGGGTTCTGGGCGCCCGTCCTGCTCATCCTGCTCCGTGTCATCCAGGGTTTCTCGACCGGCGGCGAATACGGTGGTGCCGCAACGTTCATGGCCGAGTACGCGCCCGACAACAAGCGCGGAAAGTACGGCTCGTTCCTCGAATTCGGCACCCTGGCCGGTTTCTGCGGCGGCACACTCTTCGTCCTCCTGCTGCAATTGGCGTTGTCCGACAGCCAGATGGATCAGTGGGGATGGCGCATCCCGTTCCTGCTCGCGCTGCCGATGGGCCTGATCGGGCTGTACCTGCGGTCGCAGATGGAAGACACGCCGGTGTTCCAGGAACTCGAGCAGGACAACGAGATCAAGGGCTCGGCCTGGACCCGGTTCAAGGATCTGCTGGTCAACTACCGGCGTCCGATCATCACCATGTTCGGTCTGGTGATCGCGCTCAACGTGGCCAACTACACCCTGCTGGCCTACCAGCCGACCTACCTGCAGAACACCATCGATCTGTCCGAGACCTCGGCCAGCGTCGTCAACCTCATCGGCCAGCTCGTGATGATGCTGCTGATCCCGTTCTTCGGATGGTGGTCGGACTCGACCGGCCGCAAACCCATGTGGTGGGGTTCGCTGATCGGCCTGTTCGTCCTCGCGCTGCCGCTCTACTGGCTGATGGGGCAGGGATTCGCCTGGGCCATCGTGGCATTCGTCATCCTGGGTGTGCTGTACATCCCCCAGCTGGCGACCATCTCGGCCACCTTCCCGGCGATGTTCCCGACCCAGGTCCGCTATGCCGGTTTCGCGATCTCCTACAACGTCGCGACCGCGGCATTCGGCGGAACCGCGCCGCTGGTCAACGATGCGGTGGTCGAGAGCACCGACTGGAACCTGTTCCCCGCGGTCTACATGATGGGTGCCTGCGCCATCGGCATGGTCGCCCTTTGCTTCCTCAAGGAGACCGCCGGTGCCTCGCTGCGCGGTACCGAGATCCCCAGTCTCGAGAACGATTTCACGGCGCTGCAGAAGCAGAAGGTGAACTAGGGGCCCAGCAGCCGCATCGCGGCGAGGGCGTAGGCTCTCGCCGCGATGACCAGGTCGGCGATGGCCACCGACTCGTCCGGTTGGTGGGCGTCGGTGTTGATGTTGCCCGGACCGAGAACGATCGACGGGACACCGAGGTCGCGGCTGACGAAGCCACCGTCGCAGGCGGCAGTCCAGCCGCCGACCGAGGTGTCCGCCCCGGCATCGGTGACCGCACCGACCGCTGTGGTGACGAGCGGGTGCGTGGCTTCCGTCGCGAAACCGGGCATCTCCATGGTCACCCGGACGTCGACGCTGATGCCGTCGGTGTCGATTCCTCTGTCGCTGATCGCTCTTCGCAGATCGTCGGCGATCCGGTGCGGGTCCTCATCGGGCATCAGGCGCCGGTCGATGCCGAGCGAACAACCCGGTGCCACCACCGAGATGCCCTGTCCGCCTGTGATGGTGCCGACATTCCAGGTGCCGTGACCGAGCAGGTCGTCGGCCGTCTCGGCCAGCCGTCCACCGTCGGCGCGGATGATGTCGACGACGGCGGCCGCGGCGTCGATGGCGCTGCGACCATCGGTGGGACGTCCGGAATGAGCCGCGCGACCGGTCACCTCGATCTCGATGTACGACGCACCGCGGCAACCCCGAACCACCTGCATGTCGGTGGGTTCGGCGACCACGCAGCCGCGGAACTCGAGGTCGGCGGGGCGGCCCACGAAGTCCCGCACCCCGGTCCCGTGTTCCTCCTCGTCGACGGTGCACACCAGGCGGACCGGTCCGGAGAGTTCGACCCCGACCTCGGCGGCCCGGCGTAGCGCGGTCATCGCCGCGACGACGGCGGCGAGTCCGCCTTTCATGTCGGTGGCACCGCGGCCGTAGATGCGGCCGTCGCGGATGCGGACCGTGTACGGGTCCGCTGACCAACCGGGACCGGCCGGGACCACGTCCGAATGTCCGAGGAACATCAGTCCCGGTCCGGTGCCGGCAGGCACGGTGGCGACGAGATTGGGCCGCCCCGGTGCCACTTCGTGGGTCACGACGTCGAAACCGAGCGCGCGGCAGGCACTCTCGAGCACGTCGACCGCGGCTTCCTCGGTACCGCCCGGGTTCTCGCTGGGCGCCTCGACCAGTGCCGAGGTGAGCGAGATGATCGCGGCCTCGTCGATGAAGCCGAGCACCGCGGTCTCGGCGGCGGTCAGGTCTGGTTCACGACTCACCCGGCCATCTTCTCAAGACTGGCCGTGAGACGTCGGACACCCTCGTCGATCCGTTCCGGGGTGCTCGACGCGAAGCAGAGACGCATCGAGTTGCGGAAGCGTCCACCGGGCGACAGCGCGGGGCCGGGAATGAACGCCACCCCGTCCGCGAGCGCGACCTCGAAGAGTTCTCGCGTGTCGATCTCGGCGAACTCGTCGCGCAACGTGACCCACAGGAAGAAGCCGCCCTCGGGGTCCGTGGTCACCACCCGATCGCCGAGGTGACGTCTGATGGCGTCGAGCATGGCCTCTTTGCGCTCGCGGTACAGCAGGCGAATCCCGGCGAGATGGTCCTCGAGTCCGCCGCGGGCGATGTACTCGGCGACGATGTGCTGGTTGGGCACGTTGGTGCAGGTGTCCATCGCCTGCTTGCCGTTGATCAGCAGCTGGCGTAGGGAGGGATCGGCGTCGACCCAGCCGACACGCCAGCCCGGCGCGAGGATCTTGGAGAACGTGCGCACCGAGAAGATCAGCGGGTCGCCGGGGCTGAGCGTCTGGAAGGTCGGGATGTCGGTGCCGGCGAATCGCAACAGCCCGTACGGGTCGTCGTCGATGATGACCGACCCCCAGGTGTGCGCCAGCCGCAGCAGTTCGCGGCGGCGCTCCTCGGACATGGTGACGCCGGACGGATTCTGGAATGTCGGGATCGTGTAGATCGCCTTCGGCGTCTGACGGGTGCGTGCGACGAGTGCCTCGAGCTGATCGACCTGCATGCCGTCGTCGTCGACGGGAACCTCGAGCAACTGCGCGCCGTAGGACAGCGCGGTCGCACTGCCGTTGGTGTACGTGGGGGATTCGACGATGACCAGGTCCCCGGGATCGACGAACAGCTTGCAGGCGAGGTCGAGTCCCTGCATCCCGCCGGTGGTGATGACCAACCGGTCGAGGGACGACGGGTCGGGGGTCGTGGCGAGATAATCGACGAGCAGTTGCAGCAGCCGGGGTTCGCCTTCCGTGGCCCCGTAGGTGAACGAGGTGTGATCGAGGATCTCACCGGCGATCTGACGGAACTCGTCGGCCGGTACGGCCTCGTCCGCGGGGGAGCCCATCGCGAACCGCACGATGTCGTGGGACTGCGCGGCGAGCAGCGAGGTCGACGAGTCGATCATCGAACCGACGAGGTCCTTGGCGCGGCCCGCCAACGGCAGTGTCGGTGCCGAATGCCGGTTCTGGTAGGCGGTTTCGGTTGTGGTCACTTTCTTCACCTCGTCTCGGCAGCCCTTCGTGGCTCGTCGCTTGCGCTCCTCGCACCTCAGGGATCAGATTGTGTGGTCGTCGTGCTGGTTTCGGACCTCAGGGATCAGATTGTGTGGTCGTCGTGCTGGTGTCGATCAGGTTGTGTGGCTACTTCTGGATCAGTTCGCGCGGGAAGTCGGTGAAGCATTCGACGCCGGTCGGGCTGACCCGAACCGACTCGGACAGCTCGAAACCGTAGTTGTCCATCCACATTCCGCAGACGATGTGGAAGGTCATGTTGGTCTCCAGTACCGACTCGTCCTCGCTGCGGATGCTGATCGTGCGCTCACCCCAGTCGGGCGGGTAGCCGATGCCGATCGAATAGCCCAAACGCGAGGGCTTCTCGAGGCCGTACTTCGCGAGCGTCCAGTTCCACGTCGAGGCGAGTTCGCGCGTGGCCACACCCGGCTTGATGGCCTCCAGCACGTTGTTCAGGCCCTCGGCGGTTGCCTTGGCGACGTAGTCGAGGTCCTTGCTCGGGGTGCCGAGGGACACCGTCCGGGCGAGCGGACAGTGATATCGGTTGTGTGCACCGGTCAATTCGATGACGACCGCCTCGTCCTCGACGAAAGTGCCCTGGTGCCATGTGAGGTGCGGGGTGTCGGCCGCCGCGCCGGTGGGCATCATCGGGACGATCGCCGGGTAGTCGCCGCCGTACTCCGGGGTGCCCGTGATCTGCGCCTGCGAGATGGCCGCGGCCGCATCGCATTGCCGGACCCCGATGTCGATGGTGTCGATGGCGGCGCGCATGGCCTCCGAGCACACCATCCCGGCTTGCCGCATCAGCTGAATCTCGGCGTCGGACTTCACCGACCGCACCCAGTTGACGAGTTCGAAGTTGTCGACGAGTTTCCACTCCGGGATCGCGTTGAACAGCGCCCGATAGGCTTTGGGAGAGAAGAAATGCGAGTCCATCTCCAGCCCCACCGAGCCGGCCTTGGACGCCGGTGCGATCTGGTGGCGCTGTCGCAGTGACCAGGCGACCCAGTCGAACGGGTGCAGATGTGGGCGCTGCACGTAACTCTCCGGGTAGCCGACGATCTGGTCGGCAGGCAACCACGACGTGCGATGTGCGCCATGCGCATCCATCTCGCGAGCGTAGAAGATCATCTCTCCGTCGATCGGCACGAACAGCATCTGCGGGGTGTAGAACGACCACGCGTTGTAGCCGATCAGATAGAAGATGTTCGCTGGATCGGTGACGATGATGGCCGAGAGCCCCTGACGGTCCATGAGTTCGCGGACCCGTGTCAGGCGCTGTTCGTACTCGCTGTCGGTGAACAGCTGAGCACCCAGGTACATGGTCTTCTCGCTCCTGTCTGAACGGGATGGATAACGGAACCCCTGTCAGCGACGGGGAATCGGCGTGGCGGTGTACTTCATGTCGAGGAATTCCTCGATGCCCACGCGTCCGCCCTCGCGGCCGAGTCCCGATTCCTTGACGCCCCCGAACGGGGCTGCGGGATTGGACACGGCGCCGGTGTTGACCCCGACCATACCGGTTTCCAGCGCGGCCGACAGTCTGGCGCAGCGGTCGACGTCCTGGCTGAACAAGTAGCTGACCAACCCCCACGGGGTGTCGTTGGCCAGTGCGATGACCTCGTCGTCGGCCGCGGGATCGTCCGCGTCGTCGGCGTTTCCGAACGGGATGATCGCGGCGACGGGCCCAAAGATCTCGGTACGAGTGAGATCCGCGTCGAGCCCGACGTCGGTCAGGACGGTCGGCGGATAGAAGAAGCCCGGGCCGTCCGGGTTCTCGCCCCCGCAGACGACCGTGGCGCCTTTGGCCACGGCATCGGACACCAGCGCCGAGACCTTCTCGACGGCTTTCGATTCGACGAGCGGGCCGACCTGCACACCGTCGGCCGCACCATCACCCACCTGCAACGCAGCCATCTTCGCGGCAAAGGCGTCGGTGAACTCGTCGATCACGCTGCGGTGCACGAAGACTCGATTGGCGGCCGTGCAGGCCTGACCGATGTTGCGCATCTTGGCGAACATCAGGCCGTCGACGGCCCGCGGGATGTCCGCGTCGGCGCAGACGATGAACGGCGCGTTGCCGCCCAGCTCCATCGACGTCCGCATGACCGTGCCCGCCGCCTGACGCAGGAGTAGTTTCCCGACCTCGGTCGACCCGGTGAAGCTGACCTTGCGGGCGAGTCCGCTCTCCATCCACTCGGTGACGACGGTCGACGGGTCGCTGGTCGTGACGATGTTCAGCACCCCCGCGGGCAGACCGGCCTCGACGAGGATGTCGGCCAGCAGCAGGGAGGTGAGCGGGGTGAGTTCGGCGGGCTTGAAGACCATGGTGCAACCGGCCGCGACGGCCGGCCCGATCTTGCGGGTCGCCATGGCCAGCGGGAAGTTCCACGGCGTGATGAGGATGCACGGGCCGACGGGCTGCCTGGTCACCACGACCCGGTGCGATCCGTCGCCGGTGGTGGTGGAGTCGCCACCGATACGCACGGCTTCCTCGGCGAACCAGCGGAAGAACTCGGCGCCATAGGCGACCTCGCCCTTGGCCTCAGCGAGGGGCTTGCCCATCTCCGCGGTCATCGCCGCGGCGATCTCGTCCGCGCGCGTCATGATGAGTTGATGTGCGCGATAGAGGATCTCACTGCGGAACCGCGGTGAGGTCGTGGCCCACTCGGCCTGGTGCGCGGCCGCGGTCTCGAGCGCGCGCCGAGCGTCTACGGCGTCGGCGTCGGCCACCTGGGCGAGTACCTCTTCCGTGGCCGGGTTCACGACGTCGAAGCGCTTGCCCGACGCGGCCGGAGCCCACTCGCCGTCGACGAACAGGTCGGTGTGGACGCGGGACACTGCTTCGGCAGCGGTCTGGGGCGCGATGGTCGTCATGGTTGTACTCCTGGAGTATCGGTATCGGGTGATGCCCTGAGCAGTTCGGCGAGATGGATTCCGCGTACGCGCGCGGGGGCGAGGGCGTCGTCGACGGCGGCGAGGTGTTCGACGGCCATCGCGCAGCTGAACCCGTCGGTGACGACGGCCCGCTGCGGCGCGTTCCGCAGCGCCGGTGCGAGTCCGTTCTCGGCGACGGCCATGCTCACCTCGTAGTGACCCTTCTCGAAACCGAAGTTGCCTGCCACGCCACAACAACCGTCCGCGGTGTGCACGGTGACCCCCAGGGCCTCCAGGGCGGTGATGCCGACCCGGGCGCCGAACACCGCGTACTCGTGGCAATGGGTCTGCAACGTCACCTCGTCGGGCAGTGGTGGTGGTCGCCAGCCGGCATCGAGCAGAGTGGGCACATGGGCGGCGAAACTTCGCACGCGTGCAGCCACGCGACGGGCGGCGTCGGTCGGCACGAGTTCGGGCAGGTCCTTCGCGAGCGCCGCGGCGCAACTGGGTTCGACGACGACGATCGGTCGGTCCGTCCCTTCGTCGAGGTCGGCGACGGTACGGCGCAGCACCTTTCGGGCACGATCGAGCTGGCCGGTGGAGATCCACGTGAGACCGCAGCAGTTGTCGGCCGCACAGCCGACGGAAGCTGATGCACGGTCGACGGGATCTGACGCACGGTCGACGGAGTGGGCGGCCCGGAGGATCTCGGCGACCGCGGTGGCCACCTGCGGCCGGAAGGCGCGGGTGAAGGAGTCGACGAACAGCACGACCGTGGACGACGCGTCGACCGGTGAGAGTGCACCGAGGTGGGTGCGCCGCGCACGCTGTGTCGCAAAGGCGGGCATCGTGCGCCGGGGGTCGAGTCCGCCGGCGCGCGCGGCGAGACCGCTCAGCCTGGATCGCAGTGCGCGGTTGAGGACCGGTGCCGCGAGCCCCGCCGCCGACAGCCACGCGGGCATCCAGCCGAGGGAGTAGTGCGACAGCGGGCGGAGCCGACGTCGATAGTGGTGGTCGAGGAACTCCGACTTGTAGGTGGCCATGTCGACGCCGGTCGGGCAGTCGGTGGAACACGCCTTGCACGACAGGCACAGTTCGAGCGCCTCCGCGACATCGGTGGACCGCCATCCCTCGTCGACGCTCGGCGCGGTGCGGACCATGTCCTGCAGCACACGGGCGCGCCCGCGGGTGGAGTCCTTTTCGTCGCGGGTGGCCTTGTAGCTCGGACACATCACCCCGCCGGAGTCCGCCCGGCACCGTCCGACGCCGATGCATCCCTGTACCGCGTGGACGAACGGGTCGACGAGCGGGAGTTCGTGCCCCAGGTCGAAAGCGGTGGGCCAGAGGCGACGTGGCACGTGGGCGAGGGCGAGGTCGGCGGTGATCGGGGGCGGATCGACGATGCTGCCCGGGTTGAGGATTCCGTGCGGGTCCCAGATCGCCTTGAAGCGGGTGAAGGCCGACATCATCGCCGGGCTGTACATGAGCGGCAGCAGCGCCGACCGGGCGCGTCCGTCACCGTGCTCACCGGACAGTGAACCGCCGTGTCGCACCACGAGTTCGGCGGCCTCGGTGCAGAAGCGTGCCATCACCGCGCGCCCCTCGGGGGAGCGCAGGTCGAACGTGATGCGCACGTGCATGCACCCGGCGCCGAAGTGGCCGTACATGACCCCGGTGAGGCCGTGCCGGTCGAGCAGGCCGGCGAACTCGTCGAGGTAGTCGGCGAGCCGCTCGGGTGCGACGGCCGCGTCCTCCCAACCAGGCCACGACTCGTAGCCCGCGCCGATGCTCTCGTCGTCGGGGTCGGCCAGTCGGGACGACAGACCCGCGCCGTCCTCGCGGACCCGCCACAGCGCCCGGCGGCGGGCGGGGTCGTCGACCACCGTGGCGTCGGTCATCCGTCCCTGTGCGCGCAGGTGGTCGAGCAACCGCTTGGCGGTCGCCGGTACGTCCGACTCGGATTGTGCGGCAGCGCTGTCCTCGTCGACATCGATGAACAACCACGCGGATCCGTCGGGCAGGCCGGCGACGGCGTCGTGGCCACGCCGCGCCGCCATCGTGGAGACGATCTTGCGGTCGATGCCTTCGATGGCCGACGGTGCGAACGGAAGGATCGCCGGTACGTCCCGGGCGGCGTCGGCGGGGGAGTGGTAGCCGACGCACAGCAGGAGCTGAGACGTCGGGACCGGTACCAGCGTGACGCATGCCGACACGACTATCGCGCAGGTTCCCTCGCTGCCGACGAGTGCGCGCGCCACGTCGAAACCGTTCTCCGGCAGCAGCTTCGCGAGATGGTAACCGGAGACCTGCCGCGGGATGGTCTCGAGCTGGGTACGCAGGATCGCCAGGTTCGCGGTGGTCAGCTCCCGCAGCGACGCGGTGATCGCGGCCGCCCGCTCCGCTGCCGCGGCATCGGCGGGATCGGTGGCCCGCAGGCCGTCACGGGTTGCGGTGAGCATCAGGCCGTCGGTGGTGACGAGGTGCAGTTCGACGATGTGGTCGCTGGTACGGCCGTACCGAAC
Organism: Gordonia sp. SGD-V-85; assembly: GCF_001456905.1. Lineage (NCBI taxonomy): Bacteria > Bacillati > Actinomycetota > Actinomycetes > Mycobacteriales > Gordoniaceae > Gordonia > Gordonia sp. SGD-V-85. Next base: position 359,306 of record NZ_LNQO01000001.1, read on the forward strand.
CGAGTGATTGCCGCAGGCGTCGTTGCCGATCGCGCCGCCGAGGGTCGCGCGCGAGGCCGAGGACGGGTCCGGCGCGAAGGTGAGCCTGCCGCCGGTGGCGGCTCGTGCGTCGGCGGCCAGTGTGGTCAGGACGATCCCGGCGCCCGCGACCGCGGTCGCGGATTCGGCGTCGACGGACAGGACGTGGTCGAGATGCCGGGACAGGTCGAGCACGACGCCGGGCCCGATCGCGTTGCCGCCCATGGAGGTCCCGCCGCCGCGGGGAACCACCGGGACGCGGTGGTCATGACACCACCCGACCACCGTCGCGACGTCGCGGGCGGTACGCGGGAAGGTGACCGCCAGGGGCGGGACACGGTAATTCGAGGCGTCGTAGGAGTATTCGGCCAGGCGACGTGTCGAGGCGTCCACATCGACACCGAGAGCGGTGAGTTCGGCTGCGATGTCCACCCGTGGCATATGAGACCGGGCTGTCAGGTCTAGCCCAGGGCCGCGGCGAGCGCGGCACCGAAGCGGGTGACGCCGAGGTCGATCTCCTCGGCGGTGACGACCAGGGCGGGGATCAGGCGCACGACGTTGGCCGACGGCCCGCACGTGAGCGAGAGCAACCCCTGGGTGGTGGTGGCCTGCTGAACGGCGAGCGCGGCCGCCGCGTCGGGCGTCGTGTTCCCGGCGGCATCGGTCGTGATGAACTCGATGCCGGCCATCAGCCCCAGCCCGCGGACGTCGCCGACGCCCGGGAACGGTGCACACACCTGCCGCAGGCCGGCGAGCAACTGCTCACCGCGGACGCGCGCGTTCTCGACGAGGCCCTCTGACTCGATCACATCGAGGGTCGCGATCGCGGCGGCGGCCGCGACGGCGTTGCCGCCGTACGTGCCGCCCTGCGACCCCGGCCACGCCTTGCTCATCAGTTCCGTCGGCGCCGCGATCGCCGAGATCGGGAATCCCGATGCCAGGCCCTTGGCGGTGATCAGGATGTCGGGGGTCAGGCCCGCCGCGTGCTGGTGACCCCAGAACCTGCCGGTGCGACCGAATCCCGCCTGTACCTCGTCGAGAACGAGGAGGATCCTGTGGCGGTCGGCGCGCTCGCGCAGGCCCTGCAGGAAGCGCGGCGGGGTGGGCAGGTAGCCGCCGTCGCCCAGCACCGGCTCGATGAGGAAGGCCGCGGTGTCGTTGGGGGCGACGCGCGACTGCAGCAGGTAGTCGAGTTCACGGAGTGCGAAGTCGACCGCGGTGTCGGTGTCCCAGCCGTAGCGGTAGGCATAGGGGAACGGAGCCATGTGCACGCCGCTCATCAGGGGCGAGAAGCCGGCGGAGAAGCGGGTGCCGGCCGTCGTCAGGCTGGCCGCGGCGACGGTCCGGCCGTGGAAGCCGCCCTGGAACACGATGATGTTGGGCTTCGCGGTGGCCATCCGGGCGAGACGGACGGCGGCCTCCACGGCTTCGGAACCGGAGTTCGCGTAGAAGACGGAGTCGAGGCCCGTGGGCAGTACCGCCCCGAGTCGGGCGGTGAGCTCGAGGAGCGGGGTGTGCATCACGGTGGTGTACTGCGCGTGGATGATCTTGGCGCACTGCGCCTGCGCGGCCGCGACGACGTGCGGGTGGCAGTGGCCGGTACTGGTCACGCCGATACCGGTGGTGAAGTCGAGATAGTCGCGACCGTCGGTGCCCCGGATCCACGAACCGGCCGCAGTGTCGACGACGACGGGAGTCGCCTGTTTCAGGGCGGGGCTCAACGACGCGGTCTGGTCGGTGCGGACCTGGGAACTGAGGATCTGGGACTCGACGCCGGCTGTCATGGCTACACGGTGACGCTCGATCGTACGATTGTCAACAATTAGACATCAGCGCTGGTCGTCGAGTTCGTCCAGGGCGGCGCTGAGATCGCGGAGTGCGGTCAAGGCGTGCTCCCACCGGGCCGGGTCGAGCGCGGTCGCCAATCGGATGGCCGCCGCGCGATGTCCCGGGTTGATCGCCCGGACGGCCGCGAGGCCGGCTGCGGTGGGGGCGACGAGCTTGGCGCGACGGTGGGCCGGATTGTCGCGGTACTCGGCCAGTCCGTCGGCGACGAGGAGGTCGGCGGTGCGTTGCACGCTCTGCCGCGTGATCCCCATCGCTCGTGCGATGCCCGCGACCGGCAGCGGTTCGTCGAGCACCGCGCCGAGCACCTGCCACCGCGTGGCGGTCAGCCCGGCGGGTTCGGCGAGACGCTCGGCGAGGCTGAGGAACTGGCCGTTCAGCCGAAACGCTGTCAGCGCGGAGGCCGACAGCAGGTCCTGCGGGTCTCTCACTGCTCGCCGGCCAGCGCGTAGAAGCCGCTGGGGTCCTGGTGGCCGTAGAGCTGGTACCAGGCGTCGAGCACCGGCGGCGTGTAGACGCCGAGCAGCGCGAAGACCTCCCGTGCGAAGTCGACCGGGGCGATCGCTGCCGCGGTGATGACGCCGCGGTCGGTGACGGCGGGGGCGTCGACGTAGTGGGCGGCCCCGGCATAACCGGTGGGCGACAACTGCTCCGGCGCGTTGCTGGTGTGGCGTCGGTCGTCGAGTAGTCCGGCACGCGCGAGACCCATTGTCGCGCCGCAGATCCCGGCTACCGGGGTGCCGGCGTCGGACCAGCGCCGCGCGGCGTCGACGAACGCGTCGTTGGTCTCCCAGATCTGGGCGCCGGGCAGGACGAGCATCGCGCTGTCCGCGGGCGTGATCTCGTCGAGCGTCGTGTCGGGCACCATCGTGACCCCGCCGATGGTGCGGACCGGCTCGGTAGTCGCGCCGACGGTCACGATCCGGAACGTTCCCGGCTCGGCCTGGTACTCGGGATTGTTGATGCCGGACGCGACGTACCCGAACTCCCAATCCGCGAGCGTCGGGTACAGGGCGAGATGGACGGTCTTCATGGTGCCTCCTTCGGACGACTATGACAGCATCCTGTCATTAATGACAGGATGCTGTCAATACCCGGTCCGCGAGGTCAGCTACGCAGGCGTTGCCGCAACGTCGGCCGCCCGGCGAGCGCGGGAGCCGTCTCGCGGATGACCATCAGGCAGCAGAAGCTGATCGCCATCAGGGCCGCCGCATAGAAGCCGACGGGGATCACGCTGCCGGTGGCGCTGACGATCCGGTTCGCGATCATCGGCGCCAGGCCGCCGCCCAGCACCGCGCCGACCTGGAAACCGATCCCGATGCCGCTGTAGCGCTGCGTGATCGGGAACAGCTCCGCGAAGGTCGTGAGCATCGGACCGTAGACGAAGCCGGTGAGCGCGAACCCGATCGAGATGACCGTGATGCAGGCCGCCAGGGACCCGGACGCGGTGACCCAGAACAGGATCGGCGCGAACAGCAGTGACGTGATCATCCCGAATCCGATCACCGGTTTGCGGCCGAATCGGTCGGACAGGTGACTGCCGAGCACGACGGTCGCGGCGTGACAGGCGAGCGCCAGCGTACTGCCCAGGACCACCGGCGACCGCTCGAAGCCGCGTCCCGGATCGGTCTCGGTCAGGAAGGACAGCATGAACGTGAACAACAGGAAGGCGTAACAGTTCTGACCGACGTTGATCCCGGCGGCCAGGGCGACGCGACGCCAGTTCTGCCGGAGAACCGCGAAGGCCGGCGGCGAGTTCTCCTCTGCCCGCTTGGACTCGACGAAGTCCGGTGTCTCGCTGACCCGGGACCGCGTCCACACCCCGATCGCCAGTACGACGCCGCCGATGAGGAACGGGATGCGCCAGCCCCACGCCAGGACCTGCTCCATGGGCATCAGCAGCACGAGCGCGAACGACAGATTGGCCAGGATGCCGCCGACCGGCGAACCGAGGGTGACGAAACACCCGTACAGACCACGCCGGTGCGCCGGGGCGTGTTCGGCGGCGAGCAGGGCCGCGCCGCCGATCTCACCGCCTCGTGAGATGCCGTGCACCATGCGGAGGAAGATCAGGATGATCGGCGCCACGATCCCGATGGCCTGGTAGTCGGGGAGGACGCCCATCGCCAGGGTCGACCCGCCCATGAGGAGGAAGGCCGCGGTCAGCGCCTTGCGCCGACCGAATCTGTCCCCGAAATGTCCGAAGATCAGGGCTCCGATCGGCGCCATCACGAAACCGACCGCGAAGGTCGCGAATCCGAGGAAGGTGCCGAACCAGGGATCGTCGACGTTGAAGAAGATCTTGTTGAAGACCAGTGCCGTCGCGGTGCCGTAGATCGCGAAGTCGTAGAACTCCATGATCGTGCCGACGCCGGACGCGACGGCGACGCGCGTGGTGCGCTCCCGCCGGGGCGCGGCGGCACTCGGTGCCGACGGGTCGGGTGGTGCAGAGTTGTCGAGAGTTACCACGGATCACTCCTCATCGGTGGTCGAACGGGCCGTGGAGGCCGGCGTTCGTTGGCTGTACTCGTGGATGAATCGATTGTGTCGGACCCGCGGCTCGCGGGGAATCGGGAAAAGCTTTACCGCGCCGAATTATTGGACGCGACCGGGCGTGCTTGACCGCGCCGCCGGGGACTCCGGTGGCGGGACGTGGGCGTGTCCGGTCGGGTCAGTCGGCCTTGCTGAACTCCTCGTGGCGGGCGAGGCGTCCGACGGCGTCGAGCACTCGCGCGAAGTCGGCGATCCGCTGTGCCCGGTAGTCGGCGACGGTCGCCGGGTCGAACTCGTAAAAGCCTGCGCCGTCGGATATCCCACGGCGGCCGGACGTCATGTTCGTCTCGACCAGCGCTGCTGGTGCGAACCTCTCGCCGAGCTCTCGACGCAGGTAGTTCGACGCGTGGAAGAGGGTGTCGCAGCCGCCCCAGTCGATGAACTCGAGCAACCCGAGAACCGCGAAGCGCGAACCGAATCCGATGCGGACAGCGGTGTCGATGTCCGCGGCGCTCGCCACCCCCTCGGCCACCATGCGCGCGGCCTCGTTCATCACCAACGCCTGGAGCCGGGGGACGATGTACCCGGGCGAGGGGGCGCACACCACGGGGACCTTCCCGACCGCGACCAGCAGGTCGCGGGTGGCGTCGACGGCCGCGGGACTCGTCGCCGTGCCGGGCGCCACCTCGACGAGCGGCATGAGATCGGCCGGGTTGAGCCAGTGCGCGTTGAGGAATCGCGCCGGCGCCGCCAGCGAGCCGGCGAGTTCGTCGACGAGGAAACTCGACGTGGTCGACGCGATGGGGACGGTGTCGCCGACCATGGCCTCGATCCAGGTGAGCGTGTCACGCTTGACCTCCGCGACCTCGGGCACGGCTTCGAAGACGAGATCCGCCCCGGCCATCGGGGCGAGGGCGTCGACCTCTCCGACGACCGTCACCAGTGTCGCGACGTCCTCGAGGTCCTCGACCGCCAGCAGGCCGAGCGTGACCTTGTGCGCGAGTGCTTGCCGAACCGATGCGCGGACCCCGTCGAGATAGGCCGCTGCGCCAGCGCCGCGGTCGCGGAGGTCGACGACCGTCACCGCGACATTCCCGAAGGCCAGCGCCGCGGCGATGCCCTGGCCCATCCGGCCGGCGCCGACAACGGCGATGTGGCGGCCCGTCACTGCGCCGGCCCGTCGTGGAGGTATGTCCGCATGCCGGACGGGTCGAGGTCGGCCAGCCCCAGGTTCGCCAAGGTGCGCCCGCGGGTCGCGGCCGGGCGGCCGGTGACCGCCCCGGCGAGGGCGAGCAGGCCGTCGGCCACCGGAGACGGCACGTCCGCCCACGTCGCCACGGAACTCAGCAGCGCGAGGCCGATCTCGACGTCCTCGGTCATGTAGCGGTGGGTCCGCAGGTCGATGTTCTCGCGCCAGTCGCCGCTGTCGGTGAGCTTCTCGTGGGCGGCGTTGCCGTACATCCACTCGTCGCCGTCGGCGGTGTAGTGGTCGGCGAGCGGGAAGTGCGGCGCACCGTAGCCGAGTGCCTCCCGGACCGCGATGCGCTCGGCGTCGAGCGCGGAGGTGACCCGCCGGATGGAGTCCTGGGTACCCTCGTTGTGGATGTCCCATGACGGAAAGTGTTCCAGTGGACCGGCATTCATCAGGATGAGCGGCGGGTGGATGATGGGCCCGGCGTTCATCAGCGCGCCGCTGAGGGCGTCCTCGACGCGCTCGACAGCGGGGTAGACCTCGCCGAGAACCGCGAGCGCCCGGTCGGTGTGCCGTGCCGGGAAGACCCCCGTGGGCAGGCGCGTGGCGTATCCGCTGACCACGACGCGGGTGTCACCGTGTTTGCGCGCGAGGTAGGGCAGGGTGCCGGTCTCGGCGAACGCGACGTCGGCGGGGTTGCCCGCCGCGCGCGCGGCTTGCGCGAACACGATCGACCCGAAGCTGCCCGGCGGCAGGTAGACGATCTGACCGTCGCGCAGGTGCGGCGCGAGTTGCCGGGCGAGCGATTCGTGGGCGAAGGCGGGCACCGGCGCGACGACGACCTCGGCGTTGGACACCGCCTCGGCGAGATCGGCGACGATCGAGATGCCACCGCCGGTTCCACCGCCCGTGTCGCCGTCGCCGGCGTCGCCGAGGTGCAGACCGTCGACACCGATCTGCCGCCGGCCGAGGTGATCGTCGATGTCGAGCGTCCCGCGCTCGACCAGCGACGAGAACGCCGCGGAGTCCCGTCGCCACCAGGTGACATGGTGGTCCTTCTCGCTGAGTTCCGCCGCAGCCGCGTAAGAGCCGTGACCTCCGCCGATGACGCAGACCTTCACTGATCGTCCTCCTCGTTTCCGGACCGCCCGTGCGGCCACTGGGTGTTGGGAGGAAACGTAGGAGCGCTGCCGCGGGCTGTCCCGGCGACTGCCGATACCGAAAAAAGTTCACCGCGTGATGCAGGATTGTTGCGTGCCGGACGACCTCGATTATCAGATCGTTCACGCTCTGCAGGTTGCGCCGCGGGCGCCCTGGGGCGTGGTCGGCGACGTCGTGGGCGTGAGCGCGGCGACCGCGGCCCGTCGCTGGGAGCGGCTCGTCGACAGTGGGCTCGCCTGGATCGTGACCTATCCCGGTGCCGCGTACCTCAACACTCGCTGCAGCGCCTTCGTCGAGCTCCAGGCGTCGTCGCGGCGCGAGGAGCTCGTCGAGCATCTCGCCGCCGACCGGCATGTGGCCACGATCCAGCGCACCGCGGGCGACGGCGACCTCCTGCTGACCGTGATGGTCCCGGACCTCGGTTTCCTCGGCGACTGGGTGCAGCGCCTCGCCGAGACCGAGGGCGTCGCCAGGACCCGGACGAGGGTGGTGATGCGGGTCTTCGGCGAGAGCGAACGCTGGCGGGTGCACACGCTCTCCGACGCCGACGAGTCGGTGCTCGGCGAGTACCGGCCCGAGCATCGTCCGCTGGTGCACGGACCCGACGAGATGGATCTGCGGCTCATCGCCGCGCTGGCCGAGGACGGTCGACGCTCGGCGGTCGACCTGGCTGCCGCGAGCGGACTGAGTGCGCCGACCGTCCGGCGTCGGCTGACCGCCCTCGTCGCCGAACGCGTTCTGTCGATCAGATGCGAAGTGGCCCATGTCATCAGCGGCTGGCCGGTCACGGCGAACGTGTGGGCGCGGGCGTCGTCGCGGTCGATCTCGGCGCTCGTAGACGCGCTCGACGACCTGCCCCAGGTGCGGGTGTGTGGCGAGGTGACCGGTACCGCGAACATCGTGATGGGCGTGTGGTTGCACACCATCGGCGAGTTGTCGGAGTTCGAGCAGCAACTCGAGAGCCGGGTACCGGGGCTCGTCGTCGCAGACCGTTCGGTCACGCTGGAGACCCCGAAGCGACTGGGCTCGCTGCTCGACCGGTCGGGCTGCCGCACGGGATCGGTTCCCGTCGTCCTGTGAGGGTCCGTCAGCGGATGGACGATCCGATGCTGATGCCGCCGTCGACGTCGAGGACGATGCCGGTGATGTAGCGGGCGGCGGGGGAGCACAGGAATGCGGCGGCTTCGGCGATGTCCGCGGGGTCACCGGTAGTGCGTTGGGGCACTTTGGAAACCAGCTTGTCGCGGGCTGCGGCGTCCATCGAGGCGAGCATCGGGGTTTCGATGAGTCCTGGCGCGATGGCGTTGACGGTGATGCCGTCGCGCGCGGTTTCCAGTGCGAGGGTGCGGGTGAGTCCGACGATGCCGGCCTTGGCCGCGACGTAGTTGGACTGACCGAAGTTCCCGCGCCAGCTCATCGAGGAGAACGACACTATCCGCCCGTACTGGTTGGCACGCATGTGGGGGAGCGCGGCGCGGGCGCAGAAGAAGGTGCCGGACAGGGAGACGTCGATCACCGCGTGCCAGTCGGCGTCGGAGATGTTCTCGGCACGGTTGTCGCGGATGATGCCGGCTGCATTGACCAGGACGTCGATGCGGCCGTGCCTTTCGGCGATCGAGTCGATCCACTCGGTCACCCGAGTGGAGTCGGTGACATCGATGGCGTCGGCGTGGCATTCCCGGCCGACGGCGGTGGCGATCGTGTCGGCGGTGGCCCGGGCTGTGTCGGCATTGACGTCACCGATGACGACAGTGGCTCCCTCGGCGGCGAACTGCTGGGCCATGGCTGCTCCGAGTCCTTGGGCGCCGCCGGTGATGACGACCACCTGTGAGTCGAAACGGTTCATCGTCGTGCTCCTGTCTGAGATACCGCGGTCTGGGGCACTGCGGGTGCCGATGTTGTTTGGCGAGTGAGGAATTTCTTCAGTGCAGCGGGGACGTCGTGTGCGCGCCAGTGTGCGTCGAACGTGTCGAGCTCGAGGGCGAGGCCGGTGTGCGGGTCGACGGTGTCGAGGTCGAACAGCAGTCGTTTGTAGCGTGCCTGGGCGGGACCGTGCTGATCGGTGAGGATGCGTGCGGCCGCCGTGGCGGCGTCGACGAGGGTGTCCTCGGGTACCACGCTGTGCAACCAGCCCGTGGGCATGAGTTGTTGTGCGGCAACGAGTTCACCGGTCAAGGCCAGCCATCGGGCCATCGAGACGCCGAGTTTGCGCGGGAGTCGGACGCTGGCACCGCCTGCGGGAAGCAGGTTGTTGCGGACATGGCCGTCGCCGATGAGTGCGGTGTCGGCGGCGATCACCACGTCGCAGGCCAATGCCAGCTCCATGCCGCCGGCGACCGCGTGCCCGTGGATCGCGGCGATCACGGGTAGCCTGCTGGTCTCCAGTCGGGTGCACAGGGCGGAGACGTCGCGGAGGAACTCGATGGGTGACTCTCCGTGTTCGTCGAGCTCGAGGAAGTACTTCAGGTCCGCGCCTGCACAGAACGACGGGCCGGCCCCGGTGAGCACGATCGCGCCTGCGTCGGGATCGGCTTCGGCGTCGCTCAGTGCGCGGTCGAGATCGGCGATGAGTTCGGCGTTGAGCGCGTTACGACGACGCGGCCGGTTAAGGGTGAGGATCCGGATCGGTCCATCGGCGGCGACGAGAACGGTCGGGGTGTCCCCGGTGCCCAGGGGGTCTCCGGCGCTCACGACGGCGAGCCTTCGGTGGTCTGTTCGCGGCGCTGCTTGCGCAGTTCGGCGCGCTGGATCTTTCCGCTCGGGGTCTTGGGCAAGGCCGGGACCAGGTGTACTTGTCGCGGGTAGGCGTGGGCGGCGTAGTGGGTCTTGACCCACTGCTGCAGTTCGCTTTCCGTGGTCGCCCCGTCGACGGTCCAGTTCGATGCGAGCACGACGAAGGCCTCGACCACTTCCCCGCGGACGCGGTCGGGTGCGGCGATGACGGCGCATTCGGCGACGGCGGGATGGGTGAGCAGCACCGACTCGACGTCGAAGGGCCCGATCCGGTAGCCGGCCATCAGGATGACGTCGTCGTCGCGGGAGGAGAACCGGATGACGCCGTCGGAGTCGATCGTGGCGATGTCGCCGGTCAGGAAGTAGCGTCCGTCGCCGCGGAAGCGCTTCGCTGTCGCCTCGGCGTTGCCGGCGTAAGCGGTGAAGGTCATGAAGTCGCTGGCGGTGACGTCGACGGCCAGCTGTCCCACCTCACCGAAGTCCGCCGCGACATCGGTGTCGGTCCGCAGGACGGTCATCTGCCAACCCGGTAGGGACACCCCCATGGCGCCGGCGACGATGGGCCGTTCGAGGAGCCGATGGTGGGGATAGCCGATCGGCATGCCCAGCTCGGTCTGCCCGTAGTGGTCGTGGACCTGCAACCCGAGCACCTGTTGCGCCCACTCGTTGACCTCGGGGGTCAGTGGCTCGCCGGCGCTGGACAACCGCTTGAGGGACAACCCCTCCGGCGGGGCGTCCGGCGAGGTCAACAGACCGCGATACACCGTCGGCGCGGCGGCGTAGTCGGTCACGCGCAGCTCGTCGAGCGCTGCCCAGGTCGCCTGCGGGGAGAAACCTCCGCGGGTCAGCGTGGTGGTGATCCCAGCGGCCAGCGGTGCCACGATCGCGGTGTAGAGCCCGTAGGCCCATCCCGGGTCCGCGCCGCACCAGAACACGCTCTCGGTGTCCACCCCGAGGCCGAACTCGAGGTAACTCTGCCACCCGGCGGCATAGCGCACCGGGTGCACGACGCCCTTGGGCTTGCCGGTGGTTCCGGAGGTGAACATGTGGACCAGGGGTCCGTCGCCGCCGACGGCCACCGAGGTCTGCCCGGCCACGTCACCGGCGGACACCGCCTGCGTCAGCGCGGCCAAGGATCCGTCGGAGGCCTCAGCGGTGTTGACGACCAGTTCCCATGTGCCGTCGGGCACTTTGTGGGCCTGGTCCTCGTCGGCGATCACCACCGTCACGTCGGCATCGACCAGCCGTGAGGACACCGCGGCCTCCGCAAACGCGGTGAACAGCGGCGCGTACACCGCGCCCAGGCGCCAGATGCCCAGGACCACGGCCAGCAATTCCGGGCTCTTGCCCATCAGGGTCGCCACTCGGGACCCCTGACCGACCCCGCGTGCGGCGAGGACGGCGGCCACCCGCTTCGACGACTCGGCCAGTTCGCCGAAGGTGGCCTGCCGGATCGAGCGGTCTGCGTCGACGAACGTCAGTGCCACGGCGTCTGTGGGGTGCCGGTCGCAGAGCAGGTGGGCGACATCGACGCCGTCGCCGGTGTAGGTGGCGAGGATCTCGCGCACGCGTGTGTCAACAGGGGATGCCATGGCCAACTCCAATGGTGAACTCAGGTCCGTGCCGGAAAAACACTGGGTACTAAAAAATAGCATAGAGTACCCACTTTTGTACCACGCCGATTGCGGACCGCCGTCGAGTTCGATTCGTGTGTCAGACTCGCGGGATGGCGGAAGTGGTGAATCGCGGGCGTGCGCAGGTGAAGACGCCGCGACGACGGCGGGTGGACGCGACTCGGCGCGCCGACCTGCTGGACAGCATCGAAGAGATCTTCCTCGCCGAGGGCTTCACCACCGTCACCGTCGGGGAGCTGACGGAACGTCTGCATTGCTCGCGGGCGACGCTGTACAGCGTCGCGCCGACCAAGGAGCAGATGGTCGTACTCGCGACCAAGCGATTCTTCGGGTCATCGGCCGAACTCATCGAGCAGCGTGTTGCCGAGCATGACGAGGCGCGCACGCGCATCCTCGTCTACCTCGGCGGTGTGGCCGAGGCGATGCGCCGCAATTCGCAGGCGTTCTACGACGACATGGTCGCCTTCGGACCGACCGCCCAGATCTATGCGCGTAACACCGAGCGTGCCGCCGAACGTGTGCGCGAGCTGATCGAGGAAGGCATCGAGGCGGGCGACTTCCGGGCCACCGACGGGAACTTCGCCGCCCAGCTGGTGGCGCTGGCCATCGAAGGTGTCCAGTCCGGAGTTCTCCTCGAACGCACCGGAATGAGTGCCGCCGACGCTTTCGGCGAACTGGGAACCCTTCTTCTGAACGGGCTGCTGGCCGATCGGTGAGGGCGGCCCGCGTCTTCGATGTCGATCACGCCGTCGTAGCATCGCCCTTCGAGCCGGCTGATCAGGTTCTGCGTGCCCGCTGCGCCCCAGCGCCCGTCACAGTTGCGGGACGACCGCTTGAACCATGGTGACGACGGCCTGGCCGACGGCGCCTCCGCCGCGGCTGGTGACGGCGGCCGGCGCGTCATCGAAGTCGTAGGTCTCGGTGACGGGCGGGGAGATCGACCCGTCGCGCAGGAAGGCGGATAGGGCTTCGCGGGTGAGGTCGCGTTCGGTGTCGGAGCGGAAGAGGGCAAGTGCTCCGCTGACCGAGTAGTCGTTGAAGACGATGTGCTGGGGGTCGGGTTGTCCCCATGTGCCACTGGCGAATCCGACCAGCAGAACGCGTCCCCCGCGGCTGACAGCCGAGGTGGCTTGCTCGTATGCTTCACCGCCGACCGTGTCGTAGATGACGCCAGCGCCCTGGCCGCCGGTGAGTTCGTGGACCGTATCTGCGAGATCCTGTTCGCCGAGGTCGATGACGTGATCGGCGCCCTGGAGACGGCAGAAGCGCGCTTTGTCCTTGTGGCGGGCGGTGGCGATCACGGTGGCGCCCAGGGCTTTGCCGAGCTGGATGGCGGCCGACCCCGTGCGCCCTGAGCCACCCAGCACCAGGAGGGTTTCGCCTTCGTGGAGTGTGGCCCGGTGGGCGAGGCCGACATGGGCGACGTGGTAGGAGCCGGGGAATCCGGCGGCCTGCGCGTCGGTGAGTTCGGCGGGGGCGGGCGTCGCCCCGGCAGTCGGGCTGAGTGTGTACTCGGCGAGCCCGCCGATCGCGATGTCGGCACGGCTGTTGCCCATGATCCGGGTGCCTGCGGGGAAGGGGTATCCGGGGCCGGGTTTGTCCACGATGCCTACGATTTCCTGGCCGGGAGAGACCGGGGGCGAGGGGACCAGCGGGTAGCGGCCCTGGACCATCATCAGGTCGGGAAGCGCCACGCTGGCGGCCAGGACGCGCACGCGGGCCTCGTTCGGACCGGGTTCGGGTAGGACGACTTCCACCTTCTTCAATACGGTGCTCGGCGCGCCGAACTCGCTTGCCTGCCAGCGTTTCATCAATGCGTTCCTTTCAGGGGGGTGAGCGCCGAACCGGTCGAGGTGGACGCCGTGTTCGGGTCGGGTCGTCCAGCCGGCGCGCCCGGTGAACAACGTAGACGGCAGAGGCGCAGCGGGCGTGTGGACATCGCGGTCGGAGCTGACTTTGCCCACGGTTCGCCCTTGTGCACTGTCGACCAGTTGGGTCTTGTAGTGACGAACACCTCACGGTACTTTCATCAACTACCGGGTACCAATAAAAGTACCTGGCTGGGTCGCCCGTCGAGCCGGGTGCTTCTGGAGAACGGGCATTTCCCCTGTCGCGTGTTGCGGGCGCGATCAGGTCTGACAAGGAGACGATGTGAAGTACTTGTACGAACCCGACGTAGAGGTCACGGCTCGTGACGGGGTGACCCTGATGTCGGATGTGTGGCATCCGCTGGAGGGTCAGGCGCCGACGCTGTTGATACGGATTCCCTACGACCGGCGTATGACCGTCGGCGGGCCCACCAGTCCTGCTCCCTCGGTAATTGCGCTTGTCAACGCCGGCTACGCGGTGGTGGTCCAAGACGTGCGCGGGACCACCGCCTCCGGGGGCACCTTCGAGCCGAAGGTCAACGAGATCGCCGATGGGCAGGACACTGTCCAGTGGATACGTACCCAGAGCTGGTCCGATGGCAGTGTCGCCATGTACGGCAGCTCGTACATGGGGATGGTCCAGTGGGCGGTGGCCACCAGCGGCGACGCCCCCGGTCTGCGCGCGATCGCGCCCACCAAGGCGGCAGCGAACTGGTACACCAACCTCTGGTACTCGCCGGGCGGCGCTATGTCGCTGAGCCTGGCCACCTGGTGGAACGCGTTGATCTACGCCGGGCAGGAGCAACGAGCTCTCGTCTCCGGCGCCGGCCAGGACCCGAGCACTCTGTACCGCCTGGCCGGCTACCTACGCGACCCGTTACCGCTCAACGACGCCACACCCCTCGCCGACCTGCCGATCCACGGCAAGGGCCGCTGGTTCGACGATTGGATCGCCCACCCTGACTTCGACGACTACTGGGCCAGTCAGGACTGGTCGGGTCTGGAGTACATGGGGAAGGTGACCGTCCCCGTCCTCTCGATCGGCGGCTGGTATGACCTGAAGATCAACGGCACCGTCGAAGGGTTCATCGGCGTCCGCACACACGGCGGCTCCGACGCCGCCCGCGACAAGTCACGCCTGATCATCGGACCCTGGGACCACGTGAACTGGACCGGCCGATACGCCGACCGCCACTTCGGCAACCAGGCCGACGCCGACGTGACGCAGTTCCATCTCGCCTTCTTCGACGAACACCTGCGCGGCATCGTCCCCGACACACCGGCCCCGCGGGTGCGGATCTTCGTCATGGGCATCGACCAGTGGCGCGACGAAGCCGACTGGCCGCTACCGGACACCCGGTACACCGACTACTACCTCGACAGCGCACGATCGGCCGCGACGCGCCATGGGGATGGCTCCCTCCAAGTGGCCGTACCGGCAGCCGAGTCGTCCGATGAGTTCACCTACGACCCGCGCAACCCGGTCCCCACCACCGGCGGAGCACTGATGCCCGCCGAACCGGGGCTGATCGGACCGGTCGACCAGTCCGTCGTCGACGGCCGCGACGACGTCCTCTGCTACGTGACCCCCGTCCTCGACGAGCCTCTCGAGGTGACCGGCCACGTAGAGGCGACCGTGTTCGTCTCCTCCAGTGCGGTGGACACAGACATCACCGCCAAGCTGGTCGACGTCTTCCCCGACGGCCGCGCCATCAACCTCTGCGACGGAGTGCTGCGGCTTCGCTACCGAGACGACCTCTCCCGGCCGACGCCGCTGACCCCCGACGAGGTCTACGAAGTCACGGTGAAACTGGGTGTCACGTCCAACGTGTTCCTTCCCGGACATCGCCTGCGCCTGGACATCTCGAGCAGCAACTTCCCCCGCTACGACCGCAACACCAACACCGGCGGGTTCATCGCCACCGAGTCCATCGACGACGCGGTGATCGCCACCAACCGCGTGCTGCACGGACCTGCACACCCCAGCCGGCTGACCCTGCCGATCATCTCCCGCTGACACCGGCCGACCAGCGAACCTCGGCGTCTGTCCTGGCGACGACGCCGAGGTCACGCTTACGGTGGGGGCATGCACCCGCATCCACCTGTCGTCGCACTGCTGACCTCGCCGGACACCCTCCCCCCGGGGAACCTGGCCGAAATCGAGGAGCTCGCGACGGTACGACTCTGCACGGCAGACGATCTCGGCGCCGCCCTGCCGGGCGCGGACGTTCTCGTGCTGTGGGACTTCTTCTCCCGCGGGCTCGCCGAGCACTGGGGTGAGGCGACGACATCCCTGCGCTGGGTGCATGTGTGCGCCGCGGGAGTGGATTCGCTGCTCTTCGACGAACTGCGGTCCTCGGATGTCGTCGTCACCAATGCCCACGGCGTCTTCGACCGTCCCATCGCGGAATTCGTCCTCGCCGCGATCCTCGCCCACCACAAGGGTTTACACGAGTCGATGGCCTTGCAACGCGACCACGAGTGGCGACACCGCGAGACGGTGGCCACCCACCGCACCACCGCGCTCGTGATCGGTACCGGCGGGATCGGTCGAGCGATCGCGAAACTGCTTCGCGCCGTGGGTATCCGGGTGGTGGGAGCGGGCCGGACCGCGCGCGCGTCGGATCCTGACTTCGGACACGTCGTCGCCACCGACGACCTCGCCGCGCACGTGGGCGGTTTCGACACCGTCGTCGCGATCGCGCCGCTGACCGAGCAGACCGCCGGGATGATCGACGCGACGGTACTGGCGGCGATGAAACCCGGCGCGCACCTCGTCAACGTCGGACGCGGCGAACTGGTCGACGAGGCGGCCCTCGTCGCGTCGCTCCGGTCGGGGCATCTGGGGGCGGCCACGCTCGACGTCTTCGTCACCGAGCCGCTGCCCGCCGACAGCGAACTGTGGGACCTGCCCGGGGTCGCGATCTCGGCCCACATGAGCGGAGACGCCGTCGGATGGCGCGAGGCGCTGGCCGAGCAGGTCCTCGACAACCTCCGGCGCTACGTCTCGGCGGGCACCGAGGAGCCGGCCGACGTGCTGGTCAACGTCGTCGACAAGGAACGCGGGTACATCCGGGTAGGCGGATGACCTCACCGCGGGCCCGCCGATAGTAGGCTGTAGCGCGATGACCACCGTCTATTTCCTGATCGCCGCCGTGGCCCTACTGGGTGCGGGTGTCCTGTTGTGGCTCGACCGCCAGCGGTCGAGCGTTGCACGGCACCAGCGTGCGGTCTGGGGCGACGAGCACGAGTTCAAGTTCCGCGAGTCGGACACCAAGCTGCGCAAGGTCTTCCGTCGCGCCACCATGAATGTGGGCGACCACATCCCGGTGCAGGACGTCGCCTACGGACACTACGCCGGGGTGGAGGCCGTGGTCTTCGACCTCGCCGAGACCGCGACCGTGATCGCCGTCCGACGGTCCTCGCCGTCGCATGTCGTCGTCGACCTGCGGCACGAAGACGTCCTCGCCCCCGCGGAGGAAGACGTGGAACTGCTGGGCGCGATGGGTCCGCGTGTCATGTTCTCCAACAATCTCGACGTCGCCCGCCGGGTGTGCGACCGCCGGATGGTCGCGCTCGCCAACAAGGCGCCCGCGTTCGTCGAGGTCCTGTGGAACGAGGGCAACTGGGCGCTCGGTTCGATGCCGGTGACCAACGACCCGGCCAAGCTGAACACCGGCCTGGAGGTCGTCCGCCGGTTCGCCGACCTTCTCCGGGTGCTGCCGCCGAC
Organism: Gordonia sp. SGD-V-85; assembly: GCF_001456905.1. NCBI lineage: Bacteria > Bacillati > Actinomycetota > Actinomycetes > Mycobacteriales > Gordoniaceae > Gordonia > Gordonia sp. SGD-V-85. The sequence continues at coordinate 375,980 of NZ_LNQO01000001.1, forward strand.
GCGGGAACCCGAGGACTCGCCGGATCCGCGCGACCCGCACGGACCCACCCGGGCCGAGCTCGCCGACGAGAAGACCGAGTCACTGCGGGACAAGCGCAGGCGACAGGCCGCGGGCGCGCCGTCCGGCGGTGGGGCGCCGGCCGGGGACTCCGAGAACCAGGCCGCGACGCGGAAGCCTCCCACTCCGTCCCCGGCGTCGCCGACGACCGGAGGCCGGCGGATGACCCCGATGCCCGTGCGTGGGTCCGGGACCCGCGGGCACGCCGGAACAGCTGACGAGACACCTCGCCGGGACACCGGCGAACGGCCCCGCCACCGCAACTGATCGCGCCACCACCCCACGCAGCCGGAGATCGAATCCCGGCACGTCGATCGAGAGGGAAGTCGCATGTCCTCGTCCGCCCCGGTTCCTGCCGAGACCCCGCGGGTCGACCCGACCGCGAAGGCACGGCTGGCCGAGCTCGTCCGCGAGCTCGCCGTCGTGCACGGCAGGGTGACGCTGTCGTCCGGTAAAGAGGCCGACTACTACGTCGACCTGCGTCGGGCGACCCTGCATCACGAGGCCTCGCGGCTCATCGGGCGGCTGATGCGCGAACTGACCGCGGACTGGGACTACGTCGCCGTCGGCGGCCTGACATTGGGTGCGGACCCCGTGGCGACGTCGATCATGCACGCCGACGGGAAGCCGGTCGATGCCTTCGTCGTCCGGAAGGCCGCCAAGGCGCACGGCATGCAACGCCAGATCGAGGGGCCCGACATCGAAGGTCGAGACGTGCTCGTCGTCGAGGACACCAGCACGACCGGCGCCTCGCCGTCCACGGCTGTCGAGGCCGTGCGCGGCATCGGGGGCAACGTCGTCGGCGTGGCCACCGTCGTCGACCGCGCGACCGGCGCCGACGCGGTCATCACCGCGCTCGGCGTGCCGTACCGCTCCCTCCTGGATCTCGGCGATCTCGGGCTTGCCTGACGCCGGGTCGGGGGACCCCGACGATCTCCCCGCCCCGGAACCCGCCGAGGACCCCGATGCCGTACCCGGTCCCACCGAGTGGCAGACCGGGCCGACCGTCGGCGTGGGGCCGTGGGCCGACGAACACGCCGGCCGTCCCGTTCCCGACGATCCGCGCCTCGACGGCGAGCTTCTCGCGCACGGTGACACGCGCAACGTCGTCGACGCCTATCGGTACTGGTCGAGGGAGGCGATCGTCGCCGACATCGATGCACGCCGGCACCCGCTGCACGTCGCCATCGAAAATTTCGCACACGACGCGAACATCGGCACGGTGGTCCGCACCGCCAACGCCTTCGCGGTGGCCGCCGTCCACATCGTCGGACGACGCCGCTGGAACCGTCGCGGAGCGATGGTGACCGACCGCTATCAGCACCTGATGCACCACGAGACGGTGTCCGATCTCATCTCCTGGGCTCGCGACGAGGGGCTGACCGTGGTGGCGGTGGACAACACGCCCGGTGCTCGTCCGCTCGAAACAGCCGATCTACCGCGCGACTGCGTGCTGCTGTTCGGTCAGGAGGGCCCCGGGGTCAGCGACGATGCGCAACGCGAGGCCGATCTCACGGTGTCGATCGCCCAGTTCGGTTCGACGCGCAGCATCAACGCGGGCGTGGCCGCCGGAATCGCCATGCACGCATGGGTCCGGCAGCACGCCGACCTCGACGCCGCGTGGTGAGGGCGCCCGTGCGGTGACCTCGCGCAGCCGGTGGAGACGCCGGTCATGTGGATTACGAGCGCTCGGTGTGGGGGTCGGATATTGCCGCACGAACTATTCGTTGGCGTATTGCATTGTGAACCGGATTCGGTCACCACGCAGCCGGCGCCGCAGATACATCGTGGGCAACCCATCGTCGTCGACGTTGACGCCGTCACGCAGCATCACCGGGCTGCCCGCGGGTACGTCGAGCAGCCGCGCGTCGGCGGTGCTTGCCAGAGCCGCGGTGAGTCCGCGCCAGGAGTGCCGAAGCCGAATGTTGTAGTGGTCCTGCAGAATCTGGAACAACGCCACCCGGTCGGCGACAAAACCGGTGAAGCCTGGGAAGCGGCGTCCCTCGAGCCAGTAACTGCACACCATCAACGGCCGTTCGCCGGTTCGGACCAGGGTGTCGATGCGGATCAAGGGCCCTCGCGTACCGAGTGGTCCGGCGGCGTCGAGAGAATTGTCCCGATCGGTGATGTCGACGAGCGTCTCGGTCTGGTCCTCCTGCACGTATTCGGCAATCGATGCGGTACTGCCGGCGTCGGCATCGGTGGACGGCATCGCGGGCAGGCCGAGTTCGATGACCCCGGCGGTTCGGCCACGTAGGTTCCCGCCCCCTGGCGGACGACGACCACTCCGGCGCGGGCGAGTTCGCTGATGGCCTGCCTGATGGTCAGGCGGTTGACGCCCCATTCCGCGGCGAGTTCGGGTTCAGTGGGTAGCTGCTGCCCCGGATGCAATTCTTGGTCTTGGATCTGGCGCAATAGTTCGGTTTCTACCTGACGGTAGAGCGGGATCCGGCCCTTTCCGCCGATACGGGTATTGGTCATTTCAACCCGGAGCGGACGAAGGCGTTGACGACCTGGCGTTGTAGCAGGATGTACACGGCGAGGATGGGCAGACACAGGGCCCCGGCAGCGGCCATCATCGCACCATAGTCGGTTCCGGCTTCGGTGATCAGGCTGCGCAACCCGATCTGGACAACCGAGGCCGGATCGGACAGGACCAGCAGCGGCCAGAAGTACTCGTTCCACGCGGTGACGAACAGCAGGATGGCAAGCGCGGCGAGCGGTCCACGCAGCGAGGGTACGACAACCGTCCACAAGGTGTTCCAGTGCGACCGGCCGTCCATGCGTGCTGCGTCGAGGAGTTCGCGCGGGAACGAGCGCATGTGTTGGCGCAGCAGCAGCACCGCAAACGGTGCGGTGAGTTGCGGGACGATCACCCCGGTGAGGGTGTTGAGCCAGCCCAGGTCGGACAACAGGACATAGTTGGGCAGCATGGTGACTTGGAAAGGGACCAGCCACGTGGCGACGAAGATCAGGAACAGTACGCGTTCCCCGCGAAAATGCCAGCGGCCGAACGCGTACGAAGCCAACAACGCGGTGAACAACTGGAAGGCCGCGACCCCAACGGCCATGAGCGCGGTATTGCCGATCAGGCCACCCAGCGGCAGCAGGTCGGCGGCGGCCCGCAGATTGTCCAGGCTGACCCCGCTGGGCAGCACAGATTGGCTCAGCACATCGTCGCGAGGGCGCAGCGCGGTGACGTACATCCAGATGATCGGCACCAGGCTGAACACGGCGATTAATGCCAGGACCAGGTGGCCGCCAAGCACGTCGAATCGGCGGGTGCGCACAACAGCGGTCGGTTGAGTGGGCGTTTCAGTCGTCATGGAAGCTCCAGCGGTCCATCAGCCACACCGCGCCCCAGGCGATGAACCCGAAGCCGAGGAAGAACAGCACGCTGGCGGCGGAGGCGAGGCCGACGTCGAACGAACCGAATGCGATGTCGTAGAGGAGGTAGTAGAGGTTGGTGGTGGAGTCGCCGGGGCCACCCTGGGTGAGGGTTTGGATCATCGGGAACATCAGCTGGGCGGCGGACAGGATGGTCAGCGTCGCCATGAACAGCAGCGTCGGTGAGAGAAGCGGAAGTGTGATGCGCCGGGTGATCTGGCGTTCCGTTGCGCCGTCGGTGCGGGCGGCGGCGGCGTAGTCGTCGGAGATTCCGGACAGCCCGGCAGAGACGACGAGAACGGCGAAGCCGAGCAGTTGCCAGCCTACGATCACCACGATCGACCACATGGCCCATTGCGGGTCTCGCAGGAACGAAATCGGTGCCACTCCGAACAGCCCGAGTGCCTGGTTGAGCAGACCGCCGTTGGGGTCGAGGAGCCAGCGCCACACGATGGCTGTGACGATGGGTGCGATGAGATAGGGCGCGAAGATCGCGGTCCGGTAGAAGGCGCGGGCTCGGCCGTGTACCCGCTGTGACAGGAGAACCACTATCACTGGGATCACAATGGTGAAGGGCAGCAGAGCAAGTAGGTACAGCAGCGTGTTCACCGTGGCCTTGCCCAACTGGGGTAGGTCGAACGCCTCGACGTAGTTCGACCATCCCGCTGGGCGGGCTGGTGAGGTGGGCACCAGGTTCCAGTCGTAGAACGACAGTTGGATGGTCTGGATCAGCGGCGAGTACACCCATACCACCAGCCCGGCCAGGGCGGGTACCAAGTAGAGATAGGGCGTTGCGCCACTGGCGAGGCGGCGCAGGAGCGGACGGCGGACCACCGGAGGCGGTGTGCTCGGTGCCGGCGGCGGGTCCGGTTCCACGAAGCGTCCGGGGGCGGGCTCGTCGAGGACGGCGGTCATTTCGGCATCAGGGCTTGGGCGCTGGTTTGCGCAGCGGACAACGTCTGGTGTGGGTCAGCGCCGCGGAAGACGATCTCCTCGGTGCCTTTGGCCAGCAGGGTGCGGATCTGCTGGTAGTTGGGTCCGGGGTAGGAGACCCACGGTTCGAGGCGGTCGAGTTGGGCGACATTGGGGCGAACGAAGTCTGGGTGTTCGTCGGCGAACGCTTTGAGGTAGGCGGGGTCGTCGATTAACGACGCCCGTAGGGGGACGTAGCCGATGTTCGAGGTGATGGTGGTCTCACTTTCGGCGCTGGTCAGGAACTCGATCAGTTGCCAGGCGGCGCGCTGCTTCGCCGGATCGTCGGTCAGGATGAACAACGCCGAGCCGGAGTTGGTGGGGACGGCAGGGGTGTCGCCGAAGCCGGGCATGGGTGCGGCGGCGGCTTGCCATTTGCCTGCGGAGGATTCGAGGATCGCGTTCTGCAGGCCGGCCGAGGTCAGCAGCATGCCGAGATCACCGCGTAGGAACGCGTCCTGCGCGTCGGTGCCGCTGATATTGGGCATCGCATTCGGACCTGCCTGGGCGATCTGTTGCATGCCCTCGAATGCCCGGACGGACTCGGGTTCGGCCCAGGAAAGGGTCTTTCCGTCCTCGGACAGCAGCCGGCCACCGGCCGAGCGGACAATCCCGGTGAGACACCAGTCACCACCTGATGCGGCATCGAGGCAACCGAGGTAGGCGCCACCGCTGGTGCCGGGCACCTTGGCGATGGCCGCGGCTGCTGTGGCGACCTCGGCCCAGGTTCTCGGCGGATCGGTGGGATCGAGCCCGGCCTTGCGGAACAGGTCGGCGTTGATGAACAGCATCGGAGTAGAGAAAACGTAAGGGATGCCGTAGGTGGTGCCGTCGACGTCACCGAGCACAGCGGCCCGGGGCGCGTACGGGTGCGGACCGTCGGTAAGCAGACGGTCGACCTCGTCCTGGCCGACGAGATCACTGAGTGGCTTGGCGCCCAGATCGCTGGCGGTGTAGCGCAGGTCGGCGAAGGTGAGCTGGGCGACGTCGGGAGGGTTGCCGGCGATGACCTGCCGCTGCACGCTCTGCGCGATCTCATTCAACGAGCCCTGCGGCGGTACGGCTTCCACATCGATATTCGGGTGCAGGCGCTCGAACTCCGCGACGAGGCCCCGCGTGGTGTCACCGAAGATCCCGGCACTGGCGAGGTTGTAACTCTCCCAGCGGATCGACACCTGCTGGTCAGGGGCGAGCTCAGGGATGATCGCGGTGGCCGATCCGCTCCCCGTGTCGGAGGTGGTCGGAACAGTCGCGCAGCCGGCAATAGCCGCGGCGAGCGCGACCGCCAGAACAGGCACGGCGCGTAACAACTTCATGGGGATCTCTTTCAGGAAACGAGGACAGGGGCCCGGTCGGGCTCCCAGGTGAGGCGACGACCGCTCTGCCGCGCGAAGAGGTGAACGTGTTCGGGGAGTACTGCCAGGGTGGTGACGTCGCCCGGCGCGAGTTGGATCGGCCGGGCGCCGCGGACACTGACCCGCTGGTCCCCGATCTTCACCTCGGCGATCTCTTCGTTGCCCAGGTTCTCGACGATATCGACCCGGCCCCGTAGGGCTGGCCCGTCGTGGCCGGCGGGCACCGGGACGAGATGCTCGGGACGCACACCCAGGAGCACCTCCCGCACACCGAGGTCTGCGCTGGCGCGGTAGGGCAGCTCGATATCGATACCGGGAGAACGCACTACCAGCCGGTCGCCGTCCCCTGCGCACAGTTCGGCGGGCAACAGGTTCATGGGCGGCGCGCCCATGAACCCGGCGACGAACGCCGTCGCGGGTTCGTCGTAGATCTGCACCGGGGTACCGAACTGTTCGATCCGACCCTCGTTCAATACCGCAACCTTGGTGGCCATGGTCATGGCGTCGACTTGGTCGTGGGTGACATAGACAAAGGTGGTGTCCAGACGGCGATGCAGCGAGATGAGCCGGGTCCGGGTGCTTGACCGTAGTTTCGCGTCGAGGTTGGATAGCGGCTCGTCCATGAGGAAGGCCATCGGCTCGCGCACCATCGCGCGACCCAGCGCCACTCGCTGTCGCTGCCCGCCGGACAACTCTTTTGGGCGCCGTCGCAACAGATGGTCGAGGTCGAGCAGTTCCGCGACCTCCTTGACGCGTCGACGGATCTCCGGTTTACCGGTTTTGCGCACACTGAGGCCGAAACCGAGATTCTGTTCGACGGTGAGATGCGGGTAGAGGGCGTAATTTTGGAAGACCATCGCCAGGTCACGTTCCCGCGGCGGCAGGGTGGTGACGTCTTTCCCGTCAACGAGGATGCGTCCCGCGCTGGGTGGGAGGAGCCCGGCGATCATGCGCAGCAAGGTCGTCTTACCGCAGCCGCTGGGTCCGAGAAGCACGAGGAAGTCGTTGCGTCCGGTGGTCAGCGAGACGTCGGCGACCGCGGTGGTGTCGCCGAAGTTGCGGACGATTCCGTCGAGTTCGATGGAGGCCATCAGACCGCGGCGGCCGTCATGGCCTCGATCGCCTGGGCGATCTCGGGCACATCATCGGTGGTGAGCTGCGGCATCCCCGGGACGAGGCGGAACTCGGCGGTGACGTCGCCGCCGGCCACACTGTATTCGACGTAGCCCAGCTGTTCATGCGCTTCCGGGAGGTCGTCCTCACTGGGAGCGAGGAAGGCGGTGGCTGGCGCCCACACCTCGATTGCGTTGTTCCGCTGCACGTTCCGGTAGCGGTGGAGATGGCCACATCCGACCGCGCGCAGATCGATTCGCTCCAGCAGGCTGAGCAACCGGTCGCGGGCGACGGGTCCCACATCGACCTGGCGGACACTGACCCGCTGGTCCCCGATCTTCATCTTCACCTCGGCATGGTCGGCAGGCTCGTCGGTGGCCGCCCATAGCGGCTTGTGCAAGAACAGCAGCACCGGGCGGTCCGCCGGCAGGTCCTCCAAGGTGTTCTCGAGCCAGCGCCACTGATCGGCCTCGCGCTGCAAGCCGGACCCCAGCAACTCGCTGTTGATCCCGAGCAGAATCGCCGCGTCTGTATCGTGACGCCAGTGCCCGGGACCGAACGCGGCCTCGTGCGCGGCCACACGCTCATCGGTCACACTGAGACCGGCCCAGGCGTTCAGACCAGGCATGCCGACATCGTGGTTGCCCGGAATCACCAGCAGCGGGGCGCTGATCAGGTCGAGCAGCGCACGGGAGTGGGCACGATCGGCGGCGTCGTCGGGATGCAAGACCTGGATATCGCCGGAGTGCACGACCAGATCGGGCCGGACCTCATCGTTGAGATGCTGGGCCAGCAACCGGAAAGCGGCAGTGGTGGGACCGCCGGCCGCGGTCAGATGGGTATCGGAAATCTGCACGATCTTCATGGGAATCTCTCCAGTTAGTGGGGTCAGCGGGTGAGGGTGGTTCGGAGCTGGTCGATCGCCTCGTCCGGCACTCCGTGGCCGGTCAGATAGGCACGGGCGCCGCCGTACTCGGCAGCCAATACGCGCAGCATCGCCTTCATGGATTCCGGACGGGCGCCGCGGAGTACCTCGTCGGTGGGGTCGGCGGCGCCCGATTCCGCCGATACTGCGGCGAAGAATTCAGCGGTGAGATAGTCGGCGGTGAGCGCATAGTCGGCGGCGACGATGTCGCCGGGCATTCCGATGGCGGAGAGTACGAGGGCGATCACCACCCCGGTGCGGTCCTTACCCGCGGCGCAATGCACCAGAGCCGGCAGCGCACCCGGCCGAGCCAGATCGGCGATGATGGCCGCCAGTTCGGCGCCGCGCTCACGAATGAGCGCGATGTAGAGGTCACCGAGCGGGTCCGGCGAGGGATCGCTGGCGGCGGACAGCAGCGCCCGCGGGTCCAACGGCCGATGGAGAACATTCGGAACGAACGCGTCGAGCCCGGTGGGAAGCGCCGCGATCTCGGCGTCGTCGCGCAGGTCGATCACGGTCTGCAGGTTGAGTTCAGCGATATCGGTACCGTCGGCGAACTGCGCGGCGTCGGAGCGGAAGATCCGGCCCCAACTGGTATGGGCACCGTCCGGCAACTCGTAGCCACCGATATCACGCAAGTTGTAGGTGTTGCCGACAGATAGCCGGCGGAGTGGAAGTGTGGTCACGAGGTCTATTCATCTAGATGAATATGACCAGTTTCGAGCACGCGGGTGAACACCAGGCCACGGCGGGACCAACGATTGAATCCGACTGTCGTCATTGCGGTTTCGCCGTACCGCCGGAATGGTTGTCGTTATTTCGGTGCGGTGTTGCTCTCGCAGACCAGCTGCTCGGCGGCTCAGTTATTCGCGTCGTCGGACGCGGGGAGGGGCTCCTCCTCGACGACCTTCTTGCGCGAGCGCAGGATGCGCTTGACGATCTCGGTGATGATCGGCAGAACCGAGATGAAGACGATGAACAGGAAGATGTAGTCGATGTTGTCGCGGATGAACTCGATCTGGCCCAGGAAGTAGCCGAGCAGCGTGACTCCCGCACCCCAGGCGACCGCGCCGATGATGTTGTACGTGAGGAAGATCGGGTACCGCATCTTCGCGGCACCGGCGACCAGCGGGGCGTAGGTCCGCACGATGGGAACGAAGCGCGCGAGGATGATCGTCACCGGACCGTGCTTCTCGAAGAACTCGTGCGCTTCCTCGATGTAGACCTGCTTCAGGATCTTCGCGTCCGGCCGGAACAGCGAATATCCCGCCTTCTTGCCGATCCAGTACCCGACCTGGTCGCCGAGGAAGGCCGCGATGGGGATCAGGACGAGGAGCACCCACAGCGGGGCGAAGGGCTCGATCTCCGCCGACTTCGCCGCCACGATGAGCCCGGCGGTGAAGAGCAGCGAGTCGCCGGGGAGCAGCGGGAACAGCAGACCCGACTCGATGAACACGACCAACAGCAGACCGGCCAGCATCCACGTGCCGAACGAGTTGAGCAGGTTCACCGGATCCAGGAATCCCGGCAGGAGCGCCAGGTTGGTGGTCGTGGTGGCAAGCGCGGAGTCGATCACGGGGACCCAGAGTACCTGCGCGTGGGGCGAGGACAGAATCTCACGGGTCCGCCACCGCCGGTTTCCAGCAGGTCCGGGCACGAATGGTGCCCGCGCCGGGTGATGTCGCACCTGCCATACTGAGTGAAGTCCGGCCGCGGGAAGTCCGGCTGCTCGCCACCGAAGCACCAATCGACGGCGAGAGAACCCGAACACCAGAGCACATCAACACCCTGGAGGATCCGTCGATGCCCATTGCAACCCCGGAGCAGTACGCCGAGATGTTCGACAAGGCGAAGAAGGGCGGTTACGCATTCCCCGCGATCAACTGCACCTCGTCGTCGACGATCAACGCCGCCATCAAGGGTTTCGCCGACGCAGGCAGTGACGGGATCATCCAGTTCTCGACCGGTGGCGCCGAGTTCGGGTCCGGCCTGGGTGTCAAGGACATGGTGACCGGTGCGGTCGCGCTCGCCGAGTTCGCGCACGTCGTCGCCGAGAAATATGACGTCCTCATCGGCCTGCACACCGACCACTGCCCCAAGGACAAGCTCGACACCTACGTCCGCCCCCTGCTGCAGGTGTCGCAGGAGCGCGTCGACGCCGGCCGCAACCCGCTCTTCCAGTCACACATGTGGGACGGCAGCGCCGTGCCGCTCGACGAGAACCTGGAGATCGCCAAGGAGCTCCTGGCGAAGGCCGGCGCAGCCAACATCATCCTGGAGATCGAGATCGGCGTCGTCGGCGGCGAGGAGGACGGCGTCGAGAACGAGATCAACGACAAGTTGTTCACCACCCCCGAAGACTTCGAGAAGACCATCGAGGCCCTCGGTGCCAGCGACTCGGGCAACCGCTACCTGCTCGCCGCGACCTTCGGCAACGTGCACGGCGTCTACAAGCCGGGCAACGTGAAGCTGCGCCCCGATGTCCTCAACACCGGCCAGGAGGTCGCCGCGAAGAAGCTGGGCCTCGGTGACGGAGCCAAGCCCTTCGACTTCGTCTTCCACGGTGGATCGGGCTCGCTCAAGAGCGAGATCGATGAGGCCCTGAGCTACGGCGTCGTCAAGATGAACGTCGACACCGACACGCAGTACGCCTACACCCGTCCGGTCGCCGGCCACATGTTCAGCAACTACGACGGTGTGCTGAAGGTCGACGGCGACGTCGGCAACAAGAAGGTCTACGACCCGCGCAGCTGGTCGAAGAAGGCCGAGACCAACATGAGCGAGCGCGTCGTCGAGGCGTGTAACGACCTCAAGTCCAACGGCAAGTCCCTGACTGCCTGACGGAGGGTCCCACGATCGCTGCCCGCACCCCGAAAGGGTGCGGGCAGTTGTCTTTTCGGGTGATCGACCCCGTGCGTCGCGCCGGTCCGGGGGCCCGGCTCAGGTGAGGGCGAGCCCGACGACGACCGCGGCGGCGAGCGCGACCATCACCAGCGCCGCGATGACGACGGCCGGGTCGACGCGCGACCGGGACCGTTGCGGCGAACCCACGTCGTAGGGACGGATTCGGTTGCTTCGGACCCGGTTGTCCGGCACGGGACTGATGCCCGTCGAGAGACCCCGGCGTGGCGTCGTGCCCGCAGGTGGTGCCGGTCGGGACGGGGGCGTGAAGTAGCCCGGCGCAGGACGGTCACCCGGGCCGGCCGGCGGTGGGCCGTACCGATGTCCGCTCGTCACGTGGGGTTGCAGACCTTCCAGTCGTCGCCGTCGCGCTGCAGGTTCAGCGTGACGGTCTCGGGCTGATCGGGTGAATTGGTGTGTACCGCGACCACTTCGACGACGGCCTGGTCACCGCCTTCGACGACGCGGACCGCGTTGATCGCCTGCGTCTGCACGAGTTCGTTGCGGGCCCGCTGCGCCTCGTAGGTGCGCTGGTAAGCGGCGTCGTCGAAATCGCTGTAGAACGCGTTGAGCTCGCCGCAGGTGACCGACCGCAGGGTCGAGAGGTCACCCTCGTACAGCGCGGTCGTGTAGTCCATGGCCACGGTCGCGGCCTCGTCTGCGGGCGCCGGTGCGCGCAGGCTGTTGTAGGCGAAGATGCCGCCGACGACGGCCACGATCACCACCACGACCGCTGCCGCCGCGATCAAAAGACCTTTGCCGCGTTTCTTCTTCGGTGACGTAGGGCCGCTACCCGGGATGACCTGCGGTTCGCGGTCGGTGGTCGTCCATCCCTCGGTCGATGCCGGAACGGCCGGCTCGGGTGTGGTCCGGGCCTCCTCCTCGGCCGGCGCGGACGTCTCGCTCCGCGCAGAGGCGGCGGCAGCGGCTGCCGCGGGGATCACGGTCGTCGCGGCGTCCGATCCGGAGTCCTCGGCGGCAGCCTCGGTCTCGGTGTCGGTGGTGTCCGTCTCGTTCGTGTCGGTGCTCCCACCGGCGGGGACGGCGATCGCCTCGGTCGGCGAGTCGGCTTCTGTCTCCGCCGTCTCGTCCGCCGCTGTCTCGTCCGCCGCTGTCTCGTCCGCTGCTGCGTCGGGTGCCTCGTCCTCGAGAACCGCCGGCTCGATCGTGTCGGTGGCGTCGGCCAGCTCGTCGTCCACCGGCTCCGCCTCGGCGTCCGGGTCGACGACGGGGTCCTGGTCTGCTTCTGATGCGACACCGGACTCGTCCGGTGCAGTCTCGTCCGGCGCGGATTCGTCCGTCGCCGTGTCGTCGTCCACCGGCTCGGCCTCGGCCTTCGCGTCAGAATCGGCCTCGGTCTCGGCGTCGGAATCACCGGGAGCCGATCCGGCTGCTACCGCGGCCGCACCCGCCGCTGCCACACCGGCGCCGACCGCGGTACCCGTCGACGGGTCCGTGTCGTCGGGAAGCGTCGGTTCGGCGGTCGCCTCGGTATCCGAATCCGACTCGGACTCAGTGGATTCAGGGGCGGGGGAGTCGGATGCGGGGGTCTCGGACTCGGGAGCCTCGGCGTCGGGCGCCGCGGTCTCGGTGTCCGACGCCGCTGACTCGGAATCGGCGAGCTCGGCTTCGGGGGATGCTGCGTCGGGCTCTGGGGCGGTCGGGTCGATGTCGTCGAGGTCCTCGAGCTCGGCGGCGTCGGGGAGATCCGACCGTTGGATGACGGTGGTCGCCGAGTCGCTCGGGCCGAGGCGCTTCGGTGCAGGAGTGGCGTCGTCGGGGGCGCTGTCGTCGGCAGCGGTCTCGCCGGTCTCCGCGGACTCCGGTTCCGCACCCAGCGGGTCGATGTCGTCCAGGTCCTCGAGGTCCTCGGCCGACGGCAGGCTGCCGCGGTTGATCACCTGGGTGGCGCCGTCGATCCCGCGCCCACCCTTCGGTTTCGGTGCTGCGGGCTTCTTCGCGGCACCGTCCGCCGTGGACGCGTCTGCCGTGGACTCCGCGGCGGTCGCCTCGGTCGTCGCGGCCTTGTCCTCGGCGGTCTCGTTCTTGGTGGAATCGTCCACAGCTGGCTCGCGGCCCTCTCTGCTGGTGCTGGGTGGAGTGGCGTCGGTGCCGGTCGGGGTGGTGCCGGGCACCGGTCGTGCACCCGTCCGGCGAGCGCGACGATCATCCCGAACCTGTTTCAGGGTCGACAATGCCCTGGTGACAGCAGCTCTCGGCCTCTCGGATCGCGCCATCGACTGTTTCACCCCGTATTCGCCATCGCACGACTTCGGTCCGGCCGCCCGACGACGCCGATCACCGGGGGCAGCAGGACCGATTGCGTCATTCACCCTAGCGAACGGCCCGACATTCCAGCACTAGGGCGTTTGATCGAACGGACGGCCCCGGGCGGCACGGTGCTTGAATAGAGGACATGACGTCTTTCGGAGATCTTCTCGGCCCGCAACCGGTTCTGCTCACCGGGGACGACGACGCCGAATCAGACCTGCTCAACGGTGCTGCCGCGGCGGAGGTCGCGGCCGCGCATCCGACCGCCTCGATCGCCTGGGCCTACCTTGCCGAGGCGGCTCTCGAGTCGTCGAAGACCGCCGCGGCCGGTGACGACATCGACTCTGCCGCGGTGATCGCGGCGTACGCCTATGCGCGGACCGGTTACCACCGCGGCCTCGATCAGCTGCGACGACACGGCTGGAAGGGTTTCGGGCCGGTGCCGTGGAGCCACGAACCCAATCGCGGCTTCCTACGGTGCGTCGGGGCGCTCGCCCGGGCCGCCGAACTGATCGGCGAGGAAGACGAACACCTGCGTTGCCTCGACCTGCTCAACGACAGCGATCCACGCGCGGCCGCCGAACTCGGCCTCGTGTGATCCGACCGGTCACCCGCGGATGACGTCCGCCTGATGGCAGCAAGAGCCGCGAACCCGTCGTATCCGCGCCGGGTGTTCAACGCGATGCCCGCGCCGCTGAAGAACCGGCTGCGCCGGCTACGCGTGTCGTTGGTGCCGATCGTCCAGTGTGCGCTGGCCGCCGGGGTGTCATGGTGGATCGCGGTGGAGGTCTTCGTCCACCCCGATCCGTTCTTCGCGCCCATCGCCGCGGTGATCTCCCTCGGCCTGTCCCTCGGGCAGCGGTGGCGCCGGGCCGCCGAACTCGTCGGCGGCGTCGCGATCGGCATCCTCGTCGGCGACCTGTTCATCAGCCTGGTCGGGGAGGGGGCCTGGCAGATCATGGTCGTCGTCGCCCTGGCGATGACGGTGGCGGTCTTCCTCGACGACGGCCCGCTCGTCCCCATGCAGGCGGCCTCGTCGGCCGCGCTGGTCGCGACGCTCCTCCCGCCCGGCGGCGTGGCGGGTTTCCATCGCGCACTCGACGCGCTCATCGGCGGGCTGGTCGGCATCCTCGTGGGGGCGCTCCTGCCGGTGAATCCGGCGAGCCGGGCGCGCCGGGACGCGGCCGGCGTCCTCGCGACGGTCCGCGACGCCGCCCGCCAGCTGGCCACCGGATTGCGCGAGCGCGACGAGGAACTCATCGCCGCCGCACTCGAATCGGCGCGCGGGACGCAGGCCGCGATCAACAAGATGCGGTCGGACATGACCGGCGGGCGCGAGGTCACGCGCATCTCACCGCTCTACTGGGGCTCCCGGATGCGGCTGGACCGGATCTCGGCCACCGCCGACCCCATCGACAACGCGGTCCGCAACTTCCGCATCATCGCGCGGCGTTCGCTCGGCATGACCCAGCGTGGTGTGCCGGTGCTCCCCGAGCTGATCGAGATCATCGACGATCTCGCCGGGGCCTTCGAGGTGCTCCGCGCGATGATGATGGCCGATCCCGGTGAGGAACCCGACCAGGCCGACGCGGCCCGGGTGATCCGAAGCATCGTGCGCAAGGCCCGCGTCGACCTGGTCACCAACAGCGAGTTGTCGGAGGCCGCGTTGCTCGCCGAGATCCGCTCGCTGCTCGTGGACCTGCTGATGACGGCAGGTCTGCGCAGGTCCTCCGCACTGGCGACCCTCCGGAGCTGACCAACCTGTTGCCACATATGCGAACTTCTGCATATATTGACCGGCATCATGGGGCACTCACATTCGCACTCGCACGCTCCCACGGCCGGGGGCCGGCGCCGCCTCTGGCCGATGGTGCTGGCCGTCGCGCTCATCGGCGGCTACTTCGTCGTCGAACTCGTCACCGGCATCCTGGTGAACTCGCTGGCACTGATCGCCGACGCCGGACACATGCTGACCGACGTCGTCGCACTCGTCATGGGCCTGATCGCACTGCTGCTCGGCCGGCACGGGCGGACCACCGACACCCGTAGTTTCGGTTGGCACCGCGCCGAGGTGTTCACCGCGGTCGCCAACGCCGTACTGCTCATGGGCGTCGCCGTCTTCGTGCTCTACGAGGCGGTCGAGCGGATCGGCAGCGATCCGCAGGTCCCGGGCCTCACCCTGATCGTCGTGGCCCTGGTGGGCCTGCTGGTGAACCTCGGGGTCATGCTGCTGCTGCGGGCCGACGCGAAGGAATCGATCGCGGTCCGCGGCGCATATCTGGAGGTGCTGGCCGACGCCGTCGGCAGCGTCGGCGTACTGGTGGCCGGCATCGTCGCGATGACGACCGGATGGGGTTACGCCGACATCGTCGTCGCGGTACTGATCGCCCTGTGGGTGGTTCCGCGGGCGGTGCGACTGGCACTCGACGCGCTGCGCATCCTGAACCAGCAGGCGCCGGCCCACGTCGACGTCGAGGCATTGCGGGCCGATCTGGCCGACATCCCGGTGGTCGACGACGTGCACGACCTCCATGTCTGGACGCTCACGACCGGGATGGATGTGGCCACTGTGCATCTCGGCAGCAGTCGGCCCAATGCCGAGGTGTTGCCCGCCGCGCAGGCCGTCCTGGCGCGCCACGGTCTCGAGCACGCGACGGTGCAGATCGATCCCGACGATCACCAGCGACGGTGCCGGGAGGAGATGACCTGGTGACCGCGCGCCGTCGAGCCGCGGACAGGCCCCACATCGCGGCCGGCTGACGCCCGAGCAGCGGTCGCAACTTTTCGTTCACGCTGATTCGTAGTCGCCGGATCGGGCGGCCGCGTCGTTACCGTGTGTCGGTCATGGCTACCTCCACACTCGCAGCTGCGCCGGTCGTCGAGACCGATGCCGAGCGTCGCAAGCGCCTCCGCACCGTCGTCGCGGCAAGTCTTCTCGGCACGACCGTCGAGTGGTACGACTTCTTCCTCTACGCGACCGCGGCGAGCCTCGTGTTCAACCAGCTGTTCTTCCCCGACCAGAGTTCGTTCGTCGGCACGCTGCTGTCCTTCGCCACGTTCGCGGTGGGCTTCGTGGTGCGTCCGATCGGCGGAATCGTGTTCGGGCACATCGGCGATCGCATCGGCCGCAAGCGCACACTCGCGATCACGATGGTGATGATGGGCGTCGCGACCGCCCTGATGGGCGTGCTGCCGACCGCGGCGTCGGTCGGTGTGCTCGCCCCGATCCTGTTGCTGCTCCTGCGGGTCGTGCAGGGGTTCGCGCTGGGCGGGGAGTGGGCGGGTGCGGTCCTGCTGTCGGTCGAGCACAGTCCGGACGGCAAGCGCGGTCTGTTCGGGAGCATCCCCCAGATCGGTCTGGCGCTCGGACTCGCACTGGGTACCGGTGTGTTCGCCCTGCTGCAGGTGGTCCTCGACGAGCAGGCGTTCCTGACCTACGGCTGGCGCATCGCGTTCCTGGTGAGCATCGTCCTCGTGGTCATCGGCTTCGTCGTGCGCCTGAAGGTGGACGAGACGCCGGCGTTCGCCGAGGTCGCCGAACTCGCGAAGAAGTCCACGGCACCGCTGCGCGACGTCGTGGTCCCGCCGAACACGCGCAACACCGTCCTCGGTCTCCTCGCCCGGTGGGGTGAGGGCTCCGCCTTCAACACCTGGGGCGTCTTCGCGATCGCTTACGCCACCAGCGAACTCGACATGGAGAAGGTCCCGGTCCTGGTGGCCGTGACGATCGCGTCGCTGGTGATGGCGGCCCTGCTGCCGTTCTCCGGCCTGCTCACCGACCGCTATGGCGCCAAGACGATCTACCTCATCGGGATCACCGCCTACGGCGTGGCGGTCTATCCGGTGTTCGCCCTGTTCGGGACGGCGAACCTGCTGTGGTTCACCGTCGGGTTGGTGATCGTCTTCGGCGTGATCCATGCGCTCTTCTACGGCGCGCAGGGAACGTTGTTCGCGAGCCTGTACCCGACCCCGGTGCGCTACACGGGCCTGTCGGTGGTCTATCAGTTCTCCGGCATCTACGCCTCGGGACTGACGCCGCTGATCCTCACCGCACTGATCGGCGCGGCGAGCGGGTCGCCGTGGCTGGCCGCCGGATATCTCGTACTCACCGCGATCATCAGCGTCGTGGCGACCGCGCTCATCCGGCGCGACGACCTTCACCTCACCACGGGCCCGGAGGCACGTCCGGTCGCCTGACCCGTCGGGAATCGGTAGCGACAATGCGCGTCATATCCGCACTGGCGCTACGGATTGCGGTCAGGGGCGAACGAGTAACAGATCGGTGACATGACGGTAGAACGTCGACCGCTTGAGGACGCGCGGGTTCACCACACCCTCACGTTCGACGACGACATTCGTGCCGCCGGTCTGGCAGGCACGTCCGGCGAACCACTTGCCCGGCAGCAACATCCGCTCGACCTGCGCGCGCAGCCCGGGCGCGGCGAGGGTCGGTTCGATGAGGATCGAGCGCACCTCGCCGTCGAACAGGCGCTCGTTGTCGACATAGGTCTCACCGTGCAGTTTCGCGCCCTCGGCGCCCAGGTGACGGGCGCTGCCGACCACGACCGTCGCGGCGTCGTCACGGATGAGCGGGACCGCGACCGCGGTGCCGTGCTCGGCCAGTTCGCGCGCGGGGCGTCCGTGCGGCAAGCCGTAGCGGCGCGTCGCCGGGGTGGCCTCGGCGGAGACGTACGCGACCTCGACGTCGAGTCGTTCGGTGACCATCAGTGCGGCGAGCACCTGGGACAGGAAGATGTCGTTCTCGTGGGCCACGGTGGGCGCGAACCGCTCGGCGACGCGCGGTTCGACGACGAGGCGTGAGACCGCGGGATCGGTCAGGGCATCGGCGACCGCGGCACGAACGGCCTTCTTGTCGTCGGCGCGGCTGGTCTGGCTGAGAAGGGCAAACGGCACGCGGATAGCGTATCGAGCGCGCGGACCCAGTAGTGTTGGTCGGGTTTGGTCCCAAGCGCGCCACACAAAGGAGTACCGGACATGGCCGCGATCGTGCTTATCGGAGCCCAGTGGGGTGACGAGGGCAAAGGCAAAGCGACCGACCTCCTCGGAGGCCGGATCAACTGGGTTGTCCGCTACCAGGGTGGCAACAACGCCGGGCACACCGTCGTACTGCCGAGCGGGGAATCCTTCGCGCTGCACCTCATCCCGTCCGGCATCCTGACGCCCGGCGTGCAGAACGTGATCGGCAACGGCGTGGTCGTCGACCCCGGCGTGCTCCTCACCGAGCTCGGTGGACTCGAGGACCGCGATGTCGACACCTCGGGCCTGCTGATCTCCGCCGACGCGCACCTGCTGATGCCGTACCACGTCGCGATCGACAAGGTCACCGAGCGCTTCCTGGGCAACAAGAAGATCGGCACCACGGGCCGCGGCATCGGCCCCTGCTATCAGGACAAGATCGCCCGCGTGGGGGTCCGCGTCGCCGACGTCCTCGACGAGAAGATCCTGGCCCAGAAGGTCGAGGCCGCGCTCGAACTCAAGAACCAGATCCTGGTCAAGATCTACAACCGCAAGGCCCTCGACCCGGCGCAGGTCGTCGACGAGGTCCTCGGCCAGGCCGAGGGGTTCAAACACCGCATCGCCGACACCCGGCTGCTGCTCAACCAGGCACTCGAAAACGGCGAGACGGTGCTGCTCGAGGGTTCCCAGGGAACCCTGCTCGACGTCGACCACGGCACCTATCCGTATGTGACATCGTCGAACCCGACGGCCGGCGGCGCGGCGGTGGGTGCCGGTATCGGCCCCAACAAGATCACCACCGTCCTGGGCATCCTGAAGGCCTACACCACACGGGTGGGCTCGGGGCCGTTCCCGACCGAGCTCTTCGACGAGTGGGGCGCCTACCTGGCCAAGACCGGCGGCGAGGTGGGCGTGACCACCGGACGTGCCCGTCGCTGCGGCTGGTTCGACGCCGTGATCGCCCGCTACGCCACCCGCGTCAACGGGATCACCGACTACTTCCTCACCAAACTCGACGTCCTCTCCAGCCTCGACACCGTGCCGATCTGCGTGGCCTACGAGGTCGACGGCGAACGGGTCGAGGAGATGCCGATGACCCAGACCGGTTTCCACCACGCGAAGCCGATCTACGAGGAGATGCCGGGCTGGTGGGAGGACATCTCCCAGTGCAAGACCTTCGAGGAACTGCCGCAGAACGCGCAGAACTACATCCTGCGGCTCGAGGAGCTCTCAGGTGCGCACATCTCGTGCGTGGGCGTGGGTCCCGGTCGCGACCAGACCATCGTGCGGCGCGAGATCGTCTGAGGACCGACGCTCCCGGCGGTGGCTCCGCGAAGCTCGTCGCGGATCCGGGCACGGCTCGTGATTAGCTAGTGCCCATGCGTGCCAAGCGGGGGAGTCGCGACTACGGTTCCATCCTGCTCGGATCCGTCGGCGAGAGCAGCATCAAGCAGCGGGTCCGGATTCAGACCCTGCTGACCGCGTCGATCGTGGTGGCCAACATGTTCGGCGCGATCGTCGCGGTCGCGCTCACCGCGGTCGGCATCCCGCAGCCGACCGTCTTCACCGCCGAACTCTGGTGGGTCAACTTCATCGTGGTGCCCGTCTACATCACCGTGGCCTTCGTGGTCGGGATCGGGTGGGGTACCTACGTCGGCGTCCGCGACCTGCGCTGGGCCATCCGCGACGTCCCGCCGACGAAACGTGACGCCCGGCGGACGATGCGGCTGCCGTGGCGGCTGTCGCTGGTGCAGGGTTTCCTGTGGGGTGTCGCCACCGTCATGCTCACGATCATGTACGGGATCGTCGACCCGCAGCTGATCCCGAAGACGCTGTTCGTGGTGAGCCTCAGTGGCGTCGTGGTGGTGGCGATCTCATATCTCTTCATCGACTTCACGCTGCGTCCCGTTGCAGCGGAACTGATCTCGGCCGGGCATCGTCGGCGTAAGCGCACTGGTGTGAAGGCGCGCTCGGTCGTCTCGTGGATGGTGGGTTCGGCGATCCCGATCATCGGCATCCTGCTGGTGCTGGCCTTCGGGCTCGCACGGGACGAGACCTCCAAGCTCGACCTGTTCGTCGGTGCCACGGTCCTCGGGGTCACCGCCCTGTTCACCGGTCTGCTCCTGACGCTGCTGTCGAGCATGAGTGTGACCGGACCCATCCGCAGCGTGCGTGCCGGGATGAACCGCGTGAGCGACGGCGACCTCGAGAACGCCGACCTCGTCGTCTACGACGGCACCGAACTCGGCGACCTACAGGTCGGTTTCAACTCGATGGTCACCGGACTCCGTGAGCGAGAACGGATACGGGACCTCTTCGGCCGTCACGTGGGCCATGAGGTCGCCGAGGCGGCGATGTCGTCGAGTCCCGAACTCGGTGGCACCGAACGTCTGGCCGCCACGCTGTTCGTCGACGTCATCGGTTCGACGACGCTTGCCGCGCAACGACGACCGACCGAGGTCGTCGAGATCCTCAACAAGTTCTTCGCCGTCATCGTGCGGTCGGTCGAGGAACACGACGGCCTGGTGAACAAGTTCGAGGGCGACGCGGTGCTCGCCATCTTCGGCGCACCCATCGACCTCGACGACGCCGCCGGCAGCGCACTCGCCGCCGCCCGCGACATCGCCTCCGGTCTGGCCGAGGAGGTACCGGAGCTGTCGGCCGGGATCGGGGTCAGCCACGGGGCCGTGGTCGCCGGGAACGTCGGTGCCATCGAGAGATTCGAGTACACCGTCATCGGCGACCCGGTCAACGAGAGTGCCCGGCTGTCGGAACTGGCCAAGCGGGATCCGCGGCGCCCGTTGGCCTCCGGGCGTGCGGTCAAGGCCGCGCAACCGAGTGAGGCGGCGCGCTGGGAGGAACAGGAGACCACCTCGCTGCGCGGCCGTACGGAAGAGACCGCCGTGTTCGCCGCGTTCGTCGACGACGAATGACATTCTCGCTCAGCCGATCGCGTCCTCGGAGCTGATCAGCAACCCGTCGGGGCCGACGATGCTCAGGCCCAGTCCGTCGAAGACGGAGTACTTGTATCCGTTGTTGTAGGCGACGTAGTAGTAACGGCCACTGCCGTTCTCCTGCCGGTGCACCTCGGACACCGGGATGCACAGGGCGTTCCCGCTGGAGCGGGCGACACCCCGGTATTCGAGCGTGCCGTCGGTGCGCCACTGGCAGATCGACGCCGCCGACTGCGCGGTGACGACAGAGGTGACGGTCCGTTGCCCGGCATCGCAGGACGGTGCGGACGGAGCGGCGGCAGCGGTGGAGGTGCCGACGGCGAGCGAGCCGGCGGAGAGGACGAGGGAGGCGCCGGCGGTGGCCAGGCGGGTCATGGTCGTGGTCATGGGAACCGAAGGTAGGGCAGGACTTCCGAACGCGGAATGGGCAGAACTCCCCGGGTTCGTTCGGGTGGGGGACTAAACGTCGCGGTCGCCCTGTCCCTCGGCGAAGTCGAGGCGGCGCAACGCGATCCGCAGTACTTCGTCGTCGATACGGCCGGCGTCGCGTTCGGCGATGAACACCGCGCGCTGGATCTGCAGGATCTCCGTCCGCAGACGGGCCCCGGCCGACGTCGGACTCTCGCCGAGGTCCTCGGGTCCGCGGCCCAGCTCCTCCCACGCGACGTTGCGCTGCGTCGTGATCCACTTGCGCAGCATCGCCACCTGGAGGCGGCGCGGATCGTCGTCGGTCAGCTCGGTGGCGTATTCGTCGAGCCGGCGTTCGGCTTCGCGGGACGCCCGGTCTTGCGCGGATGCATAGGCCAGCCGGTCCTGGGCTCGCTCGTCGCCGCTGACGCCCAGGAACCGGATGACCCAGGGCAGCGTCGTGCCCTGGATCAACAGCGTGCCCACCACGACGACGAAGGTCAGGAACAGGATCTCCGCGCGGGCGGGGAAGGGCTCGTTCGCCTCGGTGTACACGGGGATGGCGAACGCGGCGGCCAGCGATACCACTCCGCGCATGCCGGCCCAGGACACGACGAAGACCGACGCCGGGGTGGGTGACGGTTCGCGGTCGCGGATCCGACGCGACAGCAGGCGGGGCAGGTAGGTCGCGGGGAAGACCCAGACGATCCGCACGAGGATCGTCGCCGCCAGGACCGCCGCGGCGTCGATGGCGATCTGCGTCCACGACTCGTTCTCGACGCCCTCGATGAGCATGGGTAGCTGCAGGCCGATCAGCAGGAAGACGAACGACTCGAGGATGGTGTCGATCGACTTGCGCACCGCGTCGTCCTGCAGTCGCGTCGCGTAACCCAGCCGCACCGATCGGTGCCCGAGGTAGAGACCGGCGGTGACCACCGCGATGACACCCGAGCCGTGCAGTTCCTCGGCCGCGTAGTACGTGCTGAACGGGACGATGATGCCGATCGCTGTCTCCATCGGCGGGTCGGTGAGCCAGACACGCACCCAGGACACGACCACCCCGACGAGGAGGCCCACGACCAGGCCGCCGAGGGCGGCCACCGCGAACGTCAGGACGCCTTCGCCGACCGTCGCGGTGGCCCCCACCGCCGCGGCGAGCGCGATCCGGAACGCGGTGAGGGCCGTCGCGTCGTTGAGCAGGCTCTCGCCGCCGAGCAGCGTCATCATCCGGCGCGGCAGACCGAGCCGGCGGCCGATCGCCTGCGCCGACACCGCGTCCGGCGGCGCGACGACCGCGCCGAGGACCAGTGCCGCGGCGAGCGGGAGATTGGGGACGACGAGGTATGCGACGTATCCGACCACCAGGGTCGTCACCAGCGGTAGGCCGACCGCCAGGAATCCGATTGCACGCCAGTTGGCGCGGAACGCCTGATATGAACTCTCCTGCGCGGCCGAGTACAGCAGCGGCGGCAGGATGAGGAAGAGCACGAGCTCGGGTTCCAGGGCCACCGACGGCAACTCGGGAATCCATGCGATCCCGAGACCGACGGTGACCAGCACCAGCGGCGATGACCAGCCATAGCGACGACACAACGCGGCGACCGCCACGGCGATGACCGCGACCAGCAGTAGCGATGCGCCCATTCGAGCGACTCTAATCGCGCCGGCCCGATGGATAATGTCGGGCATGAAGATCTTTCGGCGGAAGTCATCGGCCGCGTCCGGGCCGGCGGGGTCCGGTTCCGACGCCTCGAGCACGGCGCGCTGCGTCGAACTGGAGTCGTTCGACGCCGCGCCGGCCGCCGACCCGGCGCCGGCATCGGGCGACGACCGCAGTTGCCAGGACTGTGTCGCGATCGGCGAGACCCACTGGGCACATCTTCGGAAGTGCCTGACGTGCGGGCACATCGGTTGTTGCGATTCGAGCCCGCGACGACACGCGAACGGTCACTTCCACGAGACCGGGCACCCGGTCATGCGTTCGGCCGAACCGGACGAGGTGTGGCGCTGGTGCTTCGTGCACGAGGTGACGGGATGATCACCCGACGGTCCTTGGTGTGTTCGACGAGGTGGAGGAGTGCGCCGGGATCTGTGCTGGCGGCAAGTAGGATTTGAGGATGACGTCGAACAGCGAGAGTGCGCCCAGCGCAGCCCAGCCGGCGCCGACGACCGGGCCGCCGGACGTCATCGGCACGCCGCTGAGTCCGACCGCGACCAAGGTGATGGTCCTCGGGGCAGGTGAACTCGGCAAAGAGGTCGTGATCGCGTTCCAGCGCCTCGGCGTCGAGGTCGTCGCCGTCGATCGCTACGCCGACGCGCCCGGCCACCAGGTCGCCCACCATGCCGAGGTCATCGACATGACCGACCCCGCCGCCCTGCACGCGGTCATCGACAAACATCGTCCCGCGTACGTGGTGCCCGAGATCGAGGCGATCGCCACCGAGGCCCTCGTCGACGTCGCCGAACGCGGTATCGCCGAGGTCATCCCCACCGCGAGCGCTGTCGTCGCCACCATGAACCGCGAGGGAATCCGACGTCTCGCCGACGAGGAACTCGGGCTGCCGACATCGCCGTATCTCTTCGCCGACACTCTAGAGGAGGTCACCGTCGCGGCCCGCCAGGTCGGGTTCCCGTGTGTGATCAAGCCCGTCATGTCGTCGTCGGGCAAGGGACAGTCGGTCGTGCGGGGCCCCGAGGAGCTGGCCTCGGCCTGGGAGACCGCGAACACTGGTGGTCGGGTGCAGGGCAGTCGCGTCATCGTCGAGGGCTTCGTCGAATTCGATTACGAGATCACCCTTCTCACGGTTCGTGCGATCGATCCGGCCACCGGCCGGCTCACGTCCCACTTCTGTGCGCCCATCGGTCACCGACAGATCAACGGCGACTACGTGGAGAGCTGGCAGCCCCATGAGATGAGCACCGACGCGCACGCCTCGGCGACCTCGATCGCGGCGCGCATCGCCACCGCGCTCGGTGACGGAAAGCTGGCCGGGCGCGGCGTTTTCGGCGTCGAACTCTTCGTCAAGGGCGACGATGTCTACTTCTCCGAGGTCAGCCCGCGGCCCCATGACACCGGCCTCGTCACGATGGCGACCCAGCGACTGTCCGAGTTCGAGATGCATGCCCGCGCGATCCTCGGTCTCCCGGTCGACGTCACGCTCGCGTCCCCGGGTGCCTCGGCCGTCATCTACGGGCAACTCGACGAGCCGGCGATCGGTTTCGAGAACGTCGCCGCCGCACTTGCCGTACCCGAGACCGACATCCGACTGTTCGGCAAGCCCGAGAGCTTCCACCGCCGGCGCATGGGCGTGGTCACCGCGACAGCCGACGACGTGCCGGTCGCGCGTGAGCGTGCCGTCCGCGCCGCGTCGCTCGTCACACCCGTGCCGGGCCGCCCGGCCGTTCGCAAGGCCACTAACCTTCCGCCGACCCCGCCCCCGGCGCCTCCGCGACGCCCCGGGCCACCGCCCGGCCCGGTCGGCCCGCCGCGCGGACCCGTGGGTCCGCCTCCCGGTGTACTGAAACCACCGGGTGCGCCGCTGGGACCGCCGCCCGGTCGTCCGGGACCGCCGCCCGGGCCCCGGCCACCCGTACCGCGGCCGGCCGGGGGTCCGCGCCCGGTACCGCCCGCGCCGATACCCCCGTCGGGGACCCCGCCGCGTCCGTCGGGCCCGCCGCCACGGCCGGCCCCGCACGAAAAGGCCCCGCACGATCAGGCCCCGGCGATGACCTCGATGGTCAAGACCGACGACCGGCCCGCCGACGCGCGCCCCGGTGCGTCGTCGAAGCCCGGCGAGTGATCGGACGAGGTCCGGGTGCCGTTCTGGGGTGAGCTGCTGGTCGCAGCGGTGATCTTGGTGGGCCTGGTGGGCATCGTCGTGCCGATCCTGCCCGGCACCTTGCTCATCGTCGGCGCACTGTTCGTGTGGGCCCTCGTCGTGGGTGGTTGGGCCTGGTCGGTGTTCGCTCTGGCCATCGTCGTCATCGGCATCGGCGAGGTGCTCAAGTATCTGATCGCGGGCCGGTCGCTGCGCGCGGACGCGATCCCGAACCGCACGATCGTGGTCGGCGGCCTGGTCGGCATCGTCGGCTTCTTCGTCGTCCCCGTCATCGGCCTGCTGCTCGGCTTCATCGTGGGTGCGCTGGCATCGGAACTCGTCCGCACGCGCAGCTTCGACGGCGCGTGGCGGGGCGCGTTCTCGGCGCTGAAGGCGGCGGTGAAGACGATCGGCATCGAACTCCTCTTCGCGCTGATCGCGACGGGCATCTGGACCGGCGGCGCCTTCACCTGGTGACCGAACGGGTCGCGGCACCGGTCGTGACCTGCCAGTATCAAATCGTGTGACCGCGGTCACCGATTGATGTGTACAGTCGTGCACCGAAGGGTAGTACCGGTCAGTAACTCCAGCCGTGGGGATTTCTAGGGGAGGAGTCTGAGTGAACCTGTTGAAGTGGAGCAAGCGGCCGGCGGCCGGGGTCGAGGCCCGGAAGCCGGAGGTCAACATCATCCGGGGTCTGGTGGCCCGAGCGACTACCCCGTTGCTGCCCGACGACTATCTGCACCTGATCAATCCGCTGTGGAGCGCGCGCGAGCTCCGCGGCAAGGTGCTCGACGTGACCAAGGAGACCGACGACACCGCCACAGTCACCATCCGGACGGGCTGGGGGTTCCCCGAGTCGTACAAACCGGGCCAGTACGTCGGGATCGGTCTGCAGATCGAGGGCAAGTGGCACTGGCGGTCGTACTCGTTGACGTCGTTCGGCGCCAACGAGGACAAGACCATCGCGATCACGGTCAAGGCGAACCCCGACGGATTCCTGTCGTCGCATCTCGTCGACGGCGTCAGCCCCGGGACGATCATCCGGCTGCAGTCGCCCAAGGGCGACTTCCACCTGCCCGAGCCGGTTCCGGGCAAGATCCTGTTCGTGACCGCGGGCAGCGGGATCACTCCCGTCATGGCGATGCTGCGGCAGCTGAGTTCGCACGGTCAGACACCCGACATCGTGCACATCCACTCCGCGCCCACCCGCGACGACGTGATCTTCCTCGACGAGATGGAGACGCTCGCCGACGAGGCCGATGATTACGATCTGAATCTCCAGCTGACCAAGGAGATGGGCAAGTTCGACGTCTCGCGGATGGACGAGTGGGCGCCGGATTGGCGTGAACGCGAATGCTGGGCCTGCGGACCGGTCGCGCTGCTCGACGCGATGGAGTCGCACTACGAGGACGGCGGCCTGCGTGAACGTCTCCACGTGGAGCGGTTCGCCATCGCGCGCACCGACCACGGTGGCGAGGGCGGCACCGTGAAGTTCGCGATCTCGGACAAGGAAGCCGAGATCGACGGCGCCACAACACTTCTCGAAGCAGGGGAGAACCTGGGAATCCAGATGGCGTTCGGCTGCCGGATGGGTATCTGCCAGACCTGCGTCGTGCCGCTCGCCGGGGGTTACGTGCGTGACCTGCGCACCGGCGAGGAACGTCGCGAAGGAGAACGAATCCAGACATGCATCAGCGCCGTGTCTGGTGAATGCACCCTAGATCTGTAGGAGGCTTCATGGCCATCACCGACATCGATCAATACGCACATCTCACCGAGAGCGACGTCGAAACCCTCGGCGCCGAGTTGGACGCCATCCGTCGTGACATCGAGGAGTCGCGGGGCGAGGCCGACGCCAAGTACATCCGCCGGGCCATCACCCTGCAGCGCAGCCTCGCTGCCGGTGGCCGGCTCGCCCTGATGTTCAGCGACAAGAAGGTCGCCTGGGCTGCCGGGACCGCGATGCTCTCGCTCGCCAAGATCATAGAAAACATGGAACTGGGCCACAACGTGATGCACGGCCAGTGGGACTGGATGAACGATCCGGAGGTCCACTCGTCGTCGTGGGAGTGGGACACCACCTGCCCGAGCGTGCAGTGGAAGCACTCGCACAACTTCGTCCATCACAAGTACACGAACGTCGTCGGGATGGACGACGACGTGGGCTACGGAATCCTGCGCGTCACCCGGGACCAGCCCTGGGAGTGGTGGAACGTCGGTAACCCGATCTACAACCTGACGCTCGGCACGTTCTTCGAATACGGTGTGGCGCTGCACCATCTGGAGACGGAGAAGCTGCGCAACAAAGAGAAGACCTACCGTCAGGCGGCCAAGGATCTCCGGGTGATCGGCACCAAGGTCGGCAAACAGGCGGCCAAGGACTATCTGATCTTCCCGGCTCTGGCGGGTCCGAACTGGAAGACGACGCTCACCGCGAACTTCACGTCGAACATCATCCGGAACTACTGGGCGTACATGGTGATCTTCTGTGGTCACTTCCCCGACGGAGCCGAGAAGTTCACGGTCGACGAGTTCGAGAACGAGGACCAACCGCGCTGGTATCTGCGTCAGATGTTGGGATCGGCCAACTTCAAGGCCGGACCGCTGATGCGGTTCATGAGCGGGAACCTCAGTCATCAGATCGAACACCACCTGTTCCCCGACCTGCCGAGCAGCAGGTACGAGGAAATCGGTGTGCGTGTCCGCGAGTTGTGTGACAAATACGACCTGCCGTACACGACGGGGACCCTCCTGGGTCAATATGCCCAGTCGTTCCGGACCATCGCGAAGCTGGCACTGCCGAATTCACTGTTGAAGGCGACATCCGACGATGCGCCGGAGACGGCGTCGGAGCTGCGGTTCGCGATCCGCGAGGGGATGACCGACCACTTCGGCGTCGACCCGGAGACCGGCAAGCGCCGCGGGTTGCGGACCGCGTTGCGCGAACTGAAGAACTCGCCGGTGCGGTCGGCGCATGTGGGACGGGCCGCGTCCGGTAGTCCGGGACGGAACCAGAACTGACACAACAGATGTCGCGCATCGGTGCGTTTCCCGCAACGATGCGCGACATCTGCGAAACCACGTCCGGGCGCGGGGTGTCCGTGCCAGAATGGCGCTCGTGCGCATCGGGATGACGATGCCCGTGATGGAGCCCGATCTCGACGCGGAGACGCTCCACTCGTGGGCCACCACCATCGACGACGGTCCGTTCAGCTCGCTGTGCTGGGGTGAACGCATCGCGTTCGACAACCCGGAATGTCTGACCTTCCTCGGGGCCCTGGCGGCGTGGACGCGCCGGGTGCCGCTGGTGATGACGGTCGTCGTCCCGCAGCTGCACGACCCGGTGATGCTCGCCAAGTCGCTGGCGACCGGCGACATGCTGTCGGCCGGACGCCTCACCGTGGCGCTCGGAGTCGGTGGGCGACACGAGGACTACCGGGCGGTCGGCGCCGACCCGTCGACGCAGACGATGCGTCAACTGGCCGACCGGGCCGCGACGATGAAACGGGTGTGGGCCGGGGACAAGCTCACCGAGTCGGTCCTGCCGGTCGGTCCGCCGCCGCACCGGAAGGGCGGGCCGCAGTTGCATGTCGGCACCACCGGACCGAAGACCATCCGCAGCGCGGTCGACTGGGCCGACGGGATCGCCGGGGTCACCCTCGATCTCGACACCCGCAAGCAGAACGAACTCTTCGACGTCGCCCGGTCGGCGTGGGCAGACGCCGGCCGCGCGGCGCCGCACCTCGCGACCTCGTTCTGGTTCGCGATCGGTGACGGTGACGGACCCCGTGCCCAGGTGACCCGGCACCTGCACCACTACATGAACTGGATCCCGACGGAGTTCGTCGACGCGATCGCACCCACCACGGGGTGGGCGGGCACCGAGGCAGAGCTCACCGAGGTCCTCCGGCGCTTCGCCGACATCGGCACCGACGAGGTGCAACTCATCCCGACCAGTTCGGACCCCGAGCAGCTGAGACGCGCCGCAGACGTGGTCGCGGCATTCGCCTGACGAAACGGCGCCACCGGCTCTAGGGTGTGGCCGTGGCCTCCCTGCGCCGGATGCTCGGCATCGGCAAACTCCCCGACGACCTACGCGGCGAAGTCGTCGCCGAGCACGCCCATCACATCGTCGAATTCGTGCCCGTGACATTGCGATTCAGCGGCCGGGTCCCGGGCCGGAAGGCGCAGGGCAACGTCCGTCCCTTCACCGGTGCCCTGGCGCTGACCCAGCGCCGCGTGCTGGCGACCATGTCGACCGTGCCCGGCCGGGCGGGTCGATCCGTCGACTGCGAGTGGACGGCCGTGCCAGGTTCGATGGTCCGCGCTCGTCTCGACACCGACGGTCTCGTCATCGAGATCCCCGCGCTCGATCGTGTCGACCCCGACTTCTCCGGCACACTCAACCTGACCTACACGACCGAGCTGCCGTCCTCGGCGCTGCAGTTGGCACCGGCCCGCGAGGTCTGGTTCGACGTACCCGCGCGTTATGTCACCTCACTGGTCGGGGGGCGTCGGGGTTGACCCGGCCGGTCCGGGAGGAGTCGTGAACTGCTCGCGCAGGGCACGTTTGAGGATCTTCCCGGTCGCTCCGAGTGGGAGCGTGTCCACGACGTGGACGGCCTTGGGCACCTTGTACCCGGCCAGCCGCGCCCGGGCGAAGGCGCGCAGGTCAGCGGCAGTGGCCTCGTGTCCCGGTGCGGCCACGACGAACGCCGTCACCACCTCACCCCAGGTGTCATGCGGCAGCCCGACGACCGCGACCTGTGCGACACCCGGGTGGTCGCCGAGAACCGCTTCGACCTCGGTGGGGTAGACGTTCTCGCCGCCGGTGATGATCATGTCCTTGAGCCGGTCGGTGACGTACACGTAGCCGTCGGCGTCGATCCGGCCGATGTCGCCGGTGTGCAACCAGCCGTCGGGATCGATGGTCGCCGCGGTCTCGGCGTCGCGTCGGTGGTAGCCGCGGGTCGCCTGCGGTGTCCGCACACAGATCTCGCCCTGCTCGCCGCGCGGCGCGTCCTTCCCCGATGCGGTCCGGATGCTCAGTTCCACCCAGGGGTACGGCCGGCCGACGGAGCGGAGCAGGTGAGCGCGATCGGGGTCGGTGCTGTGGTCCTCGGCGTCGAGTTGAGTTACTGCGCCGTGGGTCTCGGTGAGTCCGTACACCTGGAACAGCGGGGTGCCGAAGGTGCGCAGAGTCCGTCGCAGCAGCGCAGGGGTGATCGGTGCGGACCCGTAGGCGATCGAACGCAATGCTCCGACATCGGCCCGCTCGGCGCCCGGTACGTCCACGAGCATGCCGATGACCGTCGGGACCAGGAAGACGTTGGTGACGCGTTCGCCGACCAAAGTGTCCAGGAGTGACTCCGGGGTGAAGTCGGAGATCACGATGTTGTGTGCGCCGTTGGCGAGTCCCACCAGCGCCCAGCCCAGCCCGCCGATGTGGAAGAGGGGCATCGCGCACAGGCTGACCGACGATTCGTCGAAGCCCCACGGCCCACCGGCCTGGGTGCAGGCGCCCAGGTTGGTGTTGGAGGTGAGCACCCCTTTGGGGCGGCCGGTGGTGCCCGAGGTGTAGAGCTGGAGGACGACGTCGTCGGCGTCTCCGACATGACCCGGATCGCTCGAGGACGCCGTCGCCACCAACTGTTCGTACGACCGCGGTTGTCGTGGGTCGCCGTACACGATCGGTTCGATGAGAGTGTTTGCATTCGAACGTATCTCGGCGACCGAGTCGAGAAAGTCGCGGTGGCAGACGATCAGACGTGCTCGTGCGTCGGCGACGACCTCGCCGAGCTCGCGGACCGAGAGTCGCCAGTTCACTGGCACGGTGACCGCGCCGATCTTCGCGGCGGCGAGCACCGTCTCGATGATCTCCGTCGAACTCTTGCCCAACACGGCGATACGGTCACCGGCTCGGATGCCGCGGTCGCGCAACACGTTCGCGAGGCGGCTGGTGCGGTCGTCGAGCTGCCGGTAGGTGAGGTGGACCCCGGCCCCGGACAACGCCGGGGCGTTCCCCTGCAGACGGGCCCGGAGCCGGCTCTGCTCGGCGAGACGGTATCCGCCGGCCCGGGTCGCGGTGCGCGTCTCGGCGTCGTCCCGTTGTGTCGGAGCCGTCATTGCGCGGCCGAGATCTCGGCGAGATGTCGCATCACATCGGGGTACCGGCGCAGATGCGCGCCGCCGTTGATGTTGATCGTCTCCCCGGTGACCCACCGCGAGTCGTCGGAGGCGAGATAGAGTACCGCGTCGGCGATCTCGTCCGGTCGGCCGTTGCGCCCCAGCGGGGTGTTCGCGGTGAAGTCGTCCTGGATGACCGGAATGGAGGTGAGGGTCTGCACCAGCGGGGTGTCCACGAGTCCCGGCGAGATCGAGTTCACCCGGATACCGCGCGGGGCCAGCTCGAGTGCGGCGACCTCGGCGAGCATCACCATGCCCGCCTTGGCCGCGCAGTAGCCCGCGAAGCCGGCTGCCGGCTGGCGGGCGTTGAGAGAGGCGATGCCGATGAGTGATCCGCCGTCGTTCAGCGTTCGTCCCGCGTGCTTGGTCACCAGGAACGAGCCGGTGAGGCACAGCTCGATGGTCGTGTGCCACTGCTGTGCGTCGAGGTCGACGATGAAGCCGGGGACGTTCAGCCCCGCACAGTTCACCACGGTGTCCACGCCGCCGAGGTCGTCGGAGACACCGGCGAGGAGTGCGGCGATCGATTCCTCGTCGGTCACGTCGACCCAGTGAGCCCGCGCACCGCCCCCGATTTCTCGCGCAACCGATTCGGCGGCTTCGCGATTCACGTCGGCCACGGCCACCGTGGCGCCGTGAGCGGCCAGGGTACGGGCCGCGGCTTCGCCGATGCCCGAGCCGCCGCCGATGACGACGGCGATCTTGCCTGCGACTCGTTGGTCTGCCATGGTCTTTCCCTCTCGATGGGTGTGGTCGGTGGTCACCGGGGCAGGTTCTCGTAATAGGGGACGACGATCTCGTCGGTGCTCGTCACGTCGCCGAGCATCATGGTCGTGATCGGATGGACGATGCCGGGTTCGATCTCGGCGTTGATGCAGGCGGGGACACCGGCGCCGAGTGCCTTGTCGACGGCCGGGGCGAGATCGTCGATGTGCTTGACGCGCATGCCGATACCGCCGAAGGCCTCGGCGATCTTCTCGTAGTCGCTGTCGGCCAGCTCGGACACGACCACGCCTCGGGGCCCGAAGACGGCCTCTTGGCCGTGGATC
The DNA here is from genome assembly GCF_001456905.1 of Gordonia sp. SGD-V-85. Lineage (NCBI taxonomy): Bacteria > Bacillati > Actinomycetota > Actinomycetes > Mycobacteriales > Gordoniaceae > Gordonia > Gordonia sp. SGD-V-85. The sequence goes on from NZ_LNQO01000001.1 coordinate 408,357, forward strand.
GACATGCCCCAGACGGCGTTGTTGAAGACGACCGTGGTCACCGGCAGGTGATGACGGGCCATGGTGTCGAACTCCTGCGGGTGGAAGCCGGCCGCGCCGTCCCCGGTGATCAGCACGACGGGTGCGCCTGGTCGGGCGCGGGCCGCTCCGATCGCGAATCCCGGCCCGACACCCAGGCACCCGAGGTAACCCAGCCGCAGGACGCTTCCCGGACGGCCGACGGCGACGAAGAACTCCGCCCAGGACGGGGCCTCGGCACCGTCGAGCACGAAGATGGTGTCCGGCGGGCATGCTTCGACGATGGCCTTGGCGGCGAAGTAGGGGTGCATCTTTCCGGTGTCGGTGGCCGCGTCGGGGAAACCGGCGGCGTGAGCGCCCTTGGCGGCCTTGACCGTAGCCGCCCACTCCGACCAGTCCGGCCAGGTTCGTCCGGCGGCTTCGGCCGCGAGTTGTTCGAGCGCGGCGCGGCAGTCGGCGACGATGGGAACCTCGACGTCGTAGATCCGGCCGATCTCTGCGGCGTCGATGTCGATCTGGATGATCTTGGCATCGGGGAACATGCTGGCGCGGCCGCCGGTGAACATCCCTGCCCGCGTGCCCGCCATGAGGACGACGTCGGGTGTCGGTGCCCCAAGAGCCGGGATGGTGCCCATCGACAGGAGTCCGCCACCGGCGAGCGGATGGTCGGCCGGGATGGCGCCGTCGGCCTTGCCCGGGTAGAAGACGGGTACGCCGACGGTCTCGGCGAAGGTCACGAGCGCTTCTTCGGCACGCGAGAAGGTGACGCCGCCGCCGATCACGATCGCGGGATTCGATGCGGTGTGAAGCAGGTCGAGCGCGTGGGTGACGGCGTCGGGATCCGCCCCGGACCGGGTCGGTACCCGGTAGTTGGTGGGGAAGCGCACCCGGTCGTCGTCGGCCTCGCCGAACATGACGTCGATGGGCAGCTCGAGCAGGACCGGACCGGGCACGCCGCTGGTGGCCTTGCGGATCGCGAGCGCCACGATCTCGGGGACCCGGGCGGCGTCGGTGATCCGGTATGCCCACTTCGTGACCGGATCGGCCGCGGCGATCTGATCGAAACCGCCCTGCAGCGGATTGGTCTCGGTCTCCCGCAGCGGCGGGGCGCCCACGACGAACAGCGTCGGTGAGCGGTCCAGATAGGCGTTGGCCAGGGCGGTGTAGACGTTGGTGAACCCGGGTCCCGAGGTGACCACGCAGACGCCTAACCCGCCCGTGACGCGTGCGTAGGCGTCGGCGGCGTGGCCGGCGCTGGCCTCGTGGCGGGTGTCGGTGAGCCGGATTCCCTCTCCCGCGCAGGCGATCAGGAAGGCGTCGAGGTGTCCGCCGTGGAGGGTGAAGACCTCCGTCGTGCCGGCCTGGGCGAGTGCGCGGGCAAGGAGTTGACCGCCATTGACAGTTGCCATTGTGGGGACCTTTCGAGAGCCGTCCGACGTGTGCGGCTGAGGGTAACTGCGATCACAGTGCGACGCCAGAGTCGCATTATGCAAACACCTGCGGCGGTGGCACGATGGGCGGATGGCGCGCTCCTCACCGCAGACCGAACGCATCGTCATGCTGATGCAGCTGCTGACCGACCAGCCGACGACGGCCCGGAGTCTGGCCGACATCGCGCGGCATCTCGGGGTCTCGAAGCCCACGTGCTATCCGATGGTCATCGCGCTGACCGAAGCGGGCTGGCTCCTCCGGGACCCGGTCACCAAGGGCTATCGGCTGGGACCCGCGGTGGTCCCGATCGGTGAGGCGGCGTCGCGGGCGATGGCCCCGGTCGAGGTCGCCCGCCCGCTCATGCGCGACCTGGCTGACGAAAGCAGCATGGCCGCAATCGCTTTCGTGCCTTCCGGAGCGGATCTCGCCATCGGTGAGATCGTGCAGCCCGTGACCGGTCGCCGCGGCACGCTCGGTCTGCGACTGGGCGACACCCTGGAGATCGCGCCGCCGCTGGGTGCGGGGCTGGCCGCGTGGTACCCGCCCGACCGGCTCGACGAGTGGCTGCTCCTCGGGGCGGACCACGTCGGGATCGACCATGCCGAACTGCGCGAACTGTACCGGCCGATGCTGGAGGTGATCCGCGCCCGCGGGTACGCGGTGGAGTGCGCCGACCAGCGAGAGCAGTCGCTGTCGGCAACCGTCGCGGGGTTGCGCGGGATGGGTGTCGCAGGTCAGCGTGCGGTCACCGCGTTACGGGAGGCGCAGCGTCGCTTGCCCACCGACGTCGTGGTCGGTGAGATCGATGCGGACACAGAGTATCGGCCCATCTCCGTCAATGCCGTCGCCTTCGCGCCCGGCGGAGTGCCTGCCGTCATCCTCGCGATCGTCGACGCGCGGACGTCGCTGAGCGGGCGCGAGGTCATCGGGCTCGGCGAGAAGGTCAGGGCCGCAGCAGATGCGGTGACCGAAGGGCTCGGCGGGACTCCGCCCGTCCAGCCGTAGGCCGGCGGCCGACGGTCACTCGACCGGCTGCTCCTCGACGGCCCGACCGGGACGCAGCATCACGAGGGCGAGGATCGCGGCACCCGCGGTGAGGACGCCGGAGAAGGTCAGGCACAGCTGCATGCCGTCGAGGAAGGCGTCGCCGACGGCGCCCATCACGGCGGGGGTGTCGGCGCCGAGGTTCAGGCCGCTCGCGGCGGCAAGGCCGTCGGTGTCGACCGCGCCGACCACGCGGTCGCGCACGGGCTCGTCGACGCCGGCGTCGATGAGCTTCTGCGGCAACGAGTTCACCGCCCCGGCGGTCAGCAGGGCGCCGAGCACGGCCGGACCGAGCGCGCCGCCGACCTGACGGAAGGCGTTGTTGCCGGCCGCGGCCATACCCGACAGGTGATAGGGCACCGCCGACACCGCGGTCGCGGTCATCGGTGCCATCACCAGCCCCATTCCGAGTCCGAGCACGACCAGACGCCACGAGATGGCCGCGAACGAGGTCTCGGCATCGATGGTCAACAGTGCGAACTGCGCAACGGCGACCATGAGCAGGCCGCCGCCGATCAGGAACCGTGCGTGGACTCGATGCATCATCCTGCCGGCGAGGGCACCGACCAGCATCGAGGCGCCGTTCATGAGGGCCAACCGCCAACCCGCCTCGATGGTGCCCAGTTGCTGCACCAGGCCGAAGTACATGCTCAGCACGAAGATGAACCCGATCAGCGCCAGGAAGGCGATCATCGCCACCAGCGTGGTGGCGGTGAAGGCGCGACTGCGGAAGAGGTCGAGGTCGAGCATCGGACTCGCCGAACGCTTTTCGGTGATGACGAAGACGACTGCGGCGACGACGGCGATCAGCAGTGCGAGAACGACCCGGGTGTCGCCGAAACCGTAGACGCCGGCCTCGATGACGCCGAACACGAGCGCAGTGACCGAGACCGCGGCCGAGATCTGACCGGGCCAGTCGAGGCGGCGGGCCCGGGGCGCGCGGGATTCCGGCAGCGTCGCCACCGCCACCGCGAACGCGATCAGCGCCACCGGGATCGGCAGCAGGTAGATCCAGCGCCAGCCCGCGGACTCGGCGACCGGGCCCGCCACCAACGGCCCGACCGTCAGCGAGAGCATCAGCGCCGACGCCCAGATGCCGATGAACTTGCCGCGTTCGCGGACGTCGGGGACCGCGTGGCTGATCAGCGCCAGGGTGGTCGGCAACAGTGCGGCCGCGCCGGTGCCGGCGAGCGCCTGGCCGATCCACACCATGCTGATCGACTGCGCGGCCAACGCCACCAGTGCGCCCAGTGCGGTGAGGCACAGACCGACCAGATACACCTTGCGTCGCCCGTGCACGTCACCGAAGACCCCCGCAGTGAGGATGAAAGCGGCCATCGGCAGCACGAAAGCGTCTTGGACCCAGGACAATTGAGCAGTCGTCGCGCCGAACGCGGTGCCGATCGCCGGTAGGGTCACGGCGACGCTGGTGATGGGCAGGTAGGCGACGAAGACGCCGAGGCAGGCCATCACGATGGTGGCCGTCCGGCGTTCCGGAGGTGCGGACACGTCGGTGATGACGGGAGAGGTGGTCGCGGTCACGCGCTCGCTTTCGCTGTCGGGGAAGGGAGGTCGCCGGTCGGCGCAGGAATCCATTGTCTGCACCACGTCCGCGAAACCACGGACGGATTCGCTGAGGCGGTTCGAATATCGCACCACAACCTCACCGGCGGTAATATTCCTCCACCATGGATGACATCGACGGCACGATCCTCCGCGCACTCCAGGTGTCACCCCGGGCGACGTTCCGACAGCTGGGCGAGGTTGCGGGGGTCTCGGAACAGACGGCGGCGCGCCGCTACCAGGCGCTACGGCGAGCCGGGGTGATGAAGGTCGTTGGGATCATCAAGCCCTCCGTGCGCGGGCAGTCGGAGTGGGTGGCGCGAGTGCGATGCCGTCCGGACCGGATGGAACCGCTTGCGTCCTCGCTCGCCCGCCGCCGCGATGTCGCCTTTGCCTACGTCGCGTCCGGTGGTGCGGAGATCATCTGCCTGATCCGGGCGCCGCTCGGCGCATCGGGCGAGGATGCGATCGCGAAGACGTTCCCGGCCCGCGCCTCGGTGACCGACGTCAGCATCGATCTCATCCTGCACGCCTTCGACCCCGGGCACCCGGCGTCGAGATGGACCGGATTCGGCGGCCACCTCGACGGCCGGGACCGAGATCTACTCGCCTCCGCCGCGGCCGGTGCGGGCGACGACACGCCGGAGGACGCGGAGCAGGACGACTCGGCGTCGGATGCCCCGGCCGGCGGTGGGCGCCTCACGGCCGACGACGCGACCCTCATCGAGGCGCTGGTCCAGGACGGTCGGCGACCGCACCGCGAGCTGGCGCGTATCTGCGGATGGACGGTCGGACGGGTCCGTCGCCGGCTCCGCGCACTCGAACGCGCCGGGGCGCTGTTCTACGACGTCGAGATCCTGCCCGATCGCCTCGGCTTCGACCTGAGCGCCACCCTGTGGCTGACGGTGACGCCGTCGGCTCTCGATCAGGTGGGAACCGAGCTGGCGGCTCACGACGAGGTGGCGTTCGCGGCCGCGATCAGCGGCGAGCGAAACCTCATGGTGTCGGTGATCTGCCGGGACACCGCGCATTTCTACGACTACCTGCGTACCCGGGTCGCCGCCATCGACGGTCTCACCGGGTATTCGGTCAGCATCCGGATGCGCCGGCTCAAGCAGAATGCCTCGCTTGTGGTGCAGGGGCGGCTGATTCAGCCGGTGTGAGGCCTCGACGAGGGTCCGGCGGCGGACGGTCGGCAGTCGGCTCTCGGGGGCGGGCCCGTCGGGGTAGCGTCCACGTGTGACCTCGCCACATCGAGCCGACCGGGGACTGGTGCGACTGTGTGTGCTGGCCGTCGTCGCCGGGCTCGCGACCGGGCTGCTGGGCGGCGCGTTCCGCTGGTGCCTCGGACACCTGGATCGCTGGCGCGTCGAGATGCTCGACTGGTCGGCGGGATTCGGTGTGCCCGGGTGGCTCGTCCCCATCGCGGTGACCGCGGCCGGCGCTGCGGTCGGCGCGCTCGCCGTCCGCCTGGTGCCGACCGCGGCGGGCAGCGGAATCCAACACGTGGAGGCGGTTGAGCGCGGCGAGGCGGTCCCGGCCCCGCTGCGGCTCATCCCGGCCAAATTCGTCGGTGCGCTCGCCGCGATCGGTTCGGGGCTCGTGCTCGGTCGCGAAGGGCCGACCGTGCACATGGGAGCCGTCGTCGGTTCGGAGACCGGCCGGCGCGGAGGGCTCGACGACGTCGACGTCCGGGTGATGCAGACGTCGCTGAGCGGCGCGGGGCTGGCGGTGGCGTTCACCGCCCCGATCGGCGGCGCCCTGTTCGCGCTCGAGGAAGTGGGACGTTCGTTCCGGCTGCGCCTCGTGCTGCCGACGGTCTTCGCCGTGGTTGCCGCGGTCGCCGTCGGACGTGTCATCCTCGGCGACCGCCCGGAATTCGACGTACCGTCCCTCGACGTGCCGTCGGTGACGACGCTGCCCGTCTTCGTCGTGTTCGGGCTCGTGTCCGGACTCATCGGGATCGCCTACAGCCGAACGGTTCTCGGCACGCTGGGCTGGGTCGGCCGGTTCTCGCGGGTGCCCCCGATCGGTCGCGCAGCCCTCATCGGTGCGGCGATCGGGGCGTTGCTGGCCATCGATGCACGCACCGCGGGCGGCGGCGACGGGCTCACCCAGGCGGTCGTCGACGGCGGTGTCGTGCTCCCGGCGCTCGTCGCGCTCTTCCTCGTCCGTTTCGTCGCCGGCCCGCTGTCCTACGCCGCGGGCACGCCGGGTGGTCTGTTCGCGCCGCTGCTCGCACTGGGCGCGCTGTGGGGTGCGACCTTCGCCGAGGTCGCCGACATCGTTGTCCAGCAACCGGACCCCGGTGGATCGGGATTTCGGGGCGCGATGATCCTGGCGGGGATGGCGGCGCTGTTCGGCGCGGTCGTCCGGGCGCCGCTCACCGGGATGGTCGTGGTGATGGAGATGACCGCGACGACCACGGTCGCCCTCCCCATGCTGGCCGCGACGGCCGCCGCGGTCCTCGTCGCACATCTGTCCGGGTCGCCGCCGGTCTACGACTCGCTCCGCGAGCGGATGCTCGCGAATTCGGTTCGGCGGGAGGACGAACCGGGTCCGGACCCCGCTCCCTGAGGGGTGAGCTCGCGAGCGTCACGATGCTCAGGGAGCAGGAAGCAGGTCGTTCTCTCGGATCAGGGGGCGGGGGCTCGACTCAGGACTTGGCGTGGGTCCGCGAGTCCAGCGGCACGATGAGCGGGCCGCCGGTGACCGGATCGGTCATGACGTGCGCCCGGAGGCCGAAGGCCGCGTCGAGGGTCTCGGCGTCGATGACCTCGCTGGGTGAGCCGGTGGTGACGATCGCGCCGTTGCGCATGACGAACAGCGAATCGCTGTACCGCGCAGCCAGATTGAGATCGTGCAGCACCATGACGACGGTCTTGCCGTGCTCGTCGCGGAGCTTGCGGACCAGGTCGAGGACGTCGATGGAGTGCGCGAGGTCGAGGTAGGTCGTCGGCTCGTCGAGCAGGATGAGATCGGTGTCCTGGGCCAGGGTCAGCGCGATCCAGACCCGTTGCCGCTGCCCGCCCGACAGGGCGTCGAGGGTGCGGTCGGCGAGGTCGAGGGTGTCGGTCATCTCCATCGCCTGCGCGACCGCGGCCTCGTCGGCCGCACTGGCCTGCGCGAACCAGCGCTGGTGCGGATGACGTCCGCGCCCGACCAGGTCGGCGACGGTGAGTCCTTCGGGCGCGATGGGATTCTGGGGCAGGATCGCGAGGGTGCGGGCGACCTCTTTGGGACGAACCGACGAGATGTCGTCACCGTCGAGGTAGACCGTGCCCGCCCGGGGAGGCAGCAGACGCGCGAGACACCGCAGCAGCGTCGACTTGCCGCATCCGTTCGACCCGATGATCGTGGTGACCTGCCCGTCGGGGATGTCGATGTCCAGGCCGTCGATGACGATCCGTTCGTCGTAGCCGACGGTGAGGCCGACGCCGCGCAATCGCGCGGTGGTAGCCGAGGTTTCGAGGGAGGACGCGGTCATACGCTCGCCTTTCGGGACATGACGACCATCAGGTAGATCAGGAACGGCCCGCCGATCGCGGCGGTCACGATACCGACCGGCAGACCACCCGGCAGCACCGTGCGGCACAGCAGGTCGCCGCCCAGGACCAGCGACGAACCGATCACGCCCGACACCAGTGGCGTCGGCACAGCGGTACCGGCCAGCCGCAGGGCGATCTGCGGGGCGAGTAATGCGACGAAGGCGATCGGGCCGGCCGCGGACACGCTCAGTGCGGCGACCAGGACCGCGGTCAGGAGCAGGGTCGTCGACACCGCGCCGGTGCGGACCCCGAGACCGCGGGCGAGATCGGGTCCGAGGCTGAGCATCCCGATCTGCCGGGCCAGCACGATCACCACGACGATGCTCGCGCAGACACCCGCGACGACCGGCCACACATTGGACCAGCCGACATTCGCCACCGATCCGACGATCCACACCTGTGCGCGGCCGACATCGCGGATGTCGGCGCGGGAGAGCAGGAACTGGGTCAGCGCCTGCAGCAACCACGTCATGCCGACGCCGATCAGCACGAGCCGGAACGGGTTGATGCCGCTGTTGGCCTTGCGCCCCGGCCACGCCAGGACGTACATCGCGACGGCGGTCGCCAACCCGCCGATCATCGCCGCCGCCGGGACGCCGAGATCGCCGAGCCAGGCGCCCCAGCTGGTGGTCGAGAACGCGATCGCGGTCACCGCGGCCACGCTCGCGCCGGCTGTGATACCGAGCATGTCCGGTGTGGCCAGCGGGTTCTGGGCGATCAGCTGGGTCAGCGAACCGGCGAGGCCCAGGCCGAATCCCACGAGCAGCGCGACCAGCGCGCGGGGGAGCGCGACGTCGAAGACGACGACGTTCTCGACCCGGGTCCCGCCCCCGAGCAGGATGCGCGCGACGTCGATCGGAGTCAGGGGGAAGTCACTGACGCCGACGCTGGTGAGGAACAGGACGATCGTGATGGCCGTGGCCACCAGCGCCACGGCGAGCATGCGCGGCCGCACCACCATCGACATCGGCTCGATCGCGATCCGGTATCCGCCCGGATGAGGTGCGATCCGGGTCTTGGCCCTGATCCCGCTCTTCTCGGCGGTCTCGGTCTTGATGGAGGTCGGCGGGTTCACACGGTCCCCAATCTCTGTCGGCGGACCATGACGATGAGGAACGGGGCGCCGACCAGCGCCAGCATCACACCGACCTGCACTTCGCCGGGTCGGGCGACGATGCGGCCGAGGATGTCGCATCCGACGAGGAGGATGCCGCCCAGCAGAGCCGAGTACGGGATGATCCACCGGTAGTCGGCGCCCACGAACGCGCGCGCGATGTGCGGCACGACCAGACCGAGGAACACGATCGGCCCGCAGGCCGCGGTGGCGGCGCCGATGAGCAGCGTGATCGTCAGCACGCCGAGGGCGCGGATCAGCACGACCCGGGAACCGAGTGCCTTGGTCATGTCGTCGCCCAGGCTCAACACGTTGAGGAAGAACCCGCTCGCCAGGGCGAGGACGAGTCCCACCCCGATGAACGGCAGGCTGGCCCAGAACACGTCGATGCCTCGGCCCGCGGTGGAGCCGACGCTCCAGAAGCGCCACTGGTCCAGCGAATTGGTGTCGACGAGCACGATCGCGGATGTGATGGCGGTCAGCATCGCGGTCAGGCCGGTACCCGCGAGCACCAGGGTCAGCGGACTCGAGCCGCTCAGCGACGACAACCCGAACACGACGGTGGCCGCGATGATCGCGCCGATGAGTCCGAAGAACATGAAGGCGATCGGGCTGGTGATCCCGAGCAGGTAGATGCCGCCCACGACAGCACATGCGGCTCCGGCGTTGACGCCGAGCATTCCGGGGTCGGCGATCGGGTTGCGGGTGTGGCCCTGGGTGATGGCACCGGCCGCGCCGATCGCGAGCCCGGCGGTCAGGCCGAGCAGCGTGCGTGGGACCCGCAGATCCCACACGATCCCGTCGACGTCGGTGTCCTTCGGCACCTGCGGCATCCGCAGGTTGATCAGGGCGTTCCAGATCTCCTGGGCACCTGCGGTGAAGCTGGGCCAGATCTCGTCGAGAGGGACCGGTCGGGTGCCGAAGAGCACGGACGCGACGACCAGCGCTGCAAGGGTCGCGAGCAGCAGCGGGATTCCGAGAACTCGGAGAGATCGACGCACAAAGGTAAACCTTACCAACCTTGGATTCGGCTCTTGCCCACCGTGTACCGATCGCGCGGAATGGGTGTCGTTCGGATAACGAATTGCTGACGAATCCTGAGGGAAGGCTGTGCGCGCGGTAACACTTCGCTCAGGCTGGGTCGATAATCCCGGTGTCGGTGAGCATCTCGGGCCGACAGCAGCAAGACCGGTTGCCGGTGGGACGGCATGAGCCGCTCCCACGATGGCGACGTCGGGAAACACAGCAGTGTCGCCTACGAACGAGGAGGATCGATGAAATCGCTGAAACGGGCTCTCACGGGGGTTCTGGTCGCCGCAGGAATCGCGGGTGGATCGCTGGTGGGTGCCGCGCCTGCGCACGCCGCCGTTCCCAACCTCCAGATGACGGGCGGGGTCTACTGCCAGTTCGGAGCACCGGGCACGCCGTGGAATCAGGCGTGGAGCATGACCCGGTTCATGCGGGTCACCGCGCGTGACGGCGACTTCCGGAACGTCACACTGCAGGAGATCAACGGCGCGACGAAGTTCAAGTCGCAGCTGAAGAAGAACGAGTCGCTCACGATCAAGACCGTCTGGTTCGGCTGCTTCCCGTCGTCCATCGCCGGATACGCGATCTCTGATTACGCCGAGAACCTGACCGACAACGCCGGTTTCTGGTGGAACGTCCGGCGCATCGACAACCCGTTGGACCGGTTCGGAACGGGCTCGTCCGCGTCTGCGGCTGCGCTGACCGGTGGCGGCACCGACGTCGAGGGCGTCCCCGCGATCCCGGGCCGCTGACCGTACTCCGCCACGACCGAGCGTCCACGACAAGACATTTCGCGTCGGGCGGGTGCGGGGAGGACGCCTCCGCACATCGCCCGGCGCATGCGAAAGAGCGGCGACCGAGAAAACTCGGCCGCCGCTCTTGTGACTTCGACAAGCTCAGCCGGCGGGGGTGGGCTCAGCCGGCGGGAAGCGGGGTCACGCGGAGGGGCGTGACACCTTGTTCGGCTCGGAAGCGGCGAGCATGTCCTCGCGTTCGACGACCTTGACGCGTTCGCGGCCTTCGGCGGCGCCGAGTGCACGCTCGTGCTCGTCGAGCCGGTACCAGCCGTCCCAGGTGGTGAACGGGATGTTCTTGGACTCGAGGAGTTCGACGATGGCGTCCTCACCGGGGTGGGCGGGCTCGAGCAGCGCTCCCGCTTCCATGTCCTTGAGGATGCAGTCGACGGTCTCGTTGGCGTCGCCCTTGGTGTGGCCGATGAGGCCCACGGGTCCGCGCTTGACCCAGCCGGTCGTGTAGATGCCGGTCAGCTGCTGGCCCTCGTCGAAGACGCGTCCGGCCTCGTTCGGGATGACCCCGGCCTGCGAGTCGAACGGGATCTGCGGCAGGTTGTCCGAGAGGTAACCGACCGCGCGGTAGACCGCGCCGACCTCCCAGTCGGTGGTCTTGCCGGTGGGCTTGACGTTGCCGGTGCCGTCGAGCTGGGTGCGCTCGGTGCGCAGTCCGACGACCTTGCCGTCCTCACCGAGGATCTCGGTGGGGCTCTCGAAGAAGTGCAGGAACAGCTTGTGGATCGCGCCCTGCTTGGGTTCGCGGATCGCGTAGTTCTCGATGATCGTGGCGACCTGGTCGGTGATCTTCGACCCGCGGCGCGCGACGGCCGAACCCTCGTCGTAGTCGATGTCCTCGGGATTGACGATGACCTCGATGTTCGGCGAGTGGTCGAGCTCCTTGAGCTCGAGCGGGGTGAACTTGGCCTGCGCGGGTCCGCGACGGCCGAAGACGTGGACCTCGATCGCCTTGTTGGCCTTGAGGCCTTCGTAGACGTTCGCCGGGATCTCGGTGGGGAGCAGTTCGTCACCGGTCTTGGCGAGCACGCGCGCGACGTCGAGGGCGACGTTGCCGACGCCGATCACGGCGACCTTCTCCGCCTCGAGGGGCCACGTGCGGGGGAAGTCCGGGTGTCCGTCGTACCAGGCGACGAACTGGGCGGCGCCGTAGCTGCCGTCGAGGTCGACACCGGGGATGTCGAGCGCGCGGTCGTCGGTGGCGCCGGTGGAGAAGATCACCGCGTCGTAGTGGGCGCGCAACTCGTCAATGGTGATGTCGGTGCCGTAGTCGACGTTGCCGAGCAGGCGCACCTGTGGTTTGTCGAGGACCTTGTGCAGGGCGGTGATGATGCCCTTGATCCGCGGGTGGTCGGGTGCGACGCCGTAGCGGATCAGCCCGAACGGAGCGGGCATGCGCTCATACAGATCGATGCTGACGCCGCGGTCCTTGGCGGTGTCGGACTTCATCAACGCGTCGGCGGCGTAGATACCGGCGGGACCGGCACCGACGATCGCAACCCGCAGCGGGCGGCTGTTGTCGCTCATGGAGTAGGTGTCTTCCGTTGCTCAGCACGCGCGGACCAGTAATCTCGGCGACCCCCGGGTCCGCGCGTATGGATAAGGCCTATCCCTTCTACGGTAGGCGCTTGCTGTCCACGACCAAAATCCGTCTGTGAGGTAACCCTCACCTGGACGAGGGATGGACGGTCGAGGTCGCGGCGGCTCAGGCCTTGCCGGCGGCGGCCGCGATCGGTTCGACGGCCTGGTCGGCGACCCACGGGATCGTCAGGACCGTCGGCACCGACATCGCGCTGCCCACCTCCTGGGGGAGGTAGACGACGCGGCCCGACTGCGCCACGGCCAGGCGGTTGAATGCCGCGTTCGCCTTCAGCCGATCGTTGGAGCCCTCCCAGTCGACGGCGACGACGACGTCGGCGGAATCGAGCAGATTGAGGCTCTCGGCCGGCAGTTCACCGTAGAAACCGCTGGTCACCGACGGTTGCAGCGCAGGCGGGAAGGTGAGTCCGTAACCGGCGACCGTCTGCCCGCGGCCATCGCCGGGGCCGTAGATCGACACGCCGCCGGTGGGGCTGGCGGTCACGACGACAGCGGTCTTGCCCGCCAGTTGCGGGTTCTGCTCGCGAACGCCCGCGAGGAACTGTTCGGTCTCGGCCACCTTGCGGTCGGCGAGCTCGGGAAGCCCCACGGCGGTGCCGATCTGGCGGGTCTGCGCCTCCCACGGCACCTGCCACGGCTGGAACTGGGCGGGCCGCAGGATCGTCGGTGCGGTCTTGCTCAACAGGTCGAACTGATCGCGGGTGGGATCCGCGCCGACCGCGGTGATGAGGTCGGGTTCGGTGGCGAGGGCCTTGGGGATCTCGTCGCCGAAGGCGCCCGAGACGTTGGGGAGGACCACCGGCGTCGAGTCCGCGAGCAGCTCGGCGTTCCACGGCGCCGAGGCCTGATCTGGGTCGGCGAAGGGCGCGATGGTCGTGGGCGTGACCCCCAGGGCGAGCAGGGTGTCGCCGTCGCCCACACCCATCGCCGCGATGCGCTTCGGCGCCTGCGCGACCGTCGCCGGGGCGTAGGCCTGCTGCACGGTCACCGGGATCGCGCCGGCCTCGGGTGCGGGTACCTGCGCCGTGCCGGAGTCGACCGTCTCGTCCGGCGGCGAACACGAGGTCGCCAGGAGAGCTGCTGTCAGCAGCCCGACGAGAAGGGTGAGTGTGCGGTGGGTGGTAGAGCGCATCCGGGGTCCTCGCTGGTCGTTGCGTTCGGCGTCGTTGTTCTCCGCGGTACTTAGGGCCACCTTACTCACGGCCCTCCGATCGTCGACCAGGCGCCGGTCCGTCGTCCGGCAGGTCACGCGCGTCGACGCCGGTCTCAGCTGCCTCCGGGACGCTCGATAGACTCCCCGCCATGGCCGAAGCTGCAGGTGAGGGTGACCAGAGGCCCCCGTCGTGGAAGAACGCGTGGCCGTTCTTCGTCGCGGCGGGCGTCGTGGGCCTCGTCGTGCTCGGCGTCGTGCTGTCGAACGTGATCCGTCCTGCCGAGGATCGGGCCGGTGACTCGGCCCAGGTCCAGTACGCGATCAACGACGTCTACACCGCCCGCAACGGCCCGAACTACGTCGAGTACCGCGCCAACACCTGCGCGGCCGACGTCGAGGCGGCCGACTTCGTCTCCGAGGAACAATTCCTCGCCGACAACCGGGAGTCGCTGGTCGCCAACGGTCACATCGAGATCCCGGAGATCACCGAGCTGGTGGTCGACGGTGACCGCGCGACCGCGAAGGTTCATTGGCACTATGACAAGACCCCCGACGACGTGAATGTCGTCGACACGATCGTGGTGCGCGAGAACGGCGAGTGGAAGGTGTGTTCCTCATGAGCTATGCCGGTGACCTGACCCCGCGCGAGGCGTGGGAGAAGCTCGAGAACAACCCGGATGCGGTGCTGGTCGACTGTCGCACGCAGGCGGAGTGGTCGTTCGTCGGCGTGCCCGACCTCGAGGTCCTGGGCAAGCGCGCGATCTTCGCCGAGTGGACCACCTTCCCCGAGGGGCGTCGCAACGACGACTTCGTGGCACAGCTGCGTGATTCCGGTGTCTCCGACGACCAGGAGGTCATCTTCATCTGCCGTTCGGGGCACCGGTCGATCGGCGCTGCGGAGGCCGCGACCGCCGACGGTATCGCGAAGGCATACAACGTGATCGACGGGTTCGAAGGCGCCCTCGACGAGAACGACCACCGCGGGACGTCGGGCTGGCGTGCCGAGAACCTGCCGTGGAGGCAATCGTGAGTTCTGATCTGCCCGTCAGTCGTGAACTGCCTGAAGGGCTCTCGGCTGACACGATCGCGGTTCGCGGCGGGCTGGCGCGTTCGGGTTTCCACGAGACGGCCGAGGCGCTCTATCTCACGAGCGGTTACGTCTACGACTCCGCGGAGGCCGCCGAGCGAGCCTTCACCGGCGAGGACGAACGATTCGTCTACTCGCGCTACGGAAATCCGACCGTCGAGATGTTCCAGGAGCGGTTGCGCCGGCTCGAGGGCGCGGAGGCGTGTTTCGCCACCGCGAGCGGCATGGCCGCGGTGTTCGTCGCGCTCGGTGCACTGTTGAAGGCCGGCGACCGTCTCGTCGCCGCCCGCAGCCTGTTCGGTTCCTGCTTCGTGGTCTGCAACGAGATCCTCCCGCGCTGGGGGATCGAGACCGAGTTCGTCGACGGTGAAGACCTCGAGCAGTGGGAGCGGGCCCTGTCCAAGCCCACCGACGCGGTGTTCTTCGAGACACCGTCGAACCCGATGCAGAGCCTCGTCGACGTCGTGAAGGTGTCCGAGATGGCGCACGCCGCGGGCGCACAGGTGGTGCTGGACAACGTCTTCGCCACCCCGCTGCTGCAGCGGGGTCTCGAACTCGGCGCCGACGTCATCGTCTACTCGGGCACCAAACACATCGACGGCCAGGGGCGCGTCATGGGTGGCGCGGTACTCGGGACCAAGGAGTACGTCGACGGTCCGGTGCAGCAACTCATGCGACACACCGGTCCGGCACTCAGTCCGTTCAACGCCTGGACCCTCGTGAAGGGGCTGGAGACGATGCGTCTGCGCGTCGACGCCTCGGTGTCGTCGGCGCTGCGGATCGCCGAGTTCCTCGAGAGCGATCCGCGCGTGCGCTGGGTCAAATACCCCTTCCTGCAGTCACACCCGCAGTACGACTTGGCGAAGTCGCAGATGTCCGGCGGCGGCACGGTGGTGACCTTCGAGCTCAACGACCACGACGGCATCGACGGCAAGAAGCGCGCCTTCGAGGTCCTCAACGGCCTGCGGATCGTCGACATCTCCAACAATCTCGGAGATTCGAAGTCGCTGATCACGCATCCGGCGACCACCACTCATCGTGCGATGGGTCCCGAGGGACGCGCGGCGATCGGTCTGAGTGACTCGGTGGTGCGGCTGTCGGTCGGCCTCGAAGGGGTCGACGACCTGTTGGGCGACCTGGACCACGCGCTGGGGTGAGGGTAAGCGCTGACGTATTCCGTTGCGGCACAGCGCGAATCCGCCTCGGTGAGCGGGGCCGAGTCCCCGGAGGGTGGTGCCATTCAGTCGTTCCGGCGATCCCAGGCCGCTCGCACCGTACTCGGGATCCGTCCCTTGGAGGGCACCTCGATCCCTTGGGCGCGAGCCCACGCCCTGATCTCCGACGGTGTCGCCGGTGGACCGTGCAGGCCCTGCACGATGGGCTCGCTGCCGACGGTGAGCCGCCATTCGTGTAGCGCGGCACCGAGCCAGCGGTAGGTCCATTCCTCGGCGAGTTTGCGGTTGTCGCAAAAGACGATCGGCACGGTCGGAAACCGGACCTGCGCCTCGGCGACTGCCTCGGCCAGCGCGGCGCCGCTGACGTATTCGCGCGTGAACACCTTGCTGTATGAGGCTTCGACGACCACCGCGGCGCGTCGGAGTCCCGCGAGACCTGCCAACTGGTAGGTGAGAGTTCCCTTCATGAGACCGTTGCCGAGGTCGTCGATCGACTTGCGTTCGACGGCGGCGACCACCTGGTCGTCCTCGACGATCGCGTAATCGCCGGCATCGAGGCGGTGTCGAGTGGTGGTCGCCTGTTGATGACCGAAGGAGTAGGCGTACTTCTCGCCTGTGTCGACGACGATCTCGAGCGCCTGGCCGTGTGCCCGAGCCTTGGGAAGCGTGACGTTTGGACGCGCCTGCTTGGTGGTTTTGCGCGTCTGCCAGAAGATCATCTCGCGTCCGCGAGCCCGCGTGACGACGAACTGTGACCGATTCTCGCGAGCGCGGTCGAGCACCAGATCGATCGCCGCCCCGCGCCGCGTCACCGACCGAACCGGAAGACGTTCGACGATCTGCGGTGTGGTCGGCCATTCGTCGGCGCGATGACAATAGACCTTGCTGGTTCGCGGCCAGGTCTCCCTCACCTTCAAGACGATCCCGTCACTGCCGAGCGGAATCCGGACCAGAAAGGGCAGTGAGGAGCCCTGTTCCGGATTTCGGGCGATGATCAGGTCGTCGGGCATCATCGACGAGCGTAACGGGCGAAGATCGCGCGCGTCCGCAATTGATCCGCTCAGTCGAGTGCGGCGATGCCCAACGCGTTCAGGACCGTCCGCAGCTTGAACGCCGTCTCCTCGAGTTCGCCCTGCGGGTCGGAGTGTTCGACGATACCGCCGCCGGCCCACGTCCGGAGGCTGCGACGATCGGCCTCGAGTTCGAGGCACCGGATGGTGACCATCCACTCCCCGTCGCCGGCGGCGTCGCACCAGCCGACCGCCCCCGCATAGAAGCCGCGCTCACCCTCGACCTCGCGGATGATCTGCGCAGCAACATCACTCGGCGTGCCGCAGACCGCCGGGGTGGGGCCGAGCAGGAGTGCGAGATCGAGCGCAGTGGTCGCCGGGTCCCGAAGCCGCGCGCGGATCGGGGTGGCCAGATGCCAGACCTCCCCGGTCGACTGCAATTGCGGGGTCGACGGCGCGTCGACGTCGTCGCAGAGGTGTCCCAGCCGGTCTCGCAGGTGGTCGACGACGAAGGCGTGCTCGGCGAGATCCTTCGCCGAGGAGAACAATCCGTCGGCAGCGGCGCGGTCGACGACCGGGTCGGGTGACCGCGGCGCCGATCCCGCGTACGGGTGGCAGGTGACGACGGAACCCGACTTGCGCAGCAGCACTTCGGGACTCGCGCCCAACAGCCACGAACCCGAGCCGGTGGCCGCGCCGAGATCGACACCGAATGCGTTGTGTCCGGCATTGCCGCCCGCCAGTGCGTCGAGGAGTTGCAGAGGCTCGACCTCGGCGTCGAGCACGATGTCGACGCTGCGGGCGAGTACGACCTTGCCGACGTCGCCGGCGACGATCCGCTTCACCGCGTGTGCGACACGTTCGCGGTGCTCGTCGGCCGTGGGGTGCAGGGTCGTCGACACCGGGGTGCGCGTCAGCGGTGGTGTGCCTGCCAGCGGCGCCGCGTCGACGTGCAGGACTTCGGGCACCACCAGCGCGGCGGGCTCGGCGAGGTCGAAGGGGATCGCGCCGGTCAGACCGTCGACGGTCCCGGCGCGCAGGGCGGCCGAGGCGGCGTCGACGTCGGTGAACGCACGGACCGCGCCCATGCCCCGCACGGTGCCGTGCGGGCGGGACAACACGAACACATCAGTCGCTGACACCCCTGACACGCTACAGGTAAGTGTGCCCTAACTTCCGATCACGTTGAGTGAAAATTGACACGTCCGCGCGAGATCGACGACCCTTGGTCGTAGGTCATGAGTGCCAGTGACAAGCCCCGGCTCGCTGGTCGGCAACCCTCCTTCGCGGTGGGGTGCTCCGGGTGACGACCCGGCCGCGTACCGACCGGACGCGGCAAGCGCGAATTGTCTGAGGAGTTTCCTGCCGTGACCGCTGTCCTGTCCGCACCCGCCGGTCGCCTGTCGCCCGCAGTCGACGTCCGCTTCGACGCCGCCCGGGAATCGGTGCGGCAGTTCGTCCGTGCGCGGGTCGACGACACCGTCGTCTTCACCCGCGATGCCGCCGTTGCCCTCGACCTCGCGGCGCGCATCACTCCTGGCGACGTCGTCGTCCTCGACATCGGGCAGGGCGCCGACCTGCTGCGGTGGTGCGCACCACGGCAGGGGCGCGACCGGGCGCGGTTCGTCCCGGCCTGCGAGACCATCGAGGACACCTTGGTCGCGCTGGAGACCGAGCTCGCCTCGGCGCCGGCATCGTTCCTGGTCGTGACCGCGGTATCGGACATCACCGGCGAGGTGCTGCCGATCGGCCGGCTCGCCTCGCTCGCGCACCGGTCCGGGGCCCGCATCCTGGTCGACGCCGCGCAACTCGTCGGGCACCGGCCCGTCTCCGTCGTCAGCCACGGCATCGACTACCTGGCGTTCGGTGAACCAGGTCGTAGGACGGATGGCGCCGGCGTTCTCATCGGTCGTCGTGACTGGTTCGACGCCGCCGATGTCGATGCCTCGCCGGACGCCGACGGCGTTCCCGGGGCGATCGCGGTCGCCGAGGCGTGTCGGGTGCTCGCCGATCTCGGACCCGAGACGATCGGCCTGCATGAACGCCGCCTCGCCGAACGTCTCGACGCCGGCCTGGCCGCGATCGGCAGCTTCACGCCGCTGCGGATCTTCACCGATTCCACCGACCGCGCGGGAGTCGCGGGCTACACCGTCGACGGCCTCGCACCGCCGGCCGACACGGTGCGCGCGAGTTTCGGAGCGGGCACCACCGTCGACGACATCGACCGGATTCTCGATGCATTCCGGGCGCGAACCGAACAGACCGACCGAACTCGACCAGGGGTGAATAGATGACCATCGAACTCGACGCACGTGCTGACCGCGGCACCGTGATCGCCGCACAGACTGCCACCCCGACGGCCCCGATCAGCATCGGACGTCCGGGATTCCAGATCGCGCTCGCGGGAGACGATCTCGCACAGACGTTTCCGATCGTCGTGCGGCGGGAGACCCTCCGCGAGGCGCAGCGCGCCCGCTCCCTGCTCCGGGCCGGCAGCCACGATCAGGCCAATTTCGTGGTCGCACTCGAGGTGGAGGTGGCCGTCGCGCCGGACGCCGCGTCGGCGCGCACGGCCGCTGCTGCGGCGGTGAACGCGTCGTCGGAGACGGGCTCGGGGACCATCCGCTACATCGGGACGACACACGGACTGATCACGCTGGTCCGCGACATCTACGCAGCCGAGGTCGCCGACGCCGTGATCCTCATCCCGATCGACGGCGCGGCCACCGAACGCCGCATCCGCGAACAGATCCTGCCGGTGCTCGCCGAGCAGCGGTACCGCGTGGCCTGACCCACTGCTGGTTGAGCCGGCACCGAGCGTAGCCGCCGGGCCGAGCAAGCGACGAAGGAGCGCGTGGAGGTCGAGGCGCCGAGTCGAAGCCACCTGGTGACCAGACAAGACCGCCGACACCATCTCGGATGATGGTGCCGGCGGTCTCGTGTGTGGGAGAGATCAGCCGCGCGAGGGCTCGTTGGCCGCGTCGGGGTGCGCAGCGAGGCGATCGATGGCCTCCTGTGCGATCTTCTCGGCCTGGTCGCGGCCGACCCATCCGCCCGGGTCGACCTCCTTGCCCGGCTCGAGGTCCTTGTAGTGCTCGAAGAAGTGGGCGATGGGTCCCAGCTCGTATTCGGACACGTCGGAGATGTCCTTGATGTGGTCCCAGCGCACGTCCTTGGCGGGGACGCAGAGCAGCTTGTCGTCGCCACCGGCCTCGTCGGTCATGGTGTACATGCCGACGACCCGTGCGCGCACGATGATGCCGGGGAACACCGACTCGGGGAGCAGGACCATCGCGTCGAGCGGGTCGCCGTCCTCACCGAGGGTGCCGTCGATGTAGCCGTAGTCGGCCGGGTAGCCCATCGAGGTGTACAGGTAGCGGTCGAGGTAGACCTTGCCCGTCTCGTGGTCGACCTCGTACTTGTTGCGGCCACCTTTGGGGATCTCGATGGTCACATCGAATTCCACAGTTCCTCCTGGCAGTCTTGATCGGGGATGCCGCGTCGGGCCGAAACGCCCGCACGCTGCCCCAACGATACTGTTGGTCCGGCGACCTCGATGTTCGTACCCCTCGTTGTGCGTATGTCCGGGCCGTTCCATCGACCGTCAACCGCGAGAGACCCGGAGGCTTTGTGGGCGCATCCACCCGAAACGGCGGTCGTTCCGGTCGGAGACTTCTGTGGTGGACGATCACCGCGGTGGTGATCCTGGCCCTCGTCGCGACGGCCTCGGTGGTCATCGCGCTCCGGCTCGACCGGGAACCCGAACTGCCGCCGGGGGTTCCCCCGCAGCCCGCCGCGATCGCCGTCGACCCCCGGATCGACCCGGTGGTCGCCTCCGCGCCGGAGCCCACGCCGAGCGGTGTGTCGCGGGCCATCGCGCCGGCACTGCGGGATCCGGCGCTCGGCGAACTCACCGGCATGATCAGCGACTCGCTGACCGGCACCGTCCTGTGGACCAGCAACCCCGAGCGTCCGCGGATCCCCGCGTCGAACGCCAAGGTCCTCTCGGCCGCGGCCGTCCTCGAAGCCGTGCCGCACGATCAGCGACTGACCACGACGGTGGTGGCCGGCAGCAACGGGCAGATCATCCTCCGAGGTGCGGGTGACCCGACCCTGTCCGCACAGCCCGCCGGCACCGACACCTTCTACACCGACCCCGGTCGCATCGCCGACCTCGCGCGGCAGATCGAGGACACCGAGATCCCGGTGACGTCGGTGGCAGTCGACCTGAGCGCGTTCTCGGGTCCGACGATGGACACCACCTGGGACCGCCGGGACATCCAGGGTGGCGACATCGCGCCGATCGAATCGCTGATGGTCGACGGCGCCCGGCTCGAACCGCTCGACGAGTACTCGCCGCGCACCGCGGAACCGGGCATCATGGCCGGCGAGGCGCTGGCCGCGGCTCTCGGCGTGGAGGGTCCCGTCACGGAGGTGACCGGTTCCGGCGCAGCCGCATCGGGGAACGACCGCGTCATCGCGAAGGTCCAGTCGGCGCCGCTGGTCACCCGGGTCAACGACATGCTGCGCTACAGCGACAACGTGCTCGCCGAGACCCTGGCCATCGAACTGTCGGTGCACCGGGGCGGGCCGCCCACGCACGCCGGCGGCGTGGAGGCGATCGAACAAGTCCTGTCGTCGATGTTCCCGGACCAGTGGGCGGGCACCACCCTGCACGATGCGTCGGGGATCTCCTACGCCAACCGCACCACGCCGGAACTGCTCGACGCCGTGATGACGGCCGCCAGCGGGCCCAGCCGGCCGGCGCTGCGCCCGATGCTCGACGGGCTGCCGATCGCCGGTGGCACCGGTACGCTCGCGGACCGGTTCGACGCCCCGGGCAACCCGGGCGCGGGCTGGGCACGCGCCAAGACCGGAACACTCACCGGGGTCAGTTCGTTGACCGGCATAGTGCAGACAGTCGACGGCCGCGTGCTGTCGTTCGCCCTGATGTCCGGCGGCACCTCGCCGGCGGACGCGCGACCCGCCCTCGACGCCGTGGTGGGTCAACTGAGAGAGTGCGGGTGCCGATGACCACTTCAGGAATCGCCGGATCGGACGTCACCGACGCCGGGATCACCGGAACCGGGACCACCGAGGTCGCCGAGACCGCCGACCGTCAACCGGGCATCGGGTCGCAGATCGACTGGTCGCTCGCGGCGTCGACCGCGAAACGTCTCACCCGTCCCGGTCCCAAGACCACGGCCTACACCTACGAGGCGGCCCGTACGGAACTGGCCGACGCCGCGACCCGGGCCGAAGCCCCGGTCCGTGAGGTCACCGGGCTCGCCGACGGCCTTCGCGTACCGACCACCCGGGTCCTCGACCGGGCCGGGTGGATCGACGCCGCATCCCGGTCGATGCGCTCGATGCTCGGCTCCGACGAGTCGATCGATGCGGGATCGCCCGGACTCGGGGCCCGATTCGGCGGCCTCCAGGCCGGCGGGTTGCTCGCCTTCCTCTCCACCGCGATCCTCGGCCAGTACGACCCGTTCACCCCCGACCCGGAGACCGGCGAACCGGGTGTGCTGATGGTGGTGACGCCGAACATCATCAACGTCGAACGTCAGCTCAAGGTGATCCCGTCGGACTTCCGCCTGTGGGTGTGCCTACACGAGGTCACCCACCGGGTGCAGTTCTCGGCCAACCCGTGGCTGCGCGACTACATGCAGGACAACGTGGCCGTGCTGACCTCCGACGCCGGCGAGTCCACCACCGAGATCGTCACGCGGATGACCAAGGCGCTCAAGGGCTCCGACGGTCCGCGCGAAAAGGGTGTGATCGGGGCGATGCAACTGCTGCAGAGCCCGGAGCAGCACGCCGCCTTCCAACGCATGATGGTCCTGGGCACGCTGCTCGAGGGTCACGCCGACCATGTCATGGACGCCGTGGGACCGGCGCATGTGCCGTCGGTGGCGAGCATCCGAGCCGCCTTCGACAAACGACGCACCGCACCCCAGAACCCGGTCCAGCGGCTCATCCGGGCGCTCATCGGGATGGACGCCAAGCTCGCGCAGTACATCCGCGGCAAGGCCTTCGTCGACGCGGTGGTCGAGGCCGTCGGGATGGAGCGGTTCAACGTCGTGTGGACCTCGCCGGACACGATGCCGCTGCCGAGCGAGATCGACGACCCGCAGGCATGGATTCAGCGGGTGTTGTGAGGCGGGCGGTCGCGGACTTCGCGGCCGCTCATCTCGCCGGGCCGGACGTCTGCGTGGGACTCTCCGGTGGAGCTGACTCGCTCGCGCTGACCGCCGGCGCGGTCGGTGCCGGACTCGACGTCACCGCGCTGATCGTCGATCACGGCCTCCAACCGGGTTCGACGCAGGTGGCCGCGGCGGCGGCGCGCACGGCGGAGTCCCTCGGTGCCCGCGTGCGAATTCTCCCGGTGCGGGTCGGGTGGCGGGGCGGTCTCGAGGCCGCCGCACGTGACGCGCGATATGCGGCGCTCGAGCAGGCCCGCGACGGCCGGCCGGTCCTGCTCGGCCACACCGCGGACGACCAGGCAGAGACCGTGCTGTTGGGACTGGCACGCGGATCCGGGTCCCGGTCGATCGCGGGTATGCGCCCGTGGAATCGACCCTGGGGCAGACCGTTCCTCGGGGTCCGGCGACATCAGACCCTGGCGGCCTGTACGGAGATGGGCCTCGAGCCCCACCACGACCCGCACAACCGCGATCCGCGTTTCACCCGGGTTCGTCTGCGGGCCGAGGTGCTACCGCTGCTCGACGACGTGCTCCAGGGGGGTGTCGTCGACGCGCTGGGTCGCACCGCCGACGGTTTGCGAGCAGACAACGACGCGCTCGACGAGTGGGCGGCCCGGGTCCTGGCCGAGGCCGGCCGCGGTGACGTACTGGAGATCGCCCCGCTGCGCGACGCGCCGCCCGCGGTCCGGACCCGTGCCCTGCGCGCCTGGCTGCTCGACGTCGGTGCGACCGAGCCGACCCATCGGGTCATCTCCGCGGTGGCGGCTCTGCTGGACCGGACCGGCGCCGCGGGCGACCGGACCCAGGTCGCCGTCGGCGGCGACCCCGCGGTCCGCCGCGTCGTCGTCCGCCGCGGCGAGACACTGACGGTCCGCCTCACCGAGAGGTGAGACGGACCGTCGAGGACAGACTCCGCGATCAGCGTCGCGGCGGAACGAACGGCGAGTTGATCGTCTGGAAGTAGTGGATCCCGGCCCCGATCAGGGTGCCCCCGCCGCCGAGGGCGAGGCCGACGATGCCGCCGATCGCAGCGGCCGGCGCGACGCCCACCAGGCAGCCCACCACCGCAGCGGCGAGTCCGATGACGCACCCGATGATTCCGCCGACGATTCCACCGACGATGGTCCCGACCAATGTCCCGATCGACGTTCCCGCGGCGAGCTGCGAACGGAAACGTTCGAGCGCCTGGTCGTCGCGCTCCTGGCGCGTTTGCGGCGCCGCGACATTGTGTCGGGCCGCCCCGCGTAATTGATCGACCGCGGTCGGATTGAGTGTCGTCGAACGTGCGACCTCACGGGACGGAATGAGGGTCACCTTGTTTCCCGTGGTCCGCGTGTCGATCGGGAACTGCCGATACTCGCTGCGATACATGAGCGGCATGCGAAAGAGTTCCGCGCCGGCGGTGTCCCGGATCGTCAGATTTCCGTTCGCCGTGCTGACCGACGCGTTGTGCACCGTGAGAGTGAGCGCCGAGGCATTCCACGACGCATCGTAGGTCGCGGCGGAGGCCCGCTGAGGTGCGGCTTCGGCGGTCGCGGCGAATACGGTGACGACCGCGGTGACCAGGCACAGGATGGCGCTGAAACGTTTTCTGCGCAGGGGAGAACGCGAAGTGGGGGACACGAGCGCTCCTTCTTGTCCACACGGGGACAGGGCGTGAGAAGGGAGGGGAATTTCGAGGCCTGGTTACTCAGATCTCTGTTCTCGAGAATGTCAGACGCTTGATCCACTCCGAAACGCAACCACTCGGATTGGTGCCGGTGTGGCGACTTGTTATGCGACCGTTATCTGCACGGCAATTCGGCGAAATATCGATATGAAAGGGCGACAATGATTTGAGCAGGAATTTCTCGGAAAACCCCCAGGTGGACGGTCGGTCATTTCTTCGGCCTATGGCGACGACCCCGGTGCGGCCCCCGTTCATCGCGGTGCGGCCGAAACATGCGAAGCTGGGACCGTGCAGTTTGCCGATCCGTATGCCGCCGACATCGACGCTGTCCTGATCACCGAGGACGAGATCAAGGAGCGCACCGCCGAACTCGCCCAGTCCGTGGCGTCGCGCTACGCCGACATCGAAGAGGATCTGGTTCTCATCGGTGTCCTCAAGGGCGCGATCATGTTCATGACCGACTTCGCCCGGTCGCTTCCGATCCCGTCGCAGATGGAGTTCATGGCGGTCTCCAGTTACGGGTCGTCGACCTCGTCCTCGGGTGTGGTCCGCATCCTCAAGGACCTCGACCGCGACATCGAGGGACGCGACGTCCTGATCGTCGAGGACATCATCGACTCCGGTCTGACGCTGTCCTGGCTCATGAAGAATCTCGCCACACGGTCGCCACGCAGCCTGGAGGTGTGCGCTCTGTTGCGCAAGCCGGACGCCGTGCGTTCCACCATCCGGGTCGCCGACGTCGGGTTCGACATCCCCAACGAGTTCGTCGTCGGATACGGCCTCGACTACGCGGAGCGATACCGCGACCTTCCCTACATCGGACGACTGAAGCCGTCGGTGTACACGCACTGATCCATCGCCGGCGCATGACGCGGCGCCCGCGTGTCCGACCTGCGAGGGAACGGTTTCACCAGCGCGATCGTTGACCGGTAGCCTCAATGTGTACGTCGACGGGAAGGACATGGGAACGGCGTCGGCACCGGGACTCGATCCCGTGAGCCCGCACGACCCCCACCAACTGGCATGAACCGTAAGACAGTCTTCCGCAACCTCGCCATCCTGGCGCTCATCCTGCTCGCCCTGTGGGGCTGGAGCGTGATGAGCGACTCCGGTCGGGAGTACCGCGGCGTCGACACCTCTGTCGCACTGCAGCAACTCAACGACAAGAACACCAAGTTCATCAGCATCGACGACCGCGAGCAGCAGCTGCGCATCGAGCTGAACACCCCGATCAAGGTCAACGACGCCGACGCCGACAAGATCAGCGCCAAGTACCCGGCGCAGGCGGGGGACCAGGTCTTCGAGGCCGTCCAGGGCACCGGCGCCCCGTACACGACCAACGTCAACGAGCAGTCCGTCCTGTGGCAGATCCTCATCTTCGTGCTGCCGATGATCCTGCTGTTCGGTCTGTTCTTTTTCGTGATGAGCCGTATGCAGGGCGGTGGCCGCGGCGGCGTGATGGGCTTCGGCAAGTCGAAGGCCAAGCAGCTCACCAAGGACATGCCGAAGACGACCTTCGCCGACGTCGCGGGCGCCGACGAGGCCGTCGAAGAGCTCTACGAGATCAAGGACTTCCTACAGAACCCGACGCGGTACCAGGCGCTGGGCGCCAAGATCCCGCGCGGTGTGCTGCTCTTCGGCCCTCCCGGAACCGGCAAGACGCTACTGGCCCGCGCGGTGGCCGGCGAGGCGGGCGTCCCGTTCTTCACGATCTCCGGTTCGGACTTCGTCGAGATGTTCGTCGGCGTCGGCGCGTCGCGCGTGCGTGACCTGTTCGAGCAGGCCAAGAACAACAGTCCGTGCATCATCTTCGTCGACGAGATCGACGCCGTCGGCCGGCAGCGCGGCGCGGGTCTCGGCGGTGGCCACGACGAGCGTGAGCAGACGCTCAACCAGCTCCTCGTCGAGATGGACGGTTTCGGCGACCGCTCGGGCATCATCCTGATCGCGGCCACCAACCGCCCCGACATCCTCGACCCGGCTCTGCTGCGCCCCGGCCGATTCGACCGGCAGATCCCGGTCGGCAACCCCGACATGGCCGGTCGCCGGGCCATCCTCAAGGTCCACGCCAAGGGCAAGCCGATCGACTCCGACGCCGATCTCGACGGTCTGGCCAAGCGCACGCCCGGCATGTCCGGAGCGGATCTGGCCAACGTCGTCAACGAGGCGGCGCTGCTCACCGCACGGGAGAACAAGCAGACGATCACCGCCGAGGCCCTCGAAGAGGCGGTCGACCGGGTCATCGGCGGTCCGCGCCGCAAGTCCCGGATCATCAGCGAACACGAGCGCAAGGTCGTCGCCTATCACGAGGGCGGCCATACTCTTGCTGCCTGGGCGATGCCCGATCTCGACCCGATCTACAAGGTCACGATCCTGGCGCGCGGGCGCACCGGCGGCCACGCGCTCGCCGTCCCCGAGCAGGACAAGGACCTGATGACCCGCTCGGAGATGATCGCGCGGCTGGTGATGGCGATGGGCGGCCGTGCCGCCGAGGAACTGGTCTTCCACGAGCCGACGACCGGCGCGTCGTCGGACATCGACCAGGCGACGAAGATCGCGCGTGCGATGGTCACCGAGTACGGCATGAGTTCGAAGTTGGGTGCAGTGCGCTACGGCCAGGACCAGGGCGATCCGTTCCTCGGCCGGTCCATGGGCTCGCACACCGACTACTCCGCGGAAATCGCGAGCGAGATCGACGACGAGGTGCGCCGGCTCATCGAGGCCGCGCACACCGAGGCTTGGGCCATCCTGACCGAGTACCGGGACACCCTGGACGTGCTCGCGACGCAGCTCCTCGAGAAGGAGACGCTGACCCGCAAGGACCTCGAGAAGATCTTCGCCGACGTCGACAAGCGTCCGCGGATCACCGCGTTCAACGACTTCGGCGAACGCACTCCGAGTGACAAACCGCCGGTGAAGACGCCGGGAGAGCTGGCGATCGAACGCGGTGAGCCGTGGCCGCCGCCGGAGCAGGCCAAGATCCCCGAGCCGGTGGGTGCCGGTTATCCCGGTGGGCCGCAGGTCCCCGGCCAAGTGCCGAACTACCCGCCGATGTATCCCGAGCCGGGTGGTCCGACACCCCCGACGCAGGGCAATCCGGAACCGCGGTTCCCCGACCACGGATATCCGCCGGCCGATCCCGGCCCCCACTATCCGAATCCCCAATATCCGAACCCCCAGTATCCGAACCCGAACTACCCCAACCCGCAGTATCCGGACCCGGGCAACGGCCGGACGGCGGCACCCGGGTCGGGTGGGCCGTACGGGGGCGGCACGCGTCCGGATTACGGCGCGCCGCGCGATTGGTCCGCACCCGGTTGGCCACCCGAGCCCGACCCGCGGTCGGGTCGCAACGGCGACACGAACGGCTGGGGTCATCGCGCCGGTGACGACGACTCGCGTCCGAGTTCGTAAAGTGGCCGGATGAGTATCAGCGAGCGGCGGGACGCCGTACTCGAGGGACCCCGGTCCGACTTCGACCAGGCACGCGCCGAAGCTGCGGTCCGCGAGTTGCTGCTCGCCGTCGGCGAGGACCCGGATCGGGAAGGTCTGATCCGGACGCCCACGCGGGTGGCGAACGCCTACCGGGAGATGTTCGCCGGCTTGTACACCGAGCCCGATGAGGTCCTCGCCACGACGTTCGACGAGGACCACGACGAGCTGGTGCTGGTGAAGGACATCCCGATGTACTCCACCTGCGAGCATCACCTGGTGTCGTTCCACGGTGTCGCCCACGTCGGCTACATCCCCGGCACCTCGGGCCGGGTGACCGGGCTGTCCAAGTTGGCGCGCCTGGTCGACCTGTACGCGAAGCGTCCGCAGGTCCAGGAGCGGCTCACCAGCCAGATCGCCGACGCGATGATGCGCAGACTCGAGCCCCGCGGGGTGATCGTGGTGATCGAGGCCGAGCACCTGTGCATGGCCATGCGCGGTATCCGCAAACCCGGCGCGACGACCACCACGTCGGCGGTGCGCGGCATCTTCAAGACCAGTGCGGTGTCCCGCGGCGAAGCCCTCGACCTGATCACCCGGTGACGCAGGCGCACGCAGTCCCCGCCGGCGGCGGTGTGCACCGGACTCTCGTGATGGGCGTCCTCAACGTCACCGCCGACTCCTTCTCCGACGGCGGTCGCTACCTCGACGCCGATGCGGCCATCGCGCATGGGCTCGAACTCATCGAGCAGGGTGCCGACCTCATCGACGTGGGTGGCGAATCGACCCGGCCCGGCGCGGTCCGGGTCGACCCCGGTCTCGAGGCGGAGCGCGTGGTCCCGGTGATCGGCGAACTCGCCGCGCGCGGGGTGACCGTGTCGGTCGACACGATGCGCGCCCCGGTCGCGGCCGCCGCGATCCGGGCCGGCGCCGCGATCGTCAATGACGTGTCCGGCGGGCGTGCCGACGCCGACATGGCGCGGGTCGTCGCGGACGCGGGATTGCCGTGGATCCTGATGCACTGGCGCCCGGCCGGGGACAGCACGGACCGGCGGTTCACGCACCGCAGTGGAGACGTCGACGGGTACCGGGACGTGGTCGCCGAGGTGAGTGGGGAACTGCTGGCCCAGGTCGACGCGGCGGTGTCGGCCGGCGTCGACGCCGACCGCCTCATCCTGGATCCGGGGCTGGGCTTCGCCAAGACCGCCGAGCACAACTGGGCCCTGCTCAACGCATTGCCCACCATCACCGGGCTCGGCTTCCCGGTGCTGGTCGGAGCCTCCCGCAAACGCTTCCTCGGGTCGCTGCTGCGTCGCGACGGTGCGGATCGGCCGCCCGCCGGACGTGATGTCGCCACCGCGTCGGTCTCGGCGCTGTCCGCCGCCGCGGGCGCGTGGGGGGTGCGCGTCCACGACGTCGCGAGCAGTCGCGACGCGGTCGCGGTCGCGGCGGCCTGGCGCACCGGCGGTTCCCGAACCTCGTCCTCGGTAGGAGACTCGAATGGCTGACCGGATCGAACTGCGCGGCCTCAAGGTGCGCGGCAATCACGGTGTGTTCGACCATGAACGGGCCGACGGCCAGGACTTCTACATCGACGTCGTGCTCTGGCTGGACCTACGGGCCGCCGGCGAGTCCGACGACCTCGCCGACACCGTCGACTACGGCACGCTCGCGCAGCAGGTCGCCGGCATCGTCGGGGGCGAACCGCGCAACCTCATCGAGAAGGTGGGGGCCGAGGTCGCGGAGTCGATCATGACCGACGAGCGCATCGATGCCTGCGAGGTGACCGTGCACAAGCCGTCGGCGCCGATCCCACTGACCTTCGACGACGTCGCGGTGGTGACCAGACGTTCCCGCAAGGGGACGCGATGAGCCGCGCGGTGCTCTCGGCCGGTTCCAACATCGGTGACCCGACCGCGCACCTGCGTTCGGTCGTCGAGGCTTTCGCCGACGACCTGGTCGCGGTGTCCGCGGTCTATTCGACGCCGCCGTGGGGCGGGGTCGAGCAGGAGGACTTCCGCAACATCACGCTCGTCGTCGACGGCCCGCATGATGCGCGCGGGTGGCTCGAGCGCGGATTCGAACTCGAGCGGGCCGCCGAACGGACGCGCGAGATCCGCTGGGGGCCGCGAACTCTCGACGTCGACGTCGTCACCGTGTCCGAGTCCGGCCAGGTCGTCGTGTCCGGGGACCCGGACCTGACACTGCCCCATCCCCGTGCCGCGCAACGGGCTTTCGTCCTCGTCCCGTGGCTCGAGATCGAACCCGATGCCATCCTCTGGACCCCGGACGGTACGCGCGCGGTGTCCGATCTCGTGGCCGGGCTCGACGACGCAGAGCGGGACGCGGTGCTTCCGGTCGGCCGCCTGACCGGGGTCGAGTCGTGACCGCGCCGGATCCGCGCCGGCCGGATCAGGACGACGAGGAGACCGGTCTCGGTCCCACCCGGGTCCGCGATCTCGCCGTCATCGCGGCGGTCACGGCGATCGTCGCGTGGATCCTGGTGCGGTACAACTACTCCGATTTCCCGCCGCTGCCGTTGCTCGCCGGTGTGGTGCTGTATGTGCTTGCCGCACTCGAGATCGTCATCGCCTTCGTCGTCCGTTCCCGGGTCGATTCGCGGGATGTCGGTCGCGCGCGGGGGCAGCTCCATCCACTCACGGCCGCGCGGGTGCTGGCCCTGGCCAAGGCTTCTGCGATCCTCGGCGCGATCGCCTTCGGGGTGTGGCTGGGTCTGCTGGCCTTCCTGCTCGGCCAACACGATCTGGCCGCTGCCGACCACGACCGGCCAGGCGCGATCGTCGGACTGATCGGCGGGGTGGTCCTCGTCGGTGCCGCGCTGTGGCTCGAGTACTGCTGCCGAGCACCCGACGATCCGTCCGCCGTCGGCGGTCCGTGAGGGTCGGGGCAAGTCTCGGACGCCCCGCGCACTCGTCGCCTAACATGTCGACTATCGGAGAAACTCCGCACCCGCCTGCGGTCCGAATGCACTCACAGCGGGTAAATTCACGATCATGACGACCTCGAACGGCCGTGCCGCCGACTCGCGCCGCTCGAGTCGGTCGACGGCTCAGTGGTTGCTCGGCCTCTTGATCGTGCTCGCATTGATCGCCAGCATCCTGATGGTCTTCACCGACAGGCTGTCGATCACCGGCTCGCTGGCAGTCATCGCGGCGTTGTGGGCGGCCGTCATCGGCGCGATCCTGGTGACGAAGTTCCGTCGACAGGCCGAGAGCGCCGAGGCGAAGAGCCGTGACCTCCGGTTGGTCTACGAACTGCAGCTGGAACGCGAGATCGCCGCGCGTCGGCAGTACGAACTCGATGTCGAGACGACCATCCGCAAAGAGGTCACCGCCGAGTCGAACGAAGAACTCTCCGAGCTCAAGGCCCAGGTGCTGGCGTTGCGTTCCAGCCTGGAGATGCTCCTCGGTGAACCGCTGCCGGATCAGCGGGTCGCCCTGTCGAGTGAGAAGATGCGCGAACTGGCCTCGGGCCTGAACGACGAATCACGCGCGGGTCGTCGATCCGGTGCACCCTACGGCGGTGGCTTCTCCGGTGATCTCGGTGGCGTGTCGTCCTACGGCGCCACCTACGCCGACGACGGGGTGCTCGCCGCGCGCGACTTCGCGGCGACGGCTCCGACCGCGGACGACGGCAGGCATACGGGACCGGTCGATCCCAACGAGATGACCGAGGTGATCCCGGTCGTCACCGACGATCCGATCTCGGGCCGGATCGCCACCGAGGTATCGCCCGATGAGCCCGCGGCGACGAGCGCGCCGGCCGAACCCGCTGCCGCGACGGGGACGTCCGGGAGGACGTCCGACTCAGACGTCTCCGACGCCGAGATCGTCGACACCGATCACCCCGGCGGCACGGAAGCCACCGCCGGCGGCGAGACCTCGGGTGCGGACAGTGGTGCGTCAACCGGCGCCGGAGAGTCCGCGTCCGTGCCGTTCTCCGGGGGCTTCTACCTCGGAAGCGATGCCGACGCGTCGGATACCCGAGGCCCGGGATCGCAGTCGCCGGTCGCGGACGCGAATCAACCGCTCTACACCGACGACACCCCGACCGACGAATGGTCGACCCGGGCGGCGTCGGGCGAAGCACCCGAGAGCGATGAGACCCCGGGCGTCGCGGATGCTTCCGACGACGTGGAGCCCCCGCCCTTCCTCGGGTCCGCTGGACGACACGAGAATCAGCCGGGCGGTCGGCCCGCGGAGTCCTTCGGCGGTGGTCGTCGACGCCGTGCGGTCGCCGACGACGCGGAATCGGCACACTCGGCGGGGTTGCCCGTCTCCGAACTCCTGAGCCAGCTGCGGTCACAGACCGAGTCCACCGGCGGCGGACGGCGCCGACGGAACGGCTGATCCGCCCGGGCGGGCCCGGCCGCTTGCGACCCCGGGCGGGCCCGGCTGCTTGCGACACTGCCGGGTCGCGGTCCGATGCCCCTGTCATCCGTCCGGGTGCATCTGCGGCGTTGCCGCGGATTCGCCGATACGAGTTGGACGATCGCCCTAGTATTCCCGTATGAGCGAGACGCTCGCGGGTGGGGAGTTCGGTCTCGGGCCGGGGTCCGATCCGTCGATGGCCGCGATCCGCCACACCGAGCGCGGGAACGCGGTCAAGCAGTCGCTGGTGAGCACCGCGGTGTTCCTGCCGGTCATCGTGTGGTGGCCGACGGTGTTGTGGCTCTTCACCTTCGACCCGCTCGACGGCACCCCGTTCCCCGAGTACCACGCGAACCTCCAGGCCAACGGTCCCGAGGCGAGCCTGTTGCTCATCTGGTCGCTGACGGCTCTGATGCCGCTGTACATGGTTCTCGTGCTGGGGATCTGGGCTCGTAATCCGATGCGGTCGGGGATCGCGGTGGTGATCGGCGCGGTCGGGGCACTCGGATTCTGGGGTGGTCAGGTCCCGGTCCTGGTGCGATCGGGAGACTACCCCGTGCTCACGTTCTGTTCGGAGCACATGCCCGCCTTCGTCGTGATGCTGATCGTGGCGTGGTCGGTCGCGCGTCGACGTGGATTCTGGTGGGTGCTGGCGATTCCGGTGATCATGCTGCTGGCGATCAACGCCTATGAGGGCTGGGCGTCGAACCCGGTCGACGCGATCGTCGACGGCACCGGGAGACTCCTCGACGTCCCGGCCTCGCAGGTACTGGACCCGTTCTCGCCGAGATTCCGTTCGCCGTTCGACGACGTGGTCGACATCGTGGCGGGGATCCTGACCCTGTGGGTGGTCGACGCCGTGTTCGGCGCGTTGTCCAGGCAGGCGCGTGAGCCGCAGAAGTCCCGGCCGGGGAGCTGGCGCTGACGAAATCCGTTGCCACGACGTCGAAGTCAGAACTGCATCGCCACGGCGCGTCCGACGGTGAACGCGATGAACCCCAGGCTCAGCACGACGCCCAGGACGCACAGCACACGGGCGAACCGCCCGGCCGAACCCGGCTGACCACGGCCGGCGAGATACCAGCCGGCCACGCCTACCGGCAGGCCCAGTCCACCGACGACGCTCAACGGGATCGCCGCCACACCGCATGCGAGCGACGCGGTGGTCCGCCGGGTCGCACCCGGGCCGGGCCGAGGTGGGTCCAGCACCGGTAGATCGCGCGAGGCGCGGACCGTCGACGACCCGGGATCATGCTGGGGGACAGCGTGTCCGGGGAGTCCGGAGTACGCCGTCGCGCCCCGTGCGATGGTGGGCCGAGACTCGTCGTCCCCCGGCCGGGTGGCACCGGTGACCGGGATCGCAACAGTGGGTGCGAAGGCGGTCGGGGGCAGCGCCGGCGGTGCGGGTCGGGACATCGGTGGACCGGACATCGGTGCCGCCGCGGCGTGGCCGCGCACGGTGCGCTCCGGCCGCGGTGGCGCCGGGGCGAACACCGTCGAGTCGATCGCCGAACGGAGTTCGGCGGCAAAGGCCCCCGCCGACGACGGACGGTCCGTCCGGTTCTTTGCGAGACCGGAGCGCACCACGTCGGACACCGCCGGCGGCACGTCGGGCCGGAGGTCGGACAGCTCCGGGGGCGGGGTGCTGAGGTGGTGGTGGATCATCATGGCGGGCGTCCGTGCGGCGAACGGCACTGTGCCCGCGATCAATTCGAAGACGCTGCAGGCCAGTGAGTAGACGTCGCTGCGGGCATCGAGGGTCTCGGCCGAGAGCTGTTCGGGTGACGAATAGGGGAATGAGCCGATGACG
The DNA here is from genome assembly GCF_001456905.1 of Gordonia sp. SGD-V-85. Taxonomy (NCBI): domain Bacteria; kingdom Bacillati; phylum Actinomycetota; class Actinomycetes; order Mycobacteriales; family Gordoniaceae; genus Gordonia; species Gordonia sp. SGD-V-85. The sequence goes on from NZ_LNQO01000001.1 coordinate 442,442, forward strand.
AGATCCGTCGAGGTGAGCGAGGTGGCACCACCGTCGGTCGGACGCGCTATCCCGAAGTCCGCCAGCCGGATACGCCGGCGCGTGACGTGCTGGGGGAGTCGCGGATCGGACTCCTCGGGGCTGATCAGGATGTTCGCCGGTTTGACGTCGCGGTGGAGCAGTCCGGAGCGGTGCGCGTGATCGAGCGCCGCGCCGATCGCGTCGCCCACGGCCGCGACGTCGGCGAGCGGGAGCCCGCCGGGGCTGGTGGCGAGCAATGCCGCGGCGTCCGTGCCGGGCACGTACTGCATCGAGATCCAGAGTCGTCCGTCCACTTCGCCCCGGTCGTAGACACTGACGATGCACGGGTGGTCCAGCTGGGCGGCGAGGTCGGCCTCGCGGGTGAACCGGGCTCGGAAGATCGGATCGTTCGACACCTGCTCGGCGAGGACCTTGATCACGTCATGGCGCGGGAGCCGGGGATGGCGGACGAGGTACACCTCACCCATCCCGCCCGCACCGATCCTGCGCACGACCCGGTAACCGGCGAACTCTGTGCCCGGTTCCAAGCTCATGGGCGGGACCTTCGTGTGCGCGGGTGTGTCGATGTCGTCCGGGCCGGCAAACCTTGGCGGACTGCGGCTGTCTCAGACTACGCCGCGTCGGCGCAGGTCACCGGTGGTTCGGTGGATCGGTCGGCACGACCGGCGGATCGACCGGACAACCTCGAGGTGACACCTGTCACAGACGTTGGCACCGGCCGCGGTGTCGGACCTACTCTTGCTCTGCAACGTCTGGTACCCGTGCCGACGCCGCCGCGATGAGTCCGCTCATCCGACGGACGTCTCGGCAGATGCGGGACTGGAACGACACTCTGGAGGACAGCGGTGACCTCACCGAGCGGTGATGCCGGTATGCCATCGGCACGGCGAACCGGTGGCGATGACGCCTTCGTCGATGGCTCGCACCTCCGTTCCGGTCTCACCGACCAGTTTCCCGGCATGACGAATCTGCCGACGCCCGCTCGCCTCACCGTCGGCCTCGTGTCCGCCGGCCGCGTCGGGACCGCTCTGGGCGAGGCGCTCGAGAAGGCCGGGCATGTGGTCGGAGCCGTGGTGGCGCGGTCGCCCGAGTCCCGGGCCCGCGCGGTGAGTCGACTCCCCGATTCCGAGGTCCTCGACCTCGACGCGGTCGTCGCGCGATCCGAGTTGCTGCTGGTCAGCGTGCCCGACTCCGAGCTCGCCGCCGTGGTCGACGAGATCGCGGCGTCCGACTCGCTCCGTCCGGGGACGATCGTCGCGCACACCGCGGGCGCGCACGGGGTGGCCGTGCTGCAACCGCTGACCGACCGCGGTGCACTGGGGATCGCACTGCATCCGGCGATGACGTTCGTGGGTTCGGAGGACGACACCGCGCGCCTCACCAACGCCTGTTTCGCCATCACCGCCGCCGATGCGGTCGGCGAGGCCATCGCGTCGTCGCTGGTGCTGGAAATGGGCGGTGACCCGGTGCGGATCGCCGAAGCCGAGCGCACGCTCTACCACGCCGCACTGGCCCACGGCGCCAACCACCTGATCGCCTTGATCTCCGACGCGGTCCTCGCACTCAACGCCGCCATCGACCACTCCGGCCGTGACACCGCGACCGTCGACGGACACGGTAACCGCCTCGCCGAACGCATCCTCGGGCCGTTGGCCGCGGCGTCGCTGCGAAACGTGCTGGAACTCGGCCCATCGGCGCTGACCGGGCCCGTCGCCCGCGGTGACGCGCCCGCGGTCGCCCGACACCTGGCGGCGCTGCGCACCGTCCCCGCCGGCCCGGGACCGCACGGCATCGCCGAGGCATATCGCACACTCGCCCGGCGCGCCGCGGACCACAGCCACGCACCGCAGGCGTTGATCGACGCATTGGAGGACCGATGACATCAAGCGGAGGAGACGGCGTGAGCGGCCCGTCCGACGCACAGCCCACCTACTCGGCCGGCACGATGACCGTGCATCGAGAGCCGGCGTCCCTGAGCCGCGTCACCCGCGCGCTGCGGGCCGCGGGCAAACGTGTCGTGCTCGTCCCGACCATGGGTGCCCTGCACGCCGGCCATCTGCAGCTCGTCCGGGCCGCCAAGGCCAAGGGCAACACCGTGGTGGTGGTGTCCATCTTCGTCAACCCGTTGCAGTTCGGCGCCGGCGAGGACCTCGACGCCTACCCGCGCACCCTCGACGCCGACCTCGCGCTCCTCGAGCCGCTGGGCGTCGAGCTGGTGTTCGCGCCGTCCGCGTCGTCGATGTACCCGAACGGTCCGCAGACGACGGTGCACCCGGGCGAGGTGGGCCGAATCCTCGACGGGATCTCGCGGCCGACACACTTCGCCGGGATGCTGACGGTGGTCCTCAAGCTGCTCAACATCGTCGGACCCAATGCGGCGTTCTTCGGTGAGAAGGACTATCAGCAGCTGGTGCTCATCAAGCAGATGGTGACCGACCTGAACCTCGACGTCGACATCGTCGGCGTCCCGACCGTCCGCGAGTCCGACGGGCTGGCGATGTCGTCACGCAACCGCTACCTCACCCCGGAGCAGCGGGAGCTGGCGACGACGCTCTCGGCGTCGCTCGTCGCGGGGGCCCACGCGGCCGAAGGCGGACGCGAAGCCATCCTCGCCGCCGCACGGTCGGTGCTCGCCACGGTCCCGGAGATCGAGGTCGACTACCTGGACCTGCGCGGGCGTCAGCTCGAGGAACCACCGGAGAAGGGCGCGGGACGGCTGCTCGTCGCCGCCCGGCTCGGCGGCGCACGCCTGATCGACAACGTCGGCGTGACGGTCGGCGGGATCGCCGCGCTCGAAGAAGAAATCGCCTGGACCAATGCCACCACAACCACGACAGAGGGACGATGACCATGTTGCGCACCATGATGACCTCGAAGATCCACCGCGCCACCGTGACCCAGGCCGACCTGCACTACGTCGGCTCGGTGACCATCGACTCCGACCTGCTCGACGCCGCGGGCCTGCTCGAGGGTGAGCAGGTCACGATCGTCGACATCGACAACGGTGCCCGGCTGGTGACCTACGCGATCGCCGGTGAGCGCGGCAGTGGTGTCATCGGGATCAACGGTGCGGCAGCGCATCTCGTTCACCCCGGCGACCTGGTCATCATCATCGCCTACAGCATGCTCGATGCGGCCGAGCTGCGTGAGTACTCGCCGAACGTGGTGTTCGTCGACGCGCAGAACCGCATCGTGACCACGGGCGACGATCCGGCCGACGTGCCCGCGGGGTCGGGCCTGCTCGACCCGCGTCACCTCGACGGTCCGGTCTTCGCCGACGCCTCGCTCTGACGCGGCGACGACCTTCGATGCTGCTCACCGTCGACGTCGGCAACACCAACATCCATCTCGGCGTGTACGCCGGGGTCGGGGATCACGCGCGCCTGGTGCGTGATTGGCGAATCCACACCGACCCGCATTACACCGCCGACGAACTGGCGTGGGCGTTCCGCGGCATGCTCGGCGACGACATCGAGCAGGTGACCGGGGTGAGTGCGCTGTCGACGGTTCCGTCGCTCCTGCGCGAACTGCGCGTGATGGTGCCGCGCTACTTCGGCAACGGGCCACACGTGCTGCTCGAACCCGGGGTGCGGACCGGGGTTCCCCTCCTGGTCGACAACCCGAAAGAGGTCGGCACCGACCGGGTCGCCAATTGCCTTGCCGCGCACACGGAATTCGGCGGACCCTGCATCGTGGTCGCGTTCGGTACCGCAACGGTCGTCGACGCTGTCTCCGCGACGGGCGAATTCCTCGGCGGGGCCATCGCACCGGGCGTCAACCTCGCGGTCGAGGCGCTGTCGGAGCACACCGTGACCATGCGGAAGGTCGAGCTGATGCCGCCTCGCAGCGTGCTCGGCAAGAACACCGTCGAAGCGTTGCAGTCCGGCATCCTGTACGGCTTCGCCGGCCAGGTGGACGGGTTGGTCGACCGCGTCTGCGACACCGTCCCGGGATTCGACGGCGACGACGTGACGGTGGTCGCGACGGGATTTCTCGCGCCGCTGATGTTCGACGAATGTCGTTCCCTCACCGATCATCACCCGCACCTGACCCTGGATGGCCTGCGTCTGGTTCACGAGCGGGCCAAGGCGAATCCCCGTCGCGGGAAGTAGATCTAGTGTCCCGCGCCGGAAATTCGTTGATGATTGCGACGCCCAGGCGGCGCCTCGCTTCGTTGGCGTCGTCGCAGGTACATCCAGTAGCTGCGTCCTCCGCCGCCTCGCGATGCATCCACCTGGACCGCCGAACTCATGAAACGAATTTCCGACCCGGGACACTAGGCGAACCGAACGGCGGCACGGGGATTCGGCGTGTCATCGGTGCGCGCGGAGTGCTGCCTCGGTGTAGGCCGTGATGCGGTCGGTCAGTTCGCCGGCGGTCACGTCGGTACCGGCCAGCTGGTGGATCTGGGCGTCGACGGCCGCGAAGGCGAGCCGTAGGTCGGCGGCCGCGGACTGCGCCGTCCAGCCGTCGGCGAGGAGATGAGCGCTCAACCGGTCGATCAGCGAATCGATCAGGGTGGTGTACTCCGTGGCCAGGCGTGTCGGGTCGGCCAGTTCGCGCAGACGCCCGTGGGCGCGGCCGTGCGTCGAGTTCTCGCGGACCGCGACCGCGATCACCGCATGCAGCACCTCCGGCCACGGGCACGAACCGGGCGGGTGGTCGTCGAGGACGGCCGTCATCGCCCCGGCGGCCGCGTCGAGATGGCGGAGCGCCAGTTCGTCGAAGATCGCCTGCTTGTCGCCGAAGTACTGATAGATCGAGCCCACCGACACCCCGGCCTTCTCGGCGATGCGGTTGGTCGTCATCTCCGCGCCCTCGGTGTCGAGAAGCTGAGTGGCCGCCTCGAGAATCGTGTCGACGGTGAACGAAGAGCGTTGTTGCCGTGGCCTTTTGCGCATCTGATCGATCCTCGGGAAATGCGAGTTGTGGAGTCCCGCCGCCGGTTCGACGATGGATACATGATCCGCCGATCCGGAACCCCCGAATCCTACCTTCGGTTCCTGCCCGAGCCGTGGCGGTCCGTCGCCGCCGGGGTCGCGGCCGAATCCACCTGGTGGACCTGGCCGTCGAGCTCCGGCCGGGCCTGCGGGGAGGTCGACGTCCACATCCTGCGGGCGCGCCCGAGCGCGGCACCGCTGCGCGTGTTGCTGCTGCACGGCGGTGGCGGACACAGTGCCCTGGTCTGGCCGCTGGGCGCGATCCTCGCGAACGAGGGGGTCGAGGTGCTCGCCCCCGATCTGCCGCAGTACGGACGTACGCGGGTGGCCGATCCGGGGAGGGTCCGCTACCAGGACTGGGTCGATCTGATCTGCGATCTCGTGACGACCGAGACCGAGGACGATCCGCGTCCGCTCATCGTGCTGGGGGCGAGTCTCGGCGGGATGCTCGCCTACGAGGTCGCGAGCCGGACCGGACGGGTGGCCGCGGTCGTCGCGACCTGCCTGCTCGATCTGGCCGGGGATCCCGATGCGCGTCGAGCGGTCGCGCGCACGCCGGCGCTCGGTCGCCTCACCCCGCTGATGCCGGTGCTCGCCCGCGTCGGGGTGCTCGCCCGGATGCGGTTTCCGATCCGATGGGTGGCGCCGATGTCGGCGATGAGTCGCGACCCGGACCTGTCCCGGGCCTGCGTCGACGACCGTCTCGGTGCCGGATCGTCAGTGTCGCTGGGGTTCCTGGCGGACCTGATGACGCATGAGGTGCCGCCCCCTGAGGAGTACCGGGGTCCACGGGTGCTGCTGGTCCATCCGGCGGCCGACTCGTGGACGCCGCCGGAGGTCAGTGTGCGCTTCGCGCGACGGATCGCGGCGCGCGCCGAGATCCATCTGCTGACCGGGTGCGGGCACTTCCCGGTGGAGCAGCCCGGCGTCGACGAACTCGCCGACCACCTCCGTACGTTGGCCGCCGAACTCGTCGGGACGACGTGACCCCGGATCGTCAGCGGAACGCGCGCAGCAGGGTAGTGGGATCGTGGTCGGAGTCGGTGCCGTCGGAGTTCCGCAGGAGGGCGTCGAGAACGAGGCCGTCGAGCGCGGCGACCAGTTGCCGGGCCTCGGTACGGGTCAACCCGCCGTAGACGAGTCCGTCGACGTAGCGCTCCCGATGCCCGACAATCACGTGTCGCAGGTCCTCGTCGCGCGTCGCCAGGAGCATGAGCTCGTACCGCGCCCTGGTGCGGACGCGGTCGGTGCCCAACCAGCGGACGATCACCTCCTGGGTCGACTCGCCCTCCGCAGCGCGGTCGGCGCTGAACACATGCTCGACGAGAGCCGCGAGAAAACCGCTCTGACCGCCGAAATGATGCCGAACGCTCCCGTGTGGCACCCCGGACGCGTCTTCGACCGCGCGTGCCGACGCCTGCCGGCTCCCGACGGTGCCGATGAGGGTGATGCCGGTGTCGAGCAGCAGATCACGCGTCGACCCGTTGGCTGATTTCTCCACGTGGAGAAGTTTATTTGCTAGCTTCTTCTCCATGTGGAGAAGAAGCTGATGAAGGTCGTCGTGGTGGGAGCCGGGATCGCCGGCCTGTGTACCGCGGTCGGACTGGCGTCGACGGGCGCCCGGGTGACGGTCGTCGAGCGGGCGCCGGAGGTGCGCGGCGGGGGTGCCGGCCTGAGCATCTTCGGCAACGGGGTCCGCGCACTCGAGGCGCTGGGTATGCGGTCGGTCCTCGGCGGCGCCGCGGCGCCGACCCCGCCGACCAGCGGAACCCGGACACCGGACGGGCGATGGCTCAGCCGGTTCGATCCGGCGTCGCTGACCGACATGCGCGTCGTGCGCCGCACCGATCTCCACGCGGCCCTCCTCGCCGCCGCGGCCGACGTCGTGGACATCAGGACGGGTTCCGGCGTCGATGACGCCGTGCCCGACCGCGGTCTCGTGCGACTGTCCGACGGCACCGAGATCGGTGACTGCGACCTGATCGTCGGCGCCGACGGTCTGCGCAGCCGGGTGCGTGCCGCGGTCGTCGAGGACCCGGGCGTCCGGCGATGTGGCTACTCCGCGTGGCGGGCCATCACGACGACCCCGGTGTCGGTCGACGCGGCCGGGGAGACGACCGGACGTGGGGCGCGTTTCGGGATCGCGCCCCTGCCCGACGGGCATGTCTACTGGTTCGCCTCGGTGTCGGACGACGGGGGCGACTCGGCGGGCGGGCTCGATGCAGTGCGGCAACGGTTTTCGGGGTGGCATCGACCGATCGGGGAGTTGCTCGACGCCACCGATCCGGCGACCGTCGGATACCTGCCGATCGAGGAGCTCGCCAAGCCGCTGCCCACGTTCGTCAGAGCGGGCCGGGGGTGCGCGAGTGTTCTCATCGGCGACGCCGCGCACGCGATGACCCCGAACCTGGGTCAAGGTGCCAACCAGGCGATGGAGGACGCGGCCACCCTGACGGCGCTGGTACGCCGGCACGGCCGCGGTGACCTCGACGAGGCGTTGCGCACCTACGACCGGCTCCGACGCCCGCGGACCCAGCGGATCGTGCGGCAGGCGTCGATGATCGGCAGGGTCGGGCAACTGCGTGCCGGCCCCGCGGTCTGGGCGCGCGACCTCGCACTGCGCATGACGCCCGACGCCGTCCTGAACGCGCAGATGCGACGCGTGCAGCGGTGGCAGCCGCCGGAAGTGTGACGTCGGTGTGACGACCTCGGTCGGGTCGGGGCCTGGCCGGTGCGGGTGTGCTGTGGCATACTCGTCGCCGTGATCACGAGCTGTCGGGAGTGTTGTCAGGGCTAGTACCGCGTCTGCGGCTGCCCTCCTTCGCGCTCCCCGCTCGATCTCGATCACCTGAGGACCCCCTCTCATGACCGCTTCGGTTGCTTCTTCCGTTCGTCCTTCTTCCACCGGTTCGGTGTTTGCCCCTGCTTCGGTGTTTGCCGCTGTACCGCCGACCGTCGCCCCGGCCCCGTCTGCGCCGCTGTCGTTGCGGGTCGAGGACTACGCGTTCGCCGTCGCCGCCGGTGCCACCCCCGTCGACGTCCGCTCCCACCGGCGCCGTCAGCTCGACGGCGCACTGTTCGGGGCCCTGGCCATCGACGCCGTCGAGGTTCTCGACCGGCTCACGCCGGACACCCCGGACTCACTGCGCGTCGCCCGGCCGGAATCACGATGGATCCTCGTCAGCGAGGACGGGCACGAGGCCGAATGGCTCGCCTGGCACCTGCAGGCGCGCGGGGTGCACGGCGCGGTGTTCGTCGTCGGCGGGCACCGTCGGATGCGGTCGGCACGGGTCAACGGTCGGATTCGGCCCGACGACCTCGCTGTCATCTCCGCCCACGAGAGCTGAACCCGCCCAGCGCGACCCGGTTGTGTCCGCGGTCACCGCGAGGCAGTGAGTTGGAGTCGATGACCGGCCCCGATAGGGTGCGTGGGGTGAGTGACAGCCCGACCAGCACCGCCACCCCCGAAGCGACCGACGAGCAGACGCCCGAGCAGTTGCGCATCCGCCGCGAGAAGCGTGAGCGGATCCTGGCCGAGGGTCGCGAGGCCTACCCGGTCGCCATCCCGCGCACCCACAGCCTCGGTGAGATCCGCGCCGCCTACCCCGACCTCGAGGCCGGTACCGAGACCGGACAGCACGTCGGCGTGAGCGGACGCGTGATCTTCCTGCGCAACAAAGGCAAGCTGTGCTTCGCCACGCTGCAGGAGGGCGACGGCACGCAGCTGCAGGCGATGGTCAGCTTCAACGGCGTCGGCGAGGAAGCGCTGGCGCGGTGGAAGTCCGAGGTGGATCTCGGGGACATCGTGTTCATCTCGGGCGAGGTCATCAGCTCGCGCACCGGCGAACTCTCGGTGATGGCCGACGGCTGGCAGATGGCGTCGAAGTCGTTGCGGCCGTTGCCCGTCGCGCACAAGGACATGAACGAGGAGACTCGCGTCCGGCAGCGCTACGTCGACCTCATCATGCGCCCGGAGGCCCGCAGCATCGCCCGCACCCGGATCTCGGTGATCGCCGAACTCCGTGCGGCGCTGGGCCGTCGGGGTTTCCTCGAGGTCGAGACCCCGATGCTGCAGACCCTGCACGGTGGGGCGGCCGCGCGACCGTTCGTCACGCACTCCAACGCCTTCGACATCGATCTGTTCCTGCGCATCGCACCGGAGCTGTTCCTCAAGCGCTGTGTGGTCGGCGGCATCGAGCGCGTCTTCGAGATCAACCGCAACTTCCGCAACGAGGGTGCCGACTCCACGCACTCTCCGGAGTTCGCGATGCTCGAGACCTATCAGGCCTACGGCACCTACGACGACTCCGCTGTCATGATCCGCGAACTGGTGCAAGAGGTTTCGCAGGCGGCGCTCGGCACCCAGACCCCGACCATGCCGGACGGTTCCACCTACGACCTCTCGGGCGAGTGGACCGCACTCGAGATGTACCCGTCGCTGTCGGAGGCGCTGGGCGAGCAGATCGTCCCGGCCGGCGCCGACGGGGAGACCACCGTCGAGCAGCTGCTGGCCATCGCGGCGCGCGTCGGCCTCGAGATCCCGAAGGACAAGGGATACGGGCACGGCAAGCTCGTCGAGGAACTCTGGGAGCACATGGTCGGCGAGAAGCTGGACCGCCCGGTCTTCGTACGCGACTTCCCGGTCGAGACCTCGCCGCTCGTCCGCGCACATCGGTCGCGGATTGGCGTCGTGGAGAAGTGGGACCTCTACGTACGCGGCTTCGAGCTGGCGACCGGATACTCCGAACTCGTCGACCCCGTCATCCAGCGTGAGCGCTTCGCCGACCAGGCCCGCCTCGCCGCCGCCGGCGACGACGAGGCGATGGTCCTCGACGAGGAGTTCCTCGCCGCGATGGAGTACGGCATGCCCCCGACCACCGGCACCGGCATGGGCATCGACCGCCTGCTGATGGCCCTCACCGGCCTCGGCATCCGCGACACCATCCTGTTCCCGCTGGTGAAGCCCCGCTCCTGACCGGGATTTCGTAGCGCGGATACGCGCTAAATCCGCATCTACGCTACGGATTTCCGTCGTAGGGCTGTACGGATCTGACGAGGTCGTTCTGTCGGGTGCGGTCTCGCTGGAATGCGACGGCGTCACTATGGAAAGCCATCCCATCGATCTCGATGGCGATCTTCGACGCCTCGAACGCGAAGTCGAGGACGTAGCCACACGCCGGCGTGTTGGCCGACCACCCCGTGAACCCGCTGCCCTCGAGTAGCTTCGCGGTGATCCGCTCCGCCTCCGACCTCGCGCCCGACGACATCGCCTCCAGCATCGCCCGCGCGCGTGGCGAACCCCGACGACCCGCGTTGCGGCGCTGGACCGTGTCGAGGGCCGCGACGGTCACCTTCTTGTTCGGCAGCGCGGAGTCCATCACCTTCACCCCCAGCGCCACCGAGGCGTCGAGCACCGTCAACTCGAGGCCGGTCACCGTCAGCCCGTCGACCTCGGTCAGATCGCGAGGCGCGACGGTACGGTGCCACACGGTCGCATCCTCGACGCGGGTCCCGTGCCGGCCGTGCGGTGCCACCACGACCGGGACATCCGGAACCCGGCTGACGAGGCCGTGCCACCACGCGGCTGCGGCGCCGGCCAGGGCTGCGCCCGGTCCGGTCTGGAGTACGGCGAGCCGCATCCGCATCCGATCGTCGACCGTCCGGTCGGCCACCCGGAAGGCACCTCGCGTGACCCGGACCCACTGTCCGGTCCGAACCCGATGCCGGATGCCGTCGGCCGACACCCCGTGCGAGTGTGCCTGATGCGTGGTGAAGACGCCGTCGTGGGAAGCGATCATGGCGCGCAGGTCGTCGGTCATACACACTTGGACGCACCGCACGTCCGGCCGGTTCCCAGCCCCGAATTTCGTAGCGTCAGTAGGTGAATAGCGCGCATTGGTGCTACGAAATCCTGGGGTCAGGTGAGGTTGCGCTTGAGGATCTTGCCCGACGCGTTGCGGGGGAACTCGTCGACGAAGACCACCGACCGGGGGATCTTGAAGTTGGCGAGGTGCTCCTTGGCGAACGCGATGACCTGCGCCTCGTCGAGGTCGGCGTCCGCCCGGACCGTCAGGTAGGCGCGGCCGACCTCGCCGAGCCGGTCGTCGGGCACGCCGACGACCGCGGACTCGGTGACACCGTCGAGCCGCGCGAGGGTCTGCTCGATCTCCGCGGGGTAGACGTTGAACCCGCCGCAGATGTACATGTCTTTGAGCCGGTCGGTGATCTTGAGGTTGCCGCGCTCGTCGAGGGTCCCGATGTCGCCGGTGTGCAGCCACCCGTCGGCGTCGATCGTCGCGGCGGTGGCCTCCGGGTCGTCGAGGTAGCCGACCATCACCATGTCTCCGCGCGCCAGCACCTCACCGTCGTCGGAGAGCGTGATCTCCATACCCGGGAACGCACGTCCGCAGGTGTTGGCAACCGTCGCATCGTCGTCGTCGGGGGTGCACGTCGAGACGAAGCCGCTCGCCTCGGTCAGGCCGTAGGCGGTGATGACGGTGTCGACGCCCAGGTCGTGTTGCAGGCGTTCGACGAGGACGACGGGCACGATCGCGGCACCGGTGATGACGATCCGCAGGCTGGAGAGGTCGTGGTCGGCCCGCTTCGGGTCGTCGAGGATGGTCTGGAAGATGGTGGGCGCGCCCGGGAAGACCGTCGCGCGTTCGTCGGACACGAGTTTCATCGCCTGGTCCGGTGAATAGACGGCGAGCGGCAGCATGGTCACGCCGAACAGCACGCTCGGCAGGATGCCCGCCTTGTAGCCGAAGGTGTGGAAGTAGGGATTGACCATCAGGTAGCGGTCGTCCGGGCCCAGGCCGGCGTTCGCGCCCCAGCCGTACGAGCCGGTCAGGGTCTGCCGGTGGGTGGCCAGCACACCCTTCGACTTTCCGGTCGTGCCGGAGGTGAAGAGGATGTCGGAGAGATCGTCGGGTGAGACGGCATCGGCGCGTCGGTCGGCTTCGGCGAGTGCGTCGGGGGTTGCCGCCCGACTGAGGAACTCATCCCAGTCGACGGCACCGTCGAGCGGGGCGGCGTCGTCCGTGAGCGACACCCGGATCACGACGTCGGGCATCGTGGCGCGGTGATCGCGCAACAACTCGGCCGCATGATCGGCACCGAGGAACTCGCCGGACACGACGACGGCCCGGGCCCCGGACCGTTCGATGATCTCGATCGCCTCGCCCGCGGTGTAGCGCGTGTTCAAGGGGACGAGCGTCGCACCGGCGTAGTGGATCCCGAGCGCCGCAATCGGCCAGTGGAAGCTGTTCGGCGACCAGATGGCGACCCGGTCGCCGGCCTCGATACCCGAGGCCACCAACGCTGCCGCGAAATCCCGGACGGACTCGTGGAGACGGGTCCAGGTCGACTCGATCCGCGGATGCGTCGAAGACTGCCACTGACCGTCGACGAGAGCGATACGGTCGGGCCAGGTCTGCGCCGCCCGGCGCAGTGCGGCCGGGGTCGTGGGCGTGGGGAGGACCTCGTGCAGTGGGGTCTGCGCCATGCGCCCAACCTAGCACTTGCTTGGTGCGTTATGCTAGCGCCCATGACCACGACGAATCTCGCCGATCGTGCCGTCGACCTGGGTGAATGGGCGAAATCGACACCGAACGCCACCACCGAGTTCGCGGCCGCGGTGCGTGCGTGGCTCGACGAGAACCTCGCTGGCGACTTCGCCGATCTGAAGGGTCGTGGGGGGCCGGGCAGCGAACACGAGTTCTTCGCCGAGCGCCTCGAATGGGATCGTCACCTCGCGCGCGCCGGGTGGACCTGCATCGGCTGGCCGGTCGAGTACGGCGGTCGTGGTGCGACGCTCGAACAGCGCATCATCTTCCATCGCGAGTACGCACGTGCAAACGCACCTGCGCGCGTGAATCATCTGGGCGAGGAACTGTTGGGCCCCACGCTCATCGCCTACGGGACCGACGAGCAGAAGCGGCGTTTCCTGCCCGGCATCGTCGATGTCACCGAGTTGTGGTCGCAGGGTTATTCCGAGCCGGGCGCCGGATCGGACCTCGCGGGCGTGTCCACGTCGGCGCGGCTCGAAGACGGCAAGTGGATCATCAACGGCCAGAAGATCTGGACCTCGCTCGCCCACGTGGCGCAGTGGGTGTTCGTGATCGCGCGTACCGAGAAGGGATCGTCGCGCCATGCCGGACTGAGTTTCCTGCTGGTGCCGCTCGACCAACCGGGCGTCACCGTCCGCCCGATCCAACAGCTCACCGGCACTTCAGAATTCAACGAGGTGTTCTTCGACGACGCGGAAACCGATGCCGATCTCATCGTCGGTGACCCGGGCGACGGCTGGAAGGTGGCGATGGGGCTGCTGCAGTTCGAGCGCGGGGTGTCGACGCTGGGTCAGCAGGTCGGATTCGCGCGCGAGCTGGGCAATCTCACCGATCTCGCGCGAGCCAACGGCGCGCTGGACGACCCGGAGATCGCGTCGCGGCTGGCTCGGGCGGATATCGGGTTGATGGTCATGCGCGCCCACGCCCAGCGGACGCTGGACGGGGACGTGACCTCGCAAGCGGGTGCGGCCTCGGTCTCGAAGTTGTTGTGGGCCAACTGGCATCGCGACCTCGGTGAGCTCGCGATGGACGTCGTGGGCGCACCGTCGCTGATCGGGCCGGCCGCGACCGCCGAAGGCGAGGCCAACGACATCGCCGACCCGGAGAACGTCGAACTCGACGAATGGCAACGGCTCTACCTGTTCACCCGCGCCGACACCATCTACGGCGGCTCGAACGAGGTGCAGCGCAACATCATCGCCGAGCGCGTGCTCGGCCTACCCCGAGAGGCACGCTGAGATGACCGGAGTCGACGTCAACGGGGCCCGGGCGGCCGGCCGAGCGGTCTCGCCGCTGGCCACACCGCCTGCCGAGATCGCCGGGCACGGCCTGCTGCTGGGCAAGAAGGTCGTGGTGACCGCCGCCGCCGGAACGGGAATCGGCTTCGCGTCGGCCCGGCGTGCGTTGCTCGAAGGCGCGGATGTGCTCATCAGCGACTGGCATGAACGACGCCTCGGTGAGGCCGCCGAGAAGCTGTCGGCGGAATTCCCGGAGCGCACGGTCACCCAGCGCACCTGCAATGTGCAGGTCACCGCGGAGGTCGACGCGCTGATCGCCGATGCCGCAACCGAACTCGGACGTATCGACGTACTGGTCAACAATGCCGGGCTCGGCGGCGAGACCCCGGTCGCCGAGATGACCGACGAGGAATGGGATCGTGTCCTCGACATCACGCTCACCGGTACATTCCGCGCCACCCGCGCAGCCCTGCGGTATTTCGGCTCGGTCGAGCACAACGGCGTGATCGTCAACAACGCCTCTGTCCTCGGCTGGCGGGCCCAGCGCGGACAGGCGCACTACGCTGCGGCGAAGGCCGGGGTGATGGCCCTGACCCGCTGTTCGGCACTTGAAGCCGCCGACGTCGGGGTGCGCATCAACGCGATCGCGCCGTCGATCGCCAAACACCCGTTCCTGGCCAAGGTCACGAGCGACGACCTCCTCGACGAACTCGCCTCCCGAGAGGCCTACGGGCGCGCGGCCGAGGTCTGGGAGGTCGCCGCGACCGTTGCGATGCTGGCCAGCGACTACACCACCTACCTCACCGGCGAGGTCGTCTCGATCTCCAGCCAGCGTGCTTGACCGCCAACGACTTCTACCGATTCAAGGAGCACCGACCATGACCACACCCCAGGCCTACATCGTCGACGCCGTCCGCACCCCGGTCGGCAAGCGCAACGGCTCGCTCGCCAAGACCCACCCCGCCGATCTCGGCGCCCACATCATCTCCGCACTCGTCGAGCGCACCGGCATCGACCCCGCGGCCGTCGACGACGTGGTGTTCGGCTGCCTCGACACCATCGGTGGCCAGGCGGGCAACGTCGCCCGGACCGCATGGCTCGCAGCCGGTCTCCCGCTCGAGGTGCCCGGCACCACCGTCGACCGGCAGTGCGGGTCCAGCCAGCAGGCCATCCACTTCGCAGCGCAGGGCATCATGAGCGGAACCCAGGACATCGTCGTCGCCGGCGGCCTGCAGAACATGAGCGCCATCCCGATCTCGCAGGCGATGATCTCGGGCAAGGAGTTCGGATTCACCACGCCCACCGCCGAATCCGCCGGCTGGCAGGAACGTTTCGGCGACGCGCAGATCTCGCAGTTCCTCGGCGCCGACATGATGGCGAAGAAGTGGGACATCAGTCGCGAGGACATGGAGCGCTGGGCGCTGCAGTCGCACGAGCGGGCCCGGGCCGCGATCGCCGACGGCAAGTTCGACAACGAAAACGTCGCCCTCGGTGACTGCGTCGTCGATGAATGCCCGCGCGAGACCTCGATGGAGAAGATGGCCGGCCTGCAGGTCCTCGCCGATGGTTCCCGGCTCACCGCGGCCGTCGCCTCGCAGATCGCCGACGGGTCGTCGGCGACCCTCGTCGTCTCCGAACGCGCGCTGAAGGAACACAATCTGACACCGCGAGCCCGCATCCACCACCTGTCCGTGCGCGGCGACGACCCCGTGATGATGCTCTCCGCGCCGATCCCGGCCACCAAGTACGCCCTCGACAAGACCGGCATGTCCATCGACGACATCGACGTCGTCGAGATCAACGAGGCGTTCGCGCCGGTCGTGCTCGCGTGGCTCAAGGAGACCGGCGCGGACCCGGCGAAGGTCAACCCCAACGGTGGCGCCATCGCACTCGGTCACCCCCTCGGCGCCACCGGCGCCAAGCTGTTCGCGACCCTCCTCAACGAACTCGAGCGCACCGGCGGCCGCTACGGACTCCAGACGATGTGCGAGGGCGGCGGGACCGCCAACGTCACGATCATCGAGCGGCTCGGCTGAGAGTCACCACCTCTGCTGCCTGAGGGCCACAGTTCGCCCCTCGACGTTCCCCTCTCGAGGCCGTACCATTCTGACAACAGGCGTGCCCACATACGGGTGTGATCTGGCGCATACTATTGTGTGGCACACGCGGACCATTTCGTTCCAACCGCCGCACGTCAGGTGCAGCACGACCTAGCTGAGGGGATCTCGATGACCAAGCCTGCTGAGCACACCAGCACCGGCGCCACCGGCGCGACGCGTGGCGTCTCGTCGGAAGCGCATAGTTTGACCGAACTGGTCGAGATCCAGCGCGCGGCGTTCCTGCGCGACGGGATCCCCGACGCCGACACGCGCATCGACCGCATCACGCGGCTTGCAGCCCTGCTCCTCGACAACGCCGACGAGATCGCCGCCGCGCTGGCCGAGGACTTCGGTGCCCGCCCGCGCGAGCTCTCGCTCGCCGCCGATGTGGCCGGCTGCATGATCGACCTCGCCCACCAGCGTCGCGGGGTCAAGGAGTGGATGGCCGAGTCGAAGGTCGCGAAGGTGCAGGGCCTGCTCGGGTACAAGCAGAGCATCCGCCACGACCCGCTGGGCGTCGTCGGCATCATGGGGCCGTGGAACTTCCCGCTGCAGCTGACGGTCGTGCCCGCGGGTTCGGCGTTCGCCGCCGGTAACCGGGTCATCATGCGACCGTCGTCGGTGACCGCGAAGACCACCGACGTGATCGCGAAGCACGCACCGAACTACTTTTCGATCGAGGAGCTGGCGATCGCCACCTCCAAGCACGGCTCCGGATCGGATTTCGCCAAGCTCAAGGTCGACCACATGTTCTTCACCGGCTCACCCGGTGTGGGCGCCTCGGTGGCCCAGGAGGCCGCGAAGAACCTGATCCCGGTCACCCTCGAACTCGGCGGCAAGAACCCGGCCGTCGTCGACGTCGACGCCGACATCGACAAAGCCGCGACGATGCTCGCCGACGCCCGCATGGTCAACGGCGGCCAGGTGTGCCTGTGCCCGGACTACGTCTTCGTCCCCGAGGCCAAGCTCGGCGAGTTCACCGACAAGGTCGTCGCGCGGTGGACCGAGAACTTCCCGACGATCATCGACAACGAGCAGTTCACGTCGACGATCAACCAGAAGAACTACGAGCGGATCCTCGGGCTCATCGACGACGCCGAGCAGCTCGGCGCCACCAAGCGTCAGGTGATCCCCGGCGGCGAACCGCTGCCGGACGCCGAACGCCGCAAGATTCCGCCGACGCTGCTCACCGGCGTCAAGGCGGGCATGAGGATCGAGGAGGACGAGGTCTTCGGTCCGGTGCTGACCGTGTACCCCTACCGCGACCTGTCCGAGGTCATCAGCCAGATCGGCTCGCACCCGCATCCGCTGACCATGTACTGGTGCGGCGATCAGAACGAGCGGTTCCAGAAGCTGGCCGACAACACCCGCAGTGGTTCGATCAACGGCAACGACTTCGCCATCCACCTGTTCAGTGGCGAACTGCCGTTCGCCGGCGTCGGTAACAGCGGAATGGGCGGGTATCACGGCCGCACCGGTTTCGAGACCTTCAGCCATGCTCGGGCCGTCGCGTTCTCGACGCTGCCGGTCAGCGTTGCCGAGATGATGTCGCCACCGTTCCTGCCCAAGGACACCAGGCTGACCAACAACCAGCTGAAGCTGTGGAAGTTCTTCAACAACCGCGCCATGAAGAAGGTGCGCAAGCGCCTCGGCGCATAACATCGGTCGTCTTGGCCGGGATCGTCGTCCGACGGTCCCGGCCAAGCGCTTGCTAGGGTGAGCGCACACTCTTCCAGGAGGATGCGCTTGTCACCACGAGGTCAGACCAGGATCGACGCGAACGGCCGGACCGCTGCGAGTACCGCCGACGCGCCGACTCGTTCGTCGCGCCGGGACGAGTTGTTGGCGACCGCCGGGCGCATGTTCGCCGAGCAAGGGCTGCGCTCGACGACGGTCCGGGACATCGCCGACGCGGCCGGAATCCTCTCTGGGAGTCTGTATCACCATTTCGACTCGAAGGAGTCGATGGTCGACGAGATCCTGCGGGGTTTCCTCGACGACCTGTTCGCTCGCTACCGGCAGATCGCGGCGTCGAGCAAGTCGGCGACCGAGACCCTGCGGGGGCTCGTCATCGCGTCGTTCGAGTCGATCGATGCCGAACGCAACGCGGTGGCGATCTACCAGGACGAGGCGAAGCGTCTCTCGGGCCAGGAACGTTTCGCCTATATCTCCGAACTGAACGTCGAGTTCCGGCAGCTGTGGCAGTCGGTGTTGCAGCGCGGCGTCGAAAACGGGGAATTCCGGGCCGATCTCGACGTCGAACTCGTCTATCGCTTCATGCGCGACACCGTGTGGGTCGCCGTGCGGTGGTATCGGCCCGGGGGCTCGATGACGGTCGACTCGATCGCCGATCAGTACCTGTCGGTGGTCCTCGACGGCATCCTGCCGCGCTGACCACGCGCGTCGAAGTTAGGGTAGCTTTCCTTTCCCAACGTCTGGCCGTTATTGTGCGCGTATGACAATTGGCGGAACCGATGTGGCCGCGCCGGCACCAGTCTCCGACGTCGACGTCGAACCCGACGATCCGAAAGCCGCGCGCGCTCAGGCCAGATCCGAGTCCAAGGCGAAAGCCGCTGCCCTCGCCGACGTCCTGGCCCCGGTGAAGAAGCGCACGCTGCTGGCCCAGTTCGTCCAGATCTTCGCCTCCGCCGCCACGGTGGTGCCGTTCATCGGGATCGTCGAACTCGGGCGCATCCTGCTCGAACCGGGACCGGTCGACTCCGGGCGCGTCTGGCTGGTCGTGTGGCTGGTGGTCGGTGGGCTCGGCGCTCGCGCCGCCTTCAGCTTCCTCGCACTGGCGATCACCCACTTCGCCGATCTCGATCTCCAGGCGCAACTTCGAATCCGCATCGCGGACAAGCTGGGTCGGCTGCCGCTGGGGTGGTTCAGCCGGACCAGCTCGGGTGCGGTCCGCAAGTCGGTGCAGAACGATGTCGCCGACCTGCACTATCTCGTCGCGCACGCGACCGTCGAGGCCACAGCCGCGATGCTGTCGCCGATCTTCGCGCTGATCTACTGCTTCTACCTGGACTGGCGCCTGGGGCTGCTCGCGATCGCGACGGTGCCGCTGTACGCGCTGACCTACTCCTACATGGCTCGGGACCTCACGACCGAGATGGAGAAGATGGACAAGGGCGTCGCGCGGATCAGCGCCACCATCGTCGAGTTCATCTCGGGCGTCGCCGTCGTGAAGACCTTCGGGCAGACCGGCAAGGCACACCGGCGGTTCGTCGATGCCGCCGACGAGTTCAACGACGACTTCGCCGGCTACATGGGGCCGATGCTCCGCGTACAGGCGGTCACCACCGTCCTGATCAGCGCGCCGCTGATCCTGCTGGTCAACCTCGGAGTCGGGTACTGGCTCGTCGACAACGGGTGGGTCCAACCGATCGAACTCGTCGGGTCGACGCTGATCGCGATGGTGTTGCCGACCGCGCTGCTCACGGTCTCGACCGCGGTGCACACCCGTCAGCAGGCCTCGGCCGCCGCCCTGCGTATCGCCTCGTTGCTCGCCGAACCGGAGCTGACGGTTCCGGAGAACCCCCAGGTGCCCGCCGGGCACGATGTGCGGATCGAGAACGTGCACTTCACCTACCCGCCGCGCCTCGGAGTCCCGTCCGGGGTGAAGGCGCTCGACGGGGTCAGTGTCGAACTGGCCGAGGGAACCGTGACCGCTCTCGTCGGGCCGTCGGGAAGCGGTAAGTCGACGCTTGCGACGCTGCTGCCCCGCTTTGGCGATTCCGACTCCGGTGCGGTGCGCATCGGTGGGGTCGATGTCCGCGACATCGCGCCCACCGAGCTCTATCGCCACGTCGGGTTCGTGCTCCAGGACGTGCAGCTGCTGACGATGTCGGTGCGCGACAACATCCGGCTCGGCCGTCCGGACGCGAGTGACGAGCAGGTCTACGACGCCGCCCGCGCCGCCCAGATCCACGACCGCATCCTGGAGCTGCCCGACGGTTACGACACCGTGGTCGGCGACGGGGCGCACTTCTCCGGCGGTGAGGCGCAACGTGTCTCGATCGCGCGGGCCCTGCTCGCCGACACCCCGATCCTCGTCCTCGACGAGGCCACCGCCTTCGCCGACCCGGAGTCGGAGGCGCAGATCCAGCAGGCCATCGGCGCGTTGATGGTCGGGCGCACGGTGCTCGTCATCGCGCACCGTCTGGGCTCGATCACGCACGCGGACAACATCGTCGTCCTGGATCGGGGTCGGGTCGTCGAACAGGGCCGGCAGGACGAACTGGTTGCCCGCGGCGGGTTGTACGCGTCGATGTGGGCCTCCTACGAGGCCGGGACCACAAGGCAGGACGAGGAGATCGCGCGGGGCGCGGTCACGAGCAGCGAGGCGGCACGATGATCCGCGGTTTCTATACGATCCTGGGTTCCGAACGTGCCCGGATGGTCGTCTTCCTGACCTGGGTGGTCGTCTACGGCGTCGCGCAGGGGCTGGCGATGCTGACCCTGGTCCCGATCGTCGAACACCTGCTGACCGGTGACCTCTCCGCCGCCGCGATGTGGTTGTGGCCGTTGGCCGTTCTGGTCGCCATCTGTGCGGTCAGTGCCTACGTGCAGTCGCTCAAGGGCATGACGATGGCGCTCTACGCGATGCGCATGCTGCACCACCGTCTCGGCGATCACATGGTCACGCTGCCGCTCGGCTGGTTCACCCGCGACCGCGTCGGTGACGTCTCCCAGATCGCGGTCAAGGGAACGATGTTCGTGGGCAGTACCGGCGCGCACTACATCACCCCGGTCGTCGTCAACATGGTGAGCTCCGTCGTGGTCGTCATCGGTATCTGCTTCTTCGACTGGCGCATCGGTCTTCTGATGGTCGCAGGGACGCTGCTGCTGATGTACGTCGGCAAGCTGTCGAGTTCGTTCCTCGCGAAGTCCGAGGGCCGTAAGCGTGCCGAGGCCGTCAAGGTCAACAACCGGGTCCTGGAGTTCGCCCGCTGCCAGGCGGTGCTGCGGGCCTTCGGCGACTCGGACTCCGCGCACAAGCCGCTCGCCGACGCACTCGGACAACAAGCACGCGTGGGCAAGTCGATGCTCTGGCGCTCGATCCTCGGCATCCTGCTGAACGGACTGTCGGTGCAGGTCGTCTTCAGTGCCGTGCTCGCGCTCGGCGCGGGGCTGGCCGTGGCGGGCCACATCGAGCCGGCCCTGCTGATCGCCGTCTTCGGCCTCGCGGCCCGCTTCTTCGGCCCGATCGGCGAACTCGCCGAACTCGGTTCGACGCTGCGCATGTCCACCGACGAGATCAACCGCATCACCGGGGTGCTCGACACCGACCGGATGCCCACCCCCGATCAACCCACGCCGATCACCGAACCGGGTGCTGTCGAACTCGACGGTGTCGCTTTCGGGTACGAGACCGGCGCGCAGGTCCTGCGCGATGTGTCCCTGCGAGCCCGCCCCGGCACGATGACTGCACTCGTCGGCCCGTCGGGGTCGGGTAAGTCGACGATCTTCCGTCTCATCGCACGGTTCTACGACGTCGACGGCGGCGTCGTGAAGGTCGGCGGCGTCGACGTGCGGGAGCAGGAGACCGGTGCACTCATGGGCCAGTTGTCCCAGGTGTTCCAGGACGTCTACCTCTTCGACGACACCCTGTGGGAGAACATCAAACTCGGACGGCCAGATGCGACCGACGACGAGATCCGAGCAGCCGCCGAGACCGCGGGGGTCACCTCGATCGTCGACCGGCTGCCCGATGGCTGGCAGACCGTCGTCGGTGAGGGCGGTTCGGCCCTGTCCGGCGGTGAGCGGCAACGAGTCTCGATCGCACGCGCCCTGCTGAAGGACGCGCCGATCGTGCTGTTCGACGAGGCGACCAGCGCTCTCGATCCCGAGAACGAGTCCCACGTCGCGGAATCCATCCGCCGGCTCGCCGACTGCAGCACGGTGCTGGTCATCGCGCACAAGCTGTCCACCGTGATCGCCGCCGACCAGATCGTCGTGCTCGACGATCAGGGCGGCGTCGACGACATCGGCACCCACGACGAACTGCTCACCCGCGGTGGGCGATACACCGAGTTCTGGAACCAGCGGACCGCAGCTGCCGGCTGGACGCTGACGCCGTCGGCTTAGGCGCGCCCTTCCGAGGCGGTGAGAGCGGGCTGGACCTGTCGACCTCGTTCCGAGACCGATCGCCCCCGCCCACCGGGATCTCGGAGCGAAATTGCGCAACGCGCAAGAGATTTTTGCCACCAGACCCCGGCGGCCAGGGCTTGTTGAACACTGTGGAGTTGTCAAAGGTCGTGTGGCGTCGGTCGGTGTCGACGCCGGAGGGTCTGGTGGGGGCGGGGTGAGGTCAGACGAGGGCGTCGTCCAGGCGCATGGTGCGCCGGTTGTAAGCCGGCCGAGGTAGACGCCGCGGGTCGATATCGGCCGGTGGGATCAACCACGGATGACGATCAGGGCCCATCACCACCTCCCACCCATGATGATGCACCTGGGTATGACAGCGCTGACACAGTAGACACCCGTTGTCCAGATCAGTCGGTCCGCCGTCAGCCCATGGCACCAGATGATGCACCTGCGTATGCGCCGCTGGTGCACCGCATTTCACGCAACACACATCCCGCACGACGATCGCCTGACGCAGATGATGCGGGAACAACCGCTTCGTCGTCCCCATCCGCAGCGGCACCCCCTCGTCGTCGAGGACGATCTCGGCGACCCCGCCGTCACACGACAACCGACGTGCCGTCGATGCCGTGACCGCGCCCACCCACGGCAGAATCGCCGGGCCCACACCATCAGCGGGGATGGTCACCACTACCTGAGTGCGGGGTGCACCTGCGGTGGTCATCGCCGCACCGATCGCGGCCTGATCGAGCAGTAGCTCCAACCCGTCCGCACGACGCTGCCCGACATCACGGCGGTCGTCGGCCCCGTCGGGTTCGGGACGCGGACAGGAGCGTTCGTCGATCATCGCCAGGAACTTCTCGCCGATCACCGCC